>NC_009921.1:7051868-7373564 GCF_000018005.1 Parafrankia sp. EAN1pec
GGCCGCGAAGCGCATCCGAGCCGAGCACCCCGGCGTCGGGTGGTCGTCCTGTCGCAGTACGTCGAACACGAGTACGCCTACGAACTGTTGCGCGACGGCGTCGCCGGACTCGGGTACCTGCTGAAGGAGCGGGTCGTCGAGGTCGACGAACTGGTGCGCGCCCTTCGCGAGGTCGCCCGCGGCGGGTCGGTGCTGGACCCGAAGGTCGTGAAGGGCCTGCTGGCCCACACCACTCGCGAGAAGGGACCGCTCGCCACGTTGACCGCTCGTGAACACGAGGTCCTCAGCGCCATGGCGACCGGTCAGAACAACGCCGCCATCGCGCGGACGCTGTTCCTGTCCGAGCGTGCCATCGAGAAGTGCTGGCCCTGATGGCACGCGGGCACTCCAACACCGCCATCGCCGCCGACCTCTACCTCGCGGTGAAGACGGTCGAGGCCCACGTGACCTCGATCTTCACGAAGCTGGACCTGACGCCGGGCGACCGCGAACGCCGACGCGTGCTCGCCGTCCTACGCTTCCTGCGCGCCTAGGTCCCGCGCCAGTCAGGCGTCCCCACATCCGTCCAGCCGGTACAGCGGCACCCCGCGAACCCGTAGACCGTTGATCTCGCAGTTGTCGGCCATGCCGTTGGTGACGATGAGGCGATAACCGGGCTCGACAGGCGGGAGTGGCCGCGGTGGCGGTTCAGGCCGGAACGCCGGAGGAGCGCTTGACCAGGGCGTCGAAGGTCCGGTCGGGCAGGATCCTGCTGAGGAGGATGAGCGGGCGGGCACCGAAGCCGACACGGTAGCGGGTACGGGGTCGGCGGGCGGTGGCCGCCCTGGTGACGGCTTTGGCGATGACGCTGGTCGGTGAGGTCATCCGCGCGTCAGGGCGTGAGCTGGACTCCAGCGACGCGGCCATGGCGTTCGCCTGCTCGGCGTACGGCCCCTGGCCGGAGGTGGTGCGTAGCTTCTCGGCAGCGATCGCGCCCCACTCGGTCCGGATCGAGCCCGGCTCGATGAGCAGGACAGCGATGCCGAACCGCTTGAGCTCCAGGCGCAACGCGTCGCTGAGTCCTTCGACGGCGTACTTACTGGCGTGGTACCACGCACCCATGGGTGTGGCGAACCGTCCACCCATGGAGCTGATGTTGATGATGGTGCCACTGCGCTGGGCACGCATGGCTGGCAGCACCAGCTGAGTCAGATGGGCCAGACCGAACAGGTTGACCTCGATCTGCGCGCGGGCCTCGCGCATCGGGACGTCTTCCAGCGCGCCGTATGAGCCGTACCCGGCGTTGTTGACAAGAACGTCGATGCGGCCTTCGGCGGCGAGGATCTCTGCGACCGCGTTCTTGGCCGAAGTCTCATCGGTGACGTCGAGCGAGAGCGTACGTACGCCCGAGGCCGCCAGCGCCGTCATCCGGTCGGCTCGGCGAGCAGCGCCGTAAACGATGAAGCCGGCCTCATGGAGTTGCCGGGCGGTGGCCTCGCCTATGCCGGAGGAGGCGCCGGTGACCAGAGCTACCTTCTTGATCATGTCAGTTCCTTTCGCGGTGCCGTGGTGCCGCGCTCCGGCCAGGCCGGGGGCGCTGCCCGAGCAGGTACTGACCGACGCCCAACGAGCCGGGAAGCATCTATCAGACCATCGGTCTCTACCATAAGAGACCACCGGTCTCCAGTCAAGAGACCGGCGGTCTTCTAGGATGGGTGGCGTGACAGCCTTCCAACGCGCCAGGAGCGAGGAGCAGCGCACCGTGCGGCGGCAGAGCATCCTCCAGACCGCCGCCGCGATGCTCGACGAGATGCCCGTCGCGGCGCTGAGCCTGAACGAGCTGAGCCGCCGCGTCGGCCTGGCGAAGTCCAACGTGCTGCGCTACTTCGAGTCACGCGAGGCCGTGCTCCTCGACCTCCTCGACCACGCCGCCGCCGAGTTCCTGACGGAGATCGACGAGGCACTACAGTCGAACGTCGACCCGGCCGCCCCGCCGCACAGCAGAGCTCAATCCGTGGCCAGCACACTCGCCACCTCGTTCGCGACTCATCCGACGCTCTGCGAACTGCTCAGCGCACAGGCCGGAGTGCTGGAGCGCAACGTCTCCATCGAGGTCGCGACCCGGTACAAGCAGGGCGCACGCGACAGCCTGGTCGGACTCGCCACGCTCCTCCGACACCTGCTCCCCGAGCTCAGGGAAGAACGCTCCGCCCGCGCAGCCAGCATGATCATCGTTCTCGTGGGAGCCCTGTGGACCCGCAGTCATCCCACCCCCGCCGTCCTCGCCGCCTACGCCGCCGATCCGAGCCTGGCGTTCATGCATGTCCCCTTCGCCGAGGCACTTGAGCAAGCAGTCGCGACCTTCCTGGTCGGCATTCTGATCGAGGGCACCCACACTCCATAACAGTCGATTCCGAATGGCAGCCGATTCCGAAGGCAGTGCCGCGTTCGGAGGGCCGGTAACCCAGCGGGCGTCTCACCCGAGACCGGCGCAGAGGGGCGCGCGCCAGGCCAACCTCCCCCGCGGCAGAGACCGGAATTCCGGTCTCTGCAGACGCTGCCGCTGACGGCTCGCCGGCCGGCCCGTGCTCGCCGACGTCGGCACTGAGATCTCGCCCGCCCTCGCCTGGAGCGCCCTTCCCGCCGGGACGACGGGCCTGGTCCTCGCAATCGAAGACCTCGACACCCCAGACGCCGCACCCGGCATTCACACGGTCGCTACCCGGCCACGGGCCGCACCGCTACCGCTTCCACCTCTACGCCCTCGACAACCGCGTCGATTTCGCCGAGGTCACCGACCTCGAACATCTGCCGTCAGCCCTCGCACGACACGTCCTGGCATCCGGAACGCTCACCGGCACGCGGACGTCCTGACCGCCCGCGACGGAGCACTCGCCACCAACGTGAATACGGGCAGCAGGTCAGGCATCTGACCGATCTTCTCAGTAGGCGTCGATAGCGGAACGCGGGGTGCAGGGCAGTATTCGGGGACCGCGGGTCGGATCGAAAACTGGCGGATTGGCGTGTTCGCGGCCTATGTCTCCGGGAAGGGGCGAGTGCTGGTAGGCCAGCCACCCTGCCCCCCTTTGGCCCTGCCTGCTGTCCGATGACCGGCGGATGGGGACCGCGAAGGGTGGCCGGCGTACCGGTGCGGTCACGTGCATCGACCGCATCCACGGAGTGCGGCCTCAAGGCTAGCGTCACGCACGCGCCCGCGGGACTGGATCCCGCCGAACGGACATCTGGTCGACGTGATCCGATCGCGGTCGAACGCAGCGCGATCCACCGGCGCCTTCTTCCGCCGCCCCGCCCGACACCCGCACCGCGCGGCTGCGGCTGCGGCTGGTGTTGCGTACCGCCCGCCGGAAAGACGCCGGCATCGGGCAGTCGGTGCAGCAGTCACCTCCGGCAGCACTGGAGCAGCTCCGCGGCGTGCTCGCCGCCTACGACACCAGCACTCGCGGAGTCCGCGACCGCGCCCTGCTGCTCTTGAGCAGCGGCGTCCCGCTGTGGGCGGCCATCGGGATCTGCCCGCTGGCGGCCGCGGACGCCGCCCACTCATGGCCTCTCGTCACGTAGCGTGCTGGCGACGGGGACGCGACAGCCTCGCCAGGGCCGCCTTCAAGCGGCACTCGCAGGACGGGGCGTCGCTCCTTCGGCGCTACGGGTGCGGGATCCTCGCGCCCTCCCAGCAGGTCCGAACGGGGGACCGATGAGAAACGGCGGCGGCACCGGTCTGATGACAGTCCGCCAGGTGCCTGCGACCGCAGCAAGGGAGAGCAACCCATGAGACCGCTCCGATACTCGATCAACATCACCCTCGACGGTTGCTGCGACCACCGGGTGGGGATCGCGGACGACGAGTCGCATCGCTATTGGGCCGCCAGTCTGGAACGAGCCGATGCCCTTCTCCTCGGCCGGGTGACCTACGAGATGATGGAGGCTGCGTGGCGGCTGCCGGCGACGGGAACGTGGCCCGACTGGATGGCTGACTGGATGGTCCCCTTCGCCCGGACGATCGACGGGGCGAAGAAGTACGTCGTGTCGGGCACCCTGGATCGGGTCGACTGGAACGCGGAGCTCGTGCGGGGTGACCTGAGGAACGCTGTTCAGCAGCTCAAGCAGGAGCCTGGAAGAGGCCTGTTCGTGGGAGGCGTGACCCTCCCGCTGGCCCTGGCGGATCTGGGATTGATCGATGAGTACGAGTTTGTCGTGCAGCCCATCCTGGCGGGCCACGGGCCGACGTTGTTCGCCGGCCTGAGCGAACGGCTCGAGCTGAAGCTCGTGGAGCACCAGGAGTTCCGGTCGGGGGCGCTCGCGCTGCGGTACCAGCCCAGTCGGGTCCCGGCCTGAAGGTCGGCTGCCCCTGGGCACGCGGGCCTGGTAACTTCGCCACAACGCCGAGGTCGACACAGGCGTGCCCTCGCTGGACCCGATCAGCCCGGAGAGCGCACCACCGCGAACCGGTCCGCCCGCGCGCATCCCCGCGGGCTGTCAGACGCCGCGCTCGGCGCCTGAACGGCCGGCGCGGTAGGCATCGACGACCACGGTGAACCGACCGTTCAGGCGCACCGGGGGGCTTGCGCCAAGACCCGGGTTGCGCCGCAGAACAGCCGGCCGGGGCCAGAAGTCGCAGACAGCGGAAACAGGGGTCGCGAAATGCGCGTGTTGTTGTCGACGTATGGGTCACGCGGGGACGTGGAGCCGCTGGTGGGACTCGCGGTACGGCTGCGGGCGCTCGGCGCGGAGGTACGAATGTGCGCACCGCCCGACAAGGAGTTCGCGCAGCGGCTGGCCGACGTCGGCGTGCCGCTGGTGCCGGTCGGCCCGCCGATGGGCTCGATGGTGCGGCCGTCATCGGCGGGAGCGGCGTCCCGGCGGGTGTCTGAGCTGGCCGGGCTGTTCGACTCGGTCGCCGCGGCCGCCGGGGGATGTGACGCGCTTCTGGCGACCGGGTTGGCGCACTTCGCGTCGCGGTCGGTGGCCGAGAAGCTGGGCATCCCTTACGTGTACGCGACCTTCTGCCCGTTCCTGCTGCCGTCGCCGCATCACGCGCCGCCGCTGGTGCTGCCGGGTGAGTCGTTCCCACCGGGGGTGACTGACAACCGGGTGCTGTGGGAGCTGAACGCGCAGAGCTTCAACGCGCTGCACGGCGAGGCGCTCAACGCCCACCGGGCCTCGGTCGGTCTGCCGCCGGTGGACGACGTCCGCACTTTCATCTTCACCGACCATCCGTGGCTGGCCACGGATCCCGCCCTCGGCCCGTGGCAGGAGACGGCGGACCTCGACGTCGTACGCACCGGGGCGTGGATCCTGCCGGACGAGCGCCCGCTCCCGGCCGAGCTGGTGGCGTTCCTGGACGCCGGCCCACCACCGGTGTACGCCGGCTTCGGCAGCATGCGCACCGTCTCGGCGGACATCGCCCGGGTGGCCATCGAAGCGATCCGCGCGCAGGGCCGCCGGGCAGTCGTCGGGCGCGGCTGGGCGGGCCTGGCCCTGATCGACGATGGGGACGACTGCCTCGTCGTCGGCGAGGTCAACCAGCAGGCGCTGTTCAGCCGGGTGGACGCTGTCGTGCACCACGGCGGCGCGGGTACGACGACGACGGCCGCTCGGGCAGGCGTTCCTCAGGTGGTGGTACCCCAGGCGGGTGACCAGCTGTACTGGGCTGGCCGGGTAGCGGCCCTGGGTATCGGCGCGGCACACGACGGTCCGACTCCGACCACCGAGTCCCTGTCCGCCGCGCTCAGCACCGCTCTGGCCCCCGAGACCCGCGCACACGCGACGACCCTGGGCGGCACGGTTCGGAGCGACGGGGCGACCGTGGCCGCAGCGCTGCTACTCGAAGCGGCAAGCCGAGAAAGGCCTTCCATGCCCGGGTGAACCCCCCGAAGCAGCCGGCAGGTCCCGCCGCACGCCCGCCGGGCGTCGTGGACTGCCGAGACCGCTACCGCGATACCCTGACCGGCATCAGCTCAGCCCACGTCGTGTGCTCGTGGAGGTCCCTCATGACCGAGATGATGGCGCCCACGTGGATGCGTGCGGTCGCCTGCTCTCGGCCGCGCACACCGATCAGCCGCCGCGCTCGTCACCCGCGCACGAACAAGGCACCTCGCCGGAGTCCGAGCCCGCGGGGCCGGCGCCTGACCCGGCGACCTGGATCGTCAAGGTTGCCGAGGCACGCGGGCGCGCTGGCATGGGTCCTGAGGGCCGGCAGGCGGAGTTGACCTGCTCTGTCGTGACTCCGCGCCGTACCGCATGAGCGTCGTCGACCAGTGCCCATGCGGCTCCCACCGGGAGTACGCGCAGTGCTGCGAGCCTTTCCACCTCGGGAGCCCGGCGCCGACCGCCGAGGCGCTCATGCGATCCCGCTACAGCGCCTTCGCCCGCGGCCTCGCGCCGTACCTGCTGCGCACCTGGCATCCCTCAACGCGCCCCGATCGCCTCGACCTGGACGCCGGTACGACCTGGCGCGCCCTGCAGATCGTCGACACCGTGAACGGCGGCCCAGACGACGACACCGGTGTCGTGGAATTCCGCGCGATCGCGCGCTCGGCGGACGGCGAGCGTCGCGTGCAGCACGAACGCAGCACGTTCACGCGGATCGACGGCCGCTGGCTCTATGTGGATGCCGGGACGGGACCGCTGGTCCGCGACCGGTGATCCTGTGGCCGTCCCCGGCCCGGCTCATCGAAGACCAGACACCTCCGCTCAGAGAAGGAGATCGGCCGAGGTCATGCGGCGCCGGTTCGGCGCCGCATGACCGCCTGAGGACCACCGCTCAGACGCCTGACCGGTCGGCCCGGTAAGCATTGATGACCACGGTGAACTGGCCGTTCATTCCACGTTCTCCGCCGTGCTGAGCAGCGAAGACACCGATCAGCCGCGAGCGGAAGCGCGCCAGTTCACCGTGGTGCCTTCGATCTTCCGGCGGCGTTGTCCGGCGACCGTCTCCACCTGGAGAACATCGGGCCGCTGCACGCGGGCTCGCGGTCTTCCTGACAGATATCACGCCCTGGCGAGAAAGGATCATCCAGCGGGTTCGGTCACGTCCGCGGTGGTGAGACGTCCGGCGATCTCGTCGGGCTGCCAGACACCGTGGGCGCCGGGCAGCCCGGCCAGGTAGGCGGCGATCCGCGCCGGCGGCCAGCCG
Source organism: Parafrankia sp. EAN1pec (assembly GCF_000018005.1). Classification (GTDB taxonomy): domain Bacteria; phylum Actinomycetota; class Actinomycetes; order Frankiales; family Frankiaceae; genus Parafrankia; species Parafrankia soli. The sequence continues at coordinate 7,059,001 of NC_009921.1, forward strand.
TTGGCCTCGCGCAACCCGGCCGCCAGCGTGTCCAGGTAGGCCCCGGAAGGAGCGGTGAGAGCGACGTCAGCCAGTGCCCACGGGGCGGTGAACGTCAGCAACGGCACCGGACCCCAGTGGCCGACGAGCAGCACCGTCTCGTACCGGCCGGGCCCGAGAACGGCCCGGCCGGCGCCGAGCAGGGCGGTCAGATCGAGGTCGCCGCCGGGTTCCCGGTGCATCTCCTGCGCCGCGATGTCGACGAACTGCTGGCGGCTGAGCAGGTACGCGCGGGCCGCTGCCAGACCGGGCACCGCCGGGTCGTAGAACGCCATCCCACCACCCCAGACCTTCGACTCCAGGGCGAAGTACACCGATCCCGGCAGCAGGAGCGGCGCGGTGGCACGCGGCGGACGACGGTCGCGGCAACCCGGGTAGACGTGGGTCGTGCCCGGCATCGTCCCACCCGCCAGGTAGTAGGCCAGCCGCGACGACCGCAGGTTCGACCCATAACTGACGTACCAGACCAGTGGCGTGCCCGCCCGATCCACCGCCACCTCGGCCTCCTCGACCACCGCTCGCCGCCCGGCTGACGTCCACGCCCGTCTCATCCTGGACCGTTGACAGTTCTCACCCCCGTCTCACCCCGGATCACCGCCCCTGCGGAGAGGCACTCCCGGGTTCGGACCACCCCTCAGCCGCCTGAACGATCAGCCCGGTAGGCGTCGATGGCCACGGTGAACTGGCCGTTCATTTCACGTTTTTCGCTGTGCTGACCTGCGGAGACACACGTCAGGCGTGAACGTAACCGCGCCAGTTCACCGTGGCGTAGTCGATCTTTGGTCCACTGTGGCCGTAGTCGACAGGGGTCAGTTTTCAGGGGTCGACGGCAGCCCGCTCCAAGCGCGCGAGGCCGCCGGTTTCGAGGGCAACATGGACAGTGCCGTCCCCGGCGACGGTGAGGCCGTGCGGCTCGCTTGATGGTGTCGGCAGATCGTATTCGTCGATCTTTCCGTCCGGGGTGATGTGGCCGATCCGGCCCGCGGCCCACGCGGAGAACCAGCAGACGCCGGCGGTCGGGTCGGCGATGATCGCGTGGGGCCGGGCGTCCCGGTCGGGAAGGGAGAACTCCTCGATCCGTCCATCGGTTCGGATCCGGCCGATCTGACCGGCGGCGATCTCGACGAACCAGATTGCGCCGTCGGCGGTCCCACAGATCCCGACCGGGGCGGCACCCGGGGTGGGCAGCGGGTGAAGCGTGATCTGCCCGGAAGGGGTGATGCGGCCGATCGCGTTCGCCTGGTTGAGGGTGAACCAGACGGCCTGGTCGACTCCGGCGGTGATCGCCGCCGGCAGGGCCTGGGTTGCGGGAGCGGGTACTCGGTGATCGCGCCGTCGGTGGTGATGCGCCCGATCCGGTCGCTGTTCATCTCGGTGAACCACAGGGCGCCGTCCGGGCCGGTCGTGATGCCGAAGGGCCCGCTGTCCAGGATGGGAACGGGGAAGGACGTAGTCTCGCCGTCGAGGGCGATCCTTCCGATCTGGTGGTCGCCGTTGCGGGTGAACCACATAGCGCCGTCCGGACCCTCGGTGATAATCGACGGTCCGCAGGAGGCCGGGGTTAGCTGGTAGGAGTCGAGGTGGCCGTCTCGGGCCAGCCGCGCGATCTGCCCGGCGTGGACCATCGTGACCCACAGCGCCCCGTCGGGTCCGAGAGTCAGGTCGTAGGGGCCAGCATCAGGGCCTGCTATCCGCATTTCGTGGATCATGGCGCTTCCATGGTGGGGAATCACGGGTCTCCTCGACGAAAAAGGCATGATCATGATCCTGTTCTCCGTGCCCTCGGGAACGCGGGGTCGGCGCCAGGGCGAGGTATGCGCCATGCCATCGAATGCGCAACGCGCGGTCATGGCTGACGAGGGAGAGGTAGCCGACCCCGGCATCGGCGCGCACGACCACCGGCCCTCGTCCGGACGCTCACATCCGGCGAGAAGGCGCAGCACGGTTCCCTTACCCGGACGCGTTCTCGCCGATGGTCCCGGCCCGCTGCCCGGCCGGCAGTGCGCAGGACGCGGCCCGCACTACCAGGCGGTGGTCGTGGGACTTGTCGACGTCGTCCAGGGTGAGCCGAGTGGACATAGCGGTCCTCGGAGGCGAGACGGGCGGCACGGCCGCACCAAGCCGTCAGACCAGATCAGCGCCTCACCGGATCATCAGCAGGTCTCCTATCGCGACAGGTGTAGCGATAGGATCGTGCCACGGTGACCCCCGCCAGGCAAAGGACTTTCGCGATGCCCCCACGCCACCCGGGCACGGCGGCACCGGACGACCCTCCGCCGCTACCCGACCCCTCAGGCGTTCGCGCGCGTCCCGGCGGTCGCAGCGCCCGCATCCGGGCGCTGGTTCTCGCGGCTGTGCGCGCCGACTTGGTCGAACACGGCTACGACAGCCTCACCATCGACACCATCGCTGTCCGGTCCGGCGTGCACCGCACCACCGTCTACCGGCGATGGCGCGACGTCGGCGGCCTTCTCGCCGACGTCCTCGCCGAGGCCACCACCGACATCTGGCAGCCGCCGGATACCGGCACTCTGGAAGGCGACCTTGCCGCAATCAACCGCGAAATCTACGCCGCCCTCACCGCGGACCCACCGATAACGACCGCTCTCATCGCCGCATCCTTCCGCTCGCCGGACGCCGCCCGTGCCCTGCAGGCTTTCTGGACCGACCGCTACACCCGCTGCCGACCGGTAGTCGATCACGCCGTCGCCCGCGCGGAGATCCCTGCGGACACCGATCCACACCGGCTACTGATAGCCGCCACCGCCCCGCTTTACCACCAGCTGATTCTTCTCCGGACACCGGCCAGCCAGGCACTCCCCGACCAGGCAGCCCACGACGCGGCGACAGCCGCGACAGCCGGCGCCTTCGCATCCCAATAGCGCCACTCCCCAAGCGCTATGCCACAGCACCTCAGATCATCAGACTAGAAAGATCCCTGGTCAGGATCCTGACCAGTCGGCGCGGTAGACGTCGACGACCACGGTGAACTGGCCGTTCATTGCCTGTTCTCCGCTGCGCTCACCTGCAAAGACACCGATCCGGCGCGAGCGAAAGCGCGCCAGTTTACCGTGATGTAAAAGATCTTCTTTCTGTGCGGCCTCGCCCGTCGAGATCAGCGCCCGATCGGCCATGCGCGGCACCTACGGGCATCACGCCGCGGCGCGCCCGCGAGCCTCGCCAGACCCTCGACCCGACTATCCGCGACATCAGTGGCAGAGATTCGTCCACTGGTGTCCGCCGGTGCCCATGGCCGCCCGTCGGCCCGACTGTCAGCGCAGCCCTCCGCGGAGCGTCGACATGGAGTTGATGTATAGGCCAAGCTATAGTTGATCCGTGTCGACGGAGCCACCCCAACGATGGAGGATCAAGGTCACGTCCGAGGTGCGGGAGTGGTTGCATGTGCTCCGCCAGTCGGACCCGGCTACCTACCGATCGGTCAACATCGCGATCGACATGCTTGCAGAGATCGGTCCCGGACTCGGGCGGCCCCTCGTCGATACCCTGCAAGGATCGACAATCAAGAACCTCAAAGAGCTGCGGCCGAGATCGGGCCGTGACGTCGCAATCCGTGTGATCTTCGTCTTCGACCCGTGGTCGCAGGCGGTGCTGCTGGTTGCCGGCAACAAGGCCGGCGACTGGTCGCGGTGGTACAGGACGGCGATCCCCACGGCAGAGGTTGCCTACGGCGAATGGCTGGCCTTCGAGAGGAAACGGCGGGAGAGCTCATGACCGAGTTCCACGACTGGGACGACATCCGCGCCGACCTGCATGACGGCGACGACGAGGCGCTGGCAGCCGAGCGCGGGCGCACCGAGGCCTGGATCAGCGCGTTCCATCTGGCCGAGGAACGCAAGCGGCTGGGGTTGACCCAGCGTGAGGTGGCCGAGCTGATGGGCGTCTCTCCGGGCCGGGTGAGCCAGATCGAGAACGGCGACCTCGACGCGAACGAGGTCGCGACGTTGAGCCGGTACGCCCGGGCGCTCGGTGCCCGCTTGCGGATCATCTTCGACTACGGTAACGATCTCCGCCAGATCGCCTGACTGTCCGCGGCTCGGCTACACATCGCGATGGCCACGCTCGGCCGGCGAGGGTGGCCGCGCGAGCTGACACAACCAGCCATGATCACAATTCACGAAAAGTCCGTCGGACGCCGTAAAACCGCGCGATCAGACGTAACCCCGTGAACTCCAGAAAGCACTGGCACTACTGGGTTTCTCGCCTATCCGCACGGAAAGCATCCACCACCACGGTGAACTGGCCGTTCACGGTTACGTCGGCGAGGCCGCCCGCGACGGCGCCCACCCCGGGCAGGTCGACGTGCGCGCGGACGCACACGACGAAGCGGGCGCCTGGTTCGAGAGTGGCGGCGCCGTCGCCCGGGTTACCCGCGCCGCAGTCGGCTCCCTGCGGGGCGAACCTGACCTCGGGCGCGCCGTCGATGCCCTGGTCGGCGAAGGCGAGCTGGGCGGCGAGCCGGGCCCGTTCGAGGCCCGCCGTCTCGCTCTGCGAGGTCGCGAACGCGCGCCCGGCTTCCCGAGCGGCCTGCGTCACGCCGAAGGCCGAGCGTTGGACGGCGAACACGGCCAGGAAAAGGTAGACGAACGGGATGAGAAGCACGATCGAGAGCCCCACGAATTCGATCATCGCCGATCCCTGGTCACGGTCGGCGGGCTCCGCGGCGTCCGTACCAGGAGTGGTCGGTGGGGCCGTCACGGAGTCTCCTTCACCGCGTGACCGGTCACCGTCACGGTGACGCCGTCGCCGAGTGGGACGAGGCTGAGCGGCACCACGACCGTGCAGGTCACCTGGACCAGGGGGATGTCACCGGGGCCGGTCTCGTCCTGCCCCGTGCAGACGGTGTCCGCGCGGCCGGGGAGCGTCTCGGCGATGAGCCGCTGGGCGTAGGTTCCGCCCTCGCTCGCCGGTACCTCCAGGTTGGCGGCGTGGCGCGCGCCCTCGGCGGCGTCCGCGGCCAGGGTGTTGCGCACGTGCAGGACCAGCCCGACCTGGATGACGCCCAGGATGAGCATCAGCAGCAGCGTCCCGACCAGGACGAACTCGACGATCGCGGACCCACTGTCACCATCACCGGTAACCCGATCCGCGGGGACGTCCGGGACGGCCGGCCCGCCCCAGCGCCACGGGAACCGTGGCGGCCACCTGCGCACAGCCGCGATCGTTCAGTCGCCGGCGATGCCGGTCACCTGTTCGATGGCCGAGGTGAACAGCGTCTGCAGGGCCGGCGTCGCCAGGGTGGCGATCGCGACCACCAGCGCGGCCGTCATGACGGTCACCATCACCCAGCCGGGCACGTCCCCGCGGTCGGCCCCGTGCAGGGCCAGCCGCTCCCGCCGCGCCGCCCAGCGCGACACCGCTCGTGCCGCGGCCCAGCCGCCGTCCCGGGCCCTCGCTCCGAACTTTCTCATGGTCCCCTCCCTCATTTCGATCTGATGCCGCTCGATCTGATGCCGCAGGTCACTGCGCGATCACCGTGAAGCTGACGAGTGCCGGGTAGAAGGCGAAGATCACCGTCGTCGGCAGGATGAGGAAGACCACCGGGATCATCATCGCGATCTCCTTGCGCCCGCCCGCCTCCAGCAGCTGACGCTTGCCCGCCTCGCGGACGTCCACCGCCTGCGCCCGCAGGACGTCCGCCAGGGGCGTGCCGCGCTCGATCGCGACGGCCATGCCGTCGACGAACCTGGCCAGCGGCGGCAGTGACGTGCGGGTGGCGATGCCCTCCAGGGCCTGCACGAGCGAGGCGCCCGCGTGCGCGTCGGCGAGCGCGAGCCGCAGCTCGGTGCCCAGCTCGCCGTGGGTCAGGCGGCTGACCCGCTCCAGCGCGCCGATCGCGGACTCCCCCGCGGTGACGGCGAGCGCCAGCAGCTCGGCGACGGTGGGGAACTCCATGAGCATGCGGTCCTCGCGCTCGCGGATCGCCCGGGTGAGCCACCAGTCCCGCGCCAGGATCCCGCCGGCGGCGCCGGCGACCACCAGCGCGATCCCGACGAGGGCGGGCGGCCCGACCCCGAACAGCGTGCGCATCGCCAGGACGAGGGCGCCGAGCAGGGCACCGGCGACCGCGCAGATCACCTGCTGCACCCGGAACTCCTCGACGGGGGTGCGCCCACCAGCCTGGACGAGCCGCCGGTTGAGGGCCACCCGGCCGCCGAGGAAACCGTCGAGGCGGCGGGCTGCGTCCTCGACGAACGGTCGGACCAGCGCCTCCACCGCTCCGAGCCCGAACCGCCCCGCCGTGCCTCCCGCCATGATGGGACGTCCGCCCGCCGGGCCGGAGGAATCCGACGCGGAGTGCCCGCCGCGCCGGGCGCCATCCGCCAGCAGGCGCGACGGGACCGGCGTGTCGCGCAGGTACGGGTCGAGCCGGTCGGCCAGCCGCACCTTCCGCGCGGGTGGCGACCGGTAGATCACGATGACGAGACCGACGCCCAGGACGAGCCCGAGCAGCGCGCCTGCGGCCACCGTGCTCACCGAGCCGCCCCCAGCTCCCGGCCCACCCGTCCGCCCGAAGATCCACTCATGGCCGCAGCACCCGTCCCTCCTCGGGCAGACGCCCGATCCGCTTCATGAGCACGTACGCCAGGACGGAGACCCCGGCGCCACCGAGGAGCACCAGCACCCCGGTGGGGCTGTCGTAGGCCTGGATGTTCTCGCCGCGGCTGGCGAGCAGCAGCAGGACGATCCACGGCGCCGCCATCGCGAGGCGGGCGGCGTTGACCGTCCAGGCCTGGCGGGTCTCCAGCTCCGCGCGGGTGCGGGCGTCCTCGCGCAGGAAGGCCGACAGGGTGCGCAGCAGGCGGCCGAGGTCGGTGCCGCCGACCTCTCGGGCCATCCGCAGCGACTCGATGATGCGGTCCGCGACGGGGTCGGCGAGATCGTCGGCAAGCCGGTCGAGGCAGGTCGAGAACGAGCCGGTCGCGCGGTAGTCCTCACCGAACCGGGTGAACGCCGGGCGTAGCGGCGCCGGCCCGCGGACGCCGACCGCGGCCAGCCCTTCGGGCAGCGACATGCCGGCGCGCACGGCGCTGGCGAGGTTGTCGACGACGTCCGGCCACAGCTCGCGCAGGTCGTGGATGCGGGCCCGGCGCCGGCGCAGCACGAGCTGGCGCGGCAGCACCGAGGCGAAGGCGGCGAAGGCCACGGCCAGCGAGAACGTGCCGGAGAAGACCAGGATGACCAGGCCGGCCACCAGCCCCAGGGCGGCGCTGATGAGGACGAACTGGTGCGCGGTGACGCCGCGGATCCCGGCCTGGGCCAGTGTCTCGCGCAGGTTGCGGGCCCAGGAGGCCTCGGCGCGCGCGCCACCGGCCCGCGGACGCCCACTCGCCACGATCAGGAAGAGGCCGAGGCCGAACAGCAGGCCGAGGAAGATGCCCATCAGCGCTCGACCGCGATCTGCGCGTACGCCCGCTCGTGCTCGCTGGGAGCGAGCAGCGCCGGCAGGTCGAAGCCGGCACGCAGGTACCGCTCGGGATGGGGCGGGAACCCGTCGGCGCGCACGAGCATGTTGCCGCGGGTCCGGAAGATCTGGGCGACCTCCACCGTGTCGCCCTCGGTGCGGCCCGGCAGCGCGGCGATCTCGGTGACCCGCCGCCGACCGTCCGCCTCCTTCGACAGGTGAACGACCAGGTCCACGCTGGAGGCGACGGTGGGGACCACGAAGGAGTGGGTGACGTTCTCGCCGGCCAGCAGCGGCAGGGTGCACAGCTTGGTCACCGCCTCGCGGGCGGAGTTGGCGTGCAGGCTACACATTCCGGGCAGGCCGGAGTTGAGGGCGATGAGCAGGTCGAGCGCCTCCTCCTGGCGCACCTCGCCGACCAGGATCCGGTCCGGGCGCATCCGCAGCGCCTCCTTGATGAGCCGGCGCAGCCGGATCTCCCCGGTGCCCTCCAGGTTCGCCTGCCGGGTCTGCATGGCCACCCAGTCGGGCGCGCGCAGCCGGAGCTCGAAGACCTCCTCGACGCTGATCACCCGTTCCCGGGCGGGGATGGCGGAGCCGAGGCAGTTGAGCATGGTCGTCTTCCCGGCCTGGGTGCCGCCGGCGACGATGACGTTGAGGCCGGAGATGACCGACGCCTCCAGGAACATCGCGGCGTTCGGTGTGATCGTCCCCAGGGCGACGAGCTCGTCGAGGCTGCCGGCGGACAGAACGAACTTCCGGATGTTCACCGACCAGTGCACCCGGGTGACGTCCGGGATGACGACGTGCAGGCGGGAGCCATCGGGAAGCATGGCGTCGACGAACGGGGTGGAGAGGTCGACCCGGCGCCCGGACGACTTCAACATGCGTTCCACCAGGTCCTGCACCTGGTCCTGGGTGAGAATCGTGGTGGTCAGCTCGCTGCGCCCGTGCCGCGCGACGAACACCCGGCCCGGCTCGTTGATCCAGATCTCCTCCACGGCCGGATCGTCGAGATGGCGTTGAAGCGGCCCGAAACCGGCGACGGCGTCATAAACCGAACGAGCGGTCGCATCCCGGTCGGCGACGGGTGGGAGATCACTGGTGAGCGCACGTTCCTCGTAGTCGACGAGAACCGCGTCCACAAGTTGACGAATGAGGACGGGTTCCCGCTCCGGGTCGAGGGAACGCCGCCGGATCAGTTCACGGACCTCTCCTTCCACGTGAGAGGTCGCGTCCGGCCAGTTCCCGCGTGCTGCCGCCACGGAGAATCGCCGCTCCTCTTCCATATTCACGCGGCCAGCCCCCCACGCTTCGGACATCAGCTACGAAGCGTAGGAAGCGGGTCACTCGACATCAACCCTTCCGAGCAGGTACGCAAGCAACAACGTTCGCACAACCTCGGACGGCTGTCGGCGCCGGGTCGGACCACTACCAGCCACACAGCGCGCGAGCTCCCACCACCCACCAAGAGGATGACTACTCTCTGTCATCGATCTTCGGTGTCGCTCTCGGCGGTGGCGTCCGCTCCGCGGCGGCCCGCCATCCCCTCCCGGCGGGTACCCGCGACCGCCGCGGGCCTGTCCCGATGAATGGATACGGAAATCAGATCGGCGCCGAAACGCCGACCGCGTGCGCCACCATCGATGCGCCGAAGCGGTAACCTGCCGGCGGTCAGAAACCCGTACGTCGCACCACCACACAGGAAACCGACAACGCGCGGTCCGCGCCGACCGGTGGAACTCCCCCACACCACCTTCCAGGTCGCCGACCGCCGCCGACGCCTGCCTCGGGGGTCATTCACGTGCCCGGTCAGCCAACGTCCCGCCCCACCAAACGCCCACCGGGCACAGCTGTTCCATCGTCACCACCCATACCGGCCGCGATGCCGGCCCCCCGACCGACGCCTTCCCGGGACCTGCGATGAACGCCGACCACGACGCGAACCCCGCCGATATGTTCGCAACCGCATGGGACGTCTTCCGGCGAATTGTCAACAACTGCCCGGTCGGGATATTCACCGCAGATGTCTCAGGCCGGCACGTCTTTGTGAACCGGCAGTGGTCCGTGCTGACCGGAGTTTCCCGGGACAAGGCGGTCGGACGAGGCTGGGAACGAGCCGTGCATCCGGAGGACGTCCGGTCCGTCACCAGCCAGTGGCGCCAGCTGGTCACCGAGGGTGACGAGTTGACGGTTCAGGTCCGGCTGCTCCGGCCAGACGGATCCGCCCGGCCGGCGATACTGCGCGCCGCGGCCGTCGTCGGTGAGAACGGCCACCGCCGCTTCGCCGGAACCCTCACAGCCGTGCCGGACGGCAGCGCCTCCGCTCCCACGGGTATCCCCGCCGACGGTCTGGACGCGGTGGCGTTCGAAGGGGGATCCGGGTCGGCGCTCGGCGAGCAGGGCTCCGCGGCGCCGGAGACCGCCGGGATCGACTCGCCGATCGGTGACGACCTCGACGACCTCGGCAGTCTGTGCTCGGAAACCATCGAGCTGCTACGTGACGAACTCGAGCGCTTCGACGTGGTCACCGACGATCTCTGGTATCCATCCGACGGCGTCAACGACCACGGCAGGCCAGGCTGGGCGGTGCCCGCACCCCGCCGCCCGCTGTCCGCCGAGTTCGATCCGCCGTTCGTGGACCCGCCGTTCGATCGGCCCTTCCCGGAGCCACCGTTCAAGGACCCGTTCAAAGAGCAGCCGTTCGCGGAGCCGCCGTTCACCGGGCAGCTGCCCGGCCCGGCGCGGGCCCAGTCGACCGGGCCGGGCTCCACCGGTCCGGTGGTGAACGGCGGACGGGACGGCGCCGACCCCGCGGGTGCCGACCCCTCTCGTGCTGACTCGGCCGGCGCTGACGGACAGGGCTTTCCCTCGTACGTTCCCCGTTCGGGGTCGGCCCGGGGCGGCGCCCTGCCGCCCGGAGCCGAATGGCGGGCGGCGGTCAGCCCGCATGGAGCGCTGCCGGGGCCACCGCCTCCGGTGCCGGGCCGCGCGCCGGAGGCTGGCGGCCGGCCGCCGGAGGCCTTCTGGCGCCCGGCACCCCCGCAGCGGTCGGAGCCCCTGATCGCGAGGCCACCCGGAGCCCACCATGCCAGCGGCGACGGTGCGTGCGGGTGCGCGCTCTCCGAGGTCCGGCGGCTCTCCGACGCCTGTCACGAGCGCGAGCGCTGGCTGACCACCCTGCTGGCCGAGCTGCCCTCGGCAGTCCTCGTCGCGGACGCGGACGCCCAGGTGGTGGCCGTGAACCAGGCGTACTGCGACCTGTTCGAACTGGCCGAGTCGCCGGTGGACCTGGTCGGCACGGACTGCCGGACGCAGATGCGCCCGATACCGGGCCTGGTGGAGGACCCCGCGGGCTTCGCCAGCCGGCTGGACACCCTCCTGCGTCGGCGCCGTACGACCCGCCGCGAGGCTGTCATGTTCGCCGACGGCAGGGTGTTCGAACGCAGCCACATCCCGCTCGCGGGACCGAACGGCTACCACGGCCACCTGTGGCTGTACGTCGACGTGACCGATCGGCGCATCGTCGAGGCCGAGATCGAGGGCCTCATCTCGGGGCTCTGACCAGCCGCCAGCTGACGGGACGAGTGGGCTCGGGCGTCGGGCCCACTCGTCCCGTGCGTCGGTGCGAACGGCGCCTCAGGCCAGGCCGCTGTGGTGCCGGGCCTGAAGGTCACGCGCCTGACCGACCCAGTCGTCGGTGACGATCCGATCGCCGAACCCGTCCAGCTTCTTCGCCAGCCGGTCGACGTCGGTGTCGCCCATCGTGGCCAGCTGGCGGAACGTCGTGATGCCCAGGACCCGCAGCCGCGACTCGGTCACCGGCCCGACCCCGACGATCTCCTTGAGGTTGTCGGTGGACAGCACGGGCTCGGCCGGGCCTCCCCACGACGCCCCGAAGAGGTGGAACCGGCCCGCCGACTCGGGACCCGCGTTCCATCCGCCGGCGAGCGTGCCCACCGCCGGGCGCCCGGTGACGCCCGCGGAGGCCGCGGCGCCGACCAGCGCCGCGCCGATCAGTTCGAGGTCGTCGTCACGGGACCCCGGGATGACATGGACGAGCGGGCCGGCCTCGAAGGCTCCGGGCCCCGTGGAGGTCAGGTGCTCCGCCTCGATCGACTCCCTGGCCCAGGTGAGCTCGACCGAGGATGATGCCGGCTCCTCCTCGGTCGGCTCCACCTCGACCGGCTCGACCTCGACCGGCTCCTGCTCGGTCAGTTCCTGCTCGGCCGGCGCCTCATGCACCGCGTAGACCTCCTTCGGCTCGTCCGCGACCCGGTCCGTCTCGCTCTCGGCCTGAACGGGCTCGACCGTTGCGATGGCCTCGGGCTCATCAACGGATACCGGGGGGAGCGATGCCGCCGGCCGAGTCTCCTCGGCCTCGGCGATCCGGGCGAGGAGCTTGATCCGCTCTGCCGCCCACTCGGCCTGGTGCCGGTCAAGGCGGGTGCTCATCGTCGCGACCTGCCGCTGCGCCGCCTCCGCGTCGGTGCGGACCATGGCGAGCCGGGAGGAGAACCGGGCCGCGCGCGACTCCGCCTCCTCCAGTTGCTCACGCAGCCTGACCGTCTCCCGGGCAAGGTCGGCGACAGTTGTGACATCACCGTGGTCGGCGAGTGCGGCTGCGTCCGGGGTGACAGGAGCGTCCTCCGGCTGGGCGACGCCGGCGGTGCCCGCGTCGACGGCCGGTGCCGCGTGCAGCGCCGCTTCGATCTCACCGATCCGCGCCTGCGCGATCGCGACCTGGTACTCGGCCGCCGCGACTCGCTGCTCGGACTCGAGGGCCTGCTGTTCCGCGGCGACGAGCCGGGCTGTCAGGCTCGCCTTCTCCGCGCCCCACCGCTCCTCCTGGTCACCCAGGCGCGCCATCAGGTCGGCGAGATCCGCTTGTTCGACCCTGGGCGCCAGCGGCGGCCAGGTGTCGTCGTCGAGAGGCTGCCCGAACCCGGTATTTGTCTCGGTCACAGGGTCGGCTGCAACGAGGTCGGGGTGGCGCGCGCCCCGGTCGCTGTCGACGCCGGGATCACGCGCGGGCGCGCCGCCGGATCGACCGGGGGTGGAGGCCGAGGTGGCGCCCCCTCCTGCCGACTCGCCCCGAGCGGCCCGCGCCCGGGCCGCCCTGGCCGCACGGGCCTGCGCGGCCTGCTGGCGCCGAACCGGCGCGGCGAGGAAGACCCAGGCGAGCGCCGCACCGACGATCATCGCCAGCAGCACGAACACCAGAATCTGCCCAGCGAGATAGAGCACGGTCCACCAGCCTCCTACGTCACGCCACAGATGCACCGAGATCAAGGAACGCACGACGGAACGCCCACGTCGACCCCGGGGAAGCCGCGGAACACGCGACGGACCAGCCGAAACCGGACCATGCACACGCTCCGCAAGACGAGCTATTGGGTGAGCAACCAGCTCAGCAACAACACTATTCGGTGCGTTGATCGATGCCCGCCGCGGGGAGTCATGAGCAACGCGAGGACGACAAATCGCCTCGGACCCGCCGCCTCGTCACCCGCTTACGACAACGTTCGACCAACAGATCTCGTCAACTCATCTTTTTTACATCAATCCAACAACAAAAATCGCCTCTTGATTGTTGCCTGATTGTCATCACGCCGGCTCCGGCTCGTCCCGCAACGACGTCCGACGTGGGTGTTGGGCGTACGCGGGCCCGCGGGCCCGGTCAGAGCAGGTCCGGCAGCTCCTGCGTCGCGAACCAGAGGAGCTCGAACCCCTCCGCGCCGTCGACGACGAAGGCCGCGTCGTCGCTGCCGAGGTCGGCCTCCAGCACGGCCGCGACGGCGGCCCGCACCGCGGCCTGGGCCTCGGCGTCCGACGGGTCGTCGGAGTGAACGGCCCGGACGGCGGCCAGCGGCACCGACTCGAGGACCTCGACCGCGCCTCGATCCAGGTCGTCGCGAACACGCACCAGCCGCTCGTCGACGTCCGCGGCGAAGACGAAACGCCGCGGCGGCGACTCGGGGTCGGCGTCGAGCAGCCGCAGGCTCGCCCGGGCCGCGTCCTGCAGCGCCGCGAACTCCATCTCCTCGACGTCGGACTGGCTGTACCACTCCCGCACGGCGGGAGTGACCGCGAACGCCATGCCGGGTGGCACCTTCCGCTCGTGCAGCACCGCGCGGGCGGCCGTCAGCGTTGAGGGAAGGTAGACACGCATGTGCCCAGTGTGGCAACCCGCTGTCAGCCGACCAGACCGAGGTCCGCCTTCTGGTCCGCGGCGGTGGTCGCCGCCGCGCGGCCAAGTGCCTCCCGGCCACCGGCGCGACGTCCCGGACCGCTCGCGGTGGCACCGGAGTCACCCGGGCCAGCCGTTGTTCCCGCCGTCGCTGTTCCCGCCGCCCGCGTGGCGCGGATGGGACGGGTGGGGCGCGTGTCGGTGCCGAGCGCGGTTCGCAGGGCGGCGGCCGAGGTTCGCAGCGAGGTCTCGAACACCTCCGCGCGGCGTGTCAGGTCCATGACGTTCCCGCCGATCACTTCTAGATCCTCCGGACCCGGGCACAGCGCTGTCACCCGGGTGCCGGCGGCCTCCAGCAGCTCGATCTCGCGGGCCAGCCGTCGCGTCGCGGCCCGACGCATCTGCCGCTCCACCCGGGCGATGGCGCCACGCGGGCGGTCACTGTCGAAGGAGCAGGCCGGCGCGAGCACGAGCACCTCGTCCAGTTCCTCCTCGACCAGCAGGTCCAGGGACGCCGGTGATCTGGTGCCGCCGTCCACGAAGCGCCGGCCGGCGATCTTGATCGGCGCGTACCAGCCGGGGATGGCGCACGAGGCCATCACCGAGTCGGGCAGGGCCGCCCGCGGCGCGTCCGGGGAGCCGAAGAGCACCCTGCCGCCCGAGTCGAAGTCCATCGCGACGACACGCAGCCGGGGGGACCGCGGCCAGCCGTTCGCCGCCAACGAGGCGGGCTGACGTCCCCGGCGCGCGCCGAGGGGCACCGCGGCCGAGCGCTTGGCGGCCAGCGCGTCCAGCGGATGCTCGATCCGGGCAGCCGCCTCGGCCACGAGATCACCGATCGCGGCGATCTGGCCACGGCCCTGCGGGAGCAGCGCCGCCAGCGCGACCATCGGCGTCGCTTGGCGGGGATGCAGAGCGGTCGCGGTCAGCAGCCGCGGCGAGCCCATCCGCATCCGCGGCCTGGGCGGCAGGGACGCTCCGAGATCGCGGTAGTCCAGCACGGGGTAGCCCGGCTCGAAGATCCCACGCTCGGAATTGACCATCACGTCCGCGCCGACCCCCAGGCCGAGCAGCGCCGCGATGACCGATCCGGCGGATGTCCCGAGTACCAGGTCGTGATCCCGGACGTCGATGGCCTGTTCGGACTCGACGGCCCACAGTGCGCCGATCATCCAGGCTGAGCCGAGCACTCCGCCGGCGCCAAGCACCAGCCCCCTGCGCGAAGCCCGCTTCCTCGGCATTGCGTCACCTCCCGACGCGGTGCACCCGGCCACGCACACGGGTCGTGGTGCGCGTACGACACCGATGTCGCCGCTCCCGCGCGCGGGCCGTCCGCGCCCCATCAGGTACAACCAGGCCGGCCCGGCAGTTGTGCCGACCCTCAGCCCGCCCCGGCCCGCGTCGACGCGGGATGCCGTGGCCGGCGCCGCGATGCCTACTCCGGCGGCTCGCTCTCCTCGGGGAAGCTGGTCTCGAGCACTCCCCAGGCCCGCAGCCGCTCAGCGAACTCCTGTGGCGTCGTGTCGTGCAGCAGGGCCAGGGCCCGGACGTCGCCGTCGCGGATCGACAGCACATGCCCGGCGTAGTCGTCGCGCTGGCGCTGAATCTGCGCGACCCATCTGCGTACCAGTGCGGACGAATCGGGCGGCGCCTCGGCGAGCTTCTCCAGATTCAGCACGGTACGGGGCCTGCGTTCCCGCGGCGGCAGCTGATCCTCATTTGGCAGGAGCGCCGACACCGGAACACCGTAGAAACCGGCAAGCTCCGACAACTGATGAACGCTGATCATTCTGTCGCCGCGCTCGTAGGAGCCGACCGCGGCGGTCTTCCACCGACCGCGCGACTTCTGTTCGACGCCCTGCAGCGACAACCCCTGCTGGATCCGGATTGCCCGCAGGCGACCACCCACGGCCTTCGCGTACTCCCGGCTCACCCGACACACCCCCAGCCGTCTCGAACGAGCATCGACGTGCCCCCGTCACCACGCTGAGCTGGGTGGCGACGTTACACGCACACACTAACTTAACGTCCCCGAAAGCGACGGTTCACCATCCGACAGGTCATTGATGCGGATCGCGGCGAGTCCGCCACTCAGGCCGGATACGATTTGCACGATTTGCAGCAGGTCGCTCACCGTTGGACGTGGTTCCCAACCCCCTTATCACCCAATGCCAGGGCTTCGCCACTACTCGCGGGGAACCGTTCGACAATTCGATGCCCCCGAATCGCTCCCCGTAACCGCAGCGGGCGCAGACCGCCGCCGCCGAGGGCCACCGAATGTCATAGCAGCCATAGCTGGACGGACGAAATCCCCCGGACTGGGCCAAATGTCACCTGAGAAATTCGTGATGCCAGTTAGGCACACTCCGGAGGAACGACTTCCGGAGACCGCCCACGGCCGGCGCGTCGGGGCGTGTCGGGACGACACGCGAGGAGCCGGGCGGGGCCGAGTGGTCCGGGCCTGAGGCACACCGGGCTGGGCGGTCAGCGCTGAGCGCGGCGCAGCGCGGAGCGCCGGCGCCGCCCCGAACCGGACACCCCTGCCAGGAGCGCGGCCAGATCCCGCACCGCAAGCCGGGCCGGCGATGCCGGGGCGATGTCGCGCAGGAGCTGACCGGACGCGGCTGCCGCGTCCAGGCCCGCCAGATCGTAGGGGACGAGCGCCACCGGCTCGCGGCCGGTGTGCCGGGCCATCGCCCGCGACACCTCACGACGCGGGTCACCGCCCACCACCGAGCCCCGCAGCTTGTTGACCACGATCAGCGGATCGACGTGCGGAACCACCTCCCGCAGCTCCGACAGCCCACGGACGAAGCGAACCAGCCCGACCGGCTCCGCGGACGCGACGGCGAGCACCGAGTCGGCCGCGCCGAGCACGGCCAGTGTGGCGCCGTTGCGCCGCGGCGCGGCCGTGTCGAACGACAGCTCCTCGTCCGTCTCCAGGCAGAAGCCGCAGTCGACGATCACGAACGACGCGAGCCGGCGCGACAGCGCCAGCACCGTCTCGATGGAGGCGGGACGCAGCTCCGGCCAGCGGGACGGCCGCGAGATACCCGGCAGCACCCGCAGACCGCCGCCGAGATCCCGACACAGCACCGCCAGGCGAGGGACGTCCAGCAGGCCCTGGTTCGCCGAGCGCGCGGCTGCCGCGAGGCCCGGCGCCTCCTCGAGCAGCCCGACGTGCTGGCCGACCGAGCCGCCGTACGAATCCGCGTCGATGAGCAGGGTCGGGGTGCCGAGAGCGGCGAGCTCGGCGGCCAGGCCCAGCGCGATCGTCGTGCGCCCCGGCGAGCCCACCGGCCCCCAGACCGCGAGCACCCGGCCCTCACCGGGCTCGCCGGCCTCGGTCTGGTCGGCCGCCGGCACCGCCGGGGCGAGTGGGTCGAAACCCATCAGCGGCTCGCTGAACGCCGCGGGCAGCGCGGGCGGACCGGCGAGGTCGGCCAGCGCGCGCGACGCCTCCACGACCGCACCCGCCACCGCCTCCGCGGTCGCGTCCGCCGGGATCACCGCGACGACGCCGAGCTGGCGCAGCCGGCGGTCGGCGTCCTCGTCCCCCGGCGCGATCAGGCCCACGACGGCCACACCGGACGCCGCCAGCCGCACCAGGGCGTCCCTGTCGAGGCGGCGCAGATCGGCCGACAGCAGGGCGGCCCGGGCGGCCCCGGTCGTCGCGGCGGCGAGCAGATCGGGCAGGTCGACACACCGGCGGACGACCGTCACACCGAGATCACGACGGTCGAACGCCGAGACGAGGCCGGCCTCGACCACCGAGTCGGTGACGGCGGTCAGGATCGGCAGGCTCACCGACCGTACCCCGGAGCGGAGGACGGGCCGCCCGATCCGACCTCGCCGCGGGCGTCCCGCTCCAGCTTCACGACGTCGACCCGCTCGCTCTGCGACGCCGCCACCGCCCGGATGGCGTCATCCACCGGAACCCGCAGGGACAGCGACCGGTCGCCGCTGTTGAGCCTGTCCTGTGCGACGAACTCGACGTCGTGCAGCACCTGGATCTCGACGCCCGCGCCGGCCACGGCCTGCCCCTCCTGCGCGGGCTGCGCCGGGTCGCCGCCTGTCTCGGGCGGCGCGGCGGCTCCCGGCTGGTACACGAAGACGTCCACGTGATCGCCGGGGGACAGGTCGGGGACCCGCCCGGCCTTGACGATCACCGGGACGAGCCTGGTCGCGGCGGCGCCCTCGCCGGCGAAGTCGGCGCCGCTCAGGAGCTCGCCCGAGCTGACCGGACGGGCCAGGGTGGCGCCCAGGAGTTCGCTGCGGCGGTCACCGGGGTAGTAGCGGTCCGACATCGCGCCGTCCAGGTGGGCTGTGGCCGTGGTCAGGTCGCTGTCGACGACGATGTGGCCGGCCGGCAGGTCGGCGGCGGCGACCACCCACTGCCTGGTCCGGTCCGCGGTCGCGAACAGGCGCGCGCCGGCGACGACGGACACCAGCACCAGCAGGACGCCGATCAGCAGCCGCGAGTCGCGCCAGCGGCGGCGCCCGAGCCTGCGCGCCGGGGGTGACGGCGGCACCGGCGGGGTCGGCTCCGGTCGCGCCGGCGCGACGGTCAGCTCGGTCACCGGGCCCTCCTCACTCCTCGCCCGCGGCGATCTTCACCAACGGTCGTCCTCACCGGCGGCGGCATGTGCCGTGCCGGTGACGTCCTATGACGGCCACCGAAGAACACACCCCGGTCGCAGAGCGTACGTGGCCGACGATCCCGAACCCAGTCGAAACGGTGATACAGCATCAAGCCGTCACCGTCGCCGCGTTACGGCCTTTCCCCACATAGGACGCCTGGCTGGGCCCCGGCGATGCGCGGCGGCGGCGACGGGCATAAGGAGGTCGCCGGCCGGCCGCGTGAGGTCGCCCGCCGGCCACGCGCGTCTGGGCCTGGCGGCCGGTTACCGGTTGCCGGCCCCATCGATCGGTATCGTGAGCAGTTATCCACAAGCCAAGGCATTCGAACGCGATGCGAGGCGGGAAGTCTGATACACAGGTAAGACGCGCCGACCGTCACCGGAGAGGAGGCGTTGATGAACGACCGCTTCCTTCAGCTCAGCGACGTGGCAGAGATCCTCAACATCTCTGCCAGCCAGACGTACGCTCTCGTTCGCTCCGGTGAGCTGCCCGCCATCAAGATCGGCGGGCGGGGCCAGTGGCGGGTCGAGCGCAGCGAGCTCGAGGCCTACATCCAACGCGCGTACGAGCAGACCCGCGCCTTCGTGGCCGCCAACCCGATGAGCCGCAACGAGACCCTGCCCGAGGACTGACCCACCCCGAACACCCGCACCCGGGCCGGGCGGCTGGACGTCCAGCCGTCGGTCGCCGGGGTTTCCACCGTGCCGGTCGCCGTGGGCTCAGCCGCGCCGGATGAACGCGAGGCCCTCGAGGGGCACCGTCCAGCCGGAGCGCACCTCGCCGCGGCGGGCGAACTCGCCCAGCGGATGTTCGGCGAGCTCGACGAAGTCCGCGCCGACGCGCAGCAGCGTCCCGGTCAGCTGCCCGCCGCCGAGCAGGGCGACCGCGCAGGCCGCCCGGTCGCGCACCAGGCCGCGCAGCACGTGGCGCAGGTCGAGCCGGGCCGCGAGACGGCCCTCGTGCCCAGGCTGCGCCGACACCGTCGGCAGGCCGCGCACCGCGAGCAGCGACGATCTCGGCACCAGCACCTCCGCCGGGCCGGACTCGGACAGCAGGAGCCAATCAACCCCGAGCGCGGTGAGCCGCCCGGTGACGGCTGTGGGGCCGGCCGTCGGCCCGCCCCGCAGCAGGCATCTCACCTCGGCCCCCACCGCCGGTCGCAACCGGTCGAGCAGCCGGAGGTAACCGGCCTCCCGCCGCGTCCGGTCAGCGATCTCCGCTTCGAGCTCGGCCGCCTCGGCGGCCTCCCACTGCAGCTCAAGATCGGCGAACAGGTCCTCCCAGCGCATCGCGGCACCAACCTCCATTTCTACAGGTCAACCGTCACGACCCCGATCAGACGAAGCAGGACGGATTGACATACGCCTTTCGGCGGGTTACACAAGCAAACGTAACCAAACGGCCTCTGCCGTAGTTCGGCTCCCTGACCCCGAGCCAATCCGGAGGCCGACATGGCTACCGATAGCAGCAATGCCCGCCCATGGGCGATGTACCTCGACACAGCCAGGTACATCGCCCATGGCCGGCACTGCTCCCATACCCGGACGGACGGTCACCAAAGATGATCTCAGGGGCGCGGCGGGACTCGGCCGCCAGGGTGGGCAGCGCCGTGCTCGCCCTCGGTGTCGCGGCGGTGCTGATCCTGCTGGGCCCGCGGCTGGCGGACCTGCCGTCGAGCCCCGGCGACATCCCCACGTGGTTCGCCGACGAGCCGGAGCTGGCGTTCGCCAACTGCCTCGGCATCATCGCCTGGATCTGCCTGCTGTGGCTGTGCGCCGGAGTGGTGCTCGGCGTCCTGGCCGCGCTGCCGGGCGCGGCCGGCCGGGTGTTCGCCGCGCTCGCCCGCCGGGTCCTGCCCAGCGCGGTGCGCCGGATCGTCGAAATCGGCCTCGGGGTGACCCTCGTGGCCGCGAGCGTCAGCCCCGTTCTCGGCGCCAGCCCGGCTTCGGCCGCCACCGGCCTGCCCGCCGCCACGGCGTCGGCGAGCGTGTCAGCGGACGCTTCGGCGGGCGCCCCGGCTATCGGGCCGACGGGCGGGCTGGCCGCCTCCCAGCGTGGCTGGCCCTACCTGGGCCACCCCGACGCGGCCGCCGGCGCCGACGCGGCGAGGGCGTCCGGCTCCGGTGGTTCCGCCGCCGGTGCCACCCCGGCGGAGGGCGCGACCGCGGTGCCGCCGGCCGGAAACGTGCCGTCGCCCGGTGCCGGGCGTGGCCTGCCGGACGACGTCCAGGTCGTGCCGATGACCCCGGTCAGCGCGGCCGATCCACCCACCCGTGCGCAGCAGCCGCCGGATCCCGCCACGGCCGCCCCTGACCCCGGCGCCGCGCCCACGGACCGATCGGCCACGGCGACCGCGCGCGGATGGCCCTTCCTCGGCCATCCCGACCGGGCCGAGCACACCGATCAGCAGGGCCAGGCCGGCCAGCCGTCCGGCACCAGCACGCCACGGCCCACAAACCCGACCCCAGGTGCACCGGCCCCCAGTGCGCCGAGCACCACCGCTCCGACGCCCGCCGCCGCAGCGCCCAGTGCTTCCGCGCCTTCCGGCAACGGCGGGGGTGATCCCCTCGTGCCCTCCGCGCCGCTCGGCACGGGCACGCCGGGCACGGCGCCCGGCGCATCCCCGGGCACTCCCCCGACGAATCCGGGCGCGGCCGCGGAGGTCGTCGTGCTGCGCGGAGACAGCCTGTGGACGATCGTCGCCCGTCACCTCGGGCCTACCGCCACGACCGATCAGATCGCGGCCGAGTGGCCGCGCTGGTGGTCGGCGAACGCCGACGTGATCGGGCCCGATCCGGATCTTCTTCTTCCCGGCCAGCGGCTCCTGCCGCCGCCCAGTCCCTGACCCCGGCTACAGCCACCTGCCCGGCCCAGGTCCCTCGGTGCCTGGGCGATGACGCCCCACCATCCCCCGAAAGGTCCGCCGTGACCGCGACGACCGCCCTGACCCTGCCCCGTCGCCGGCGTCCCCATGTCGCCACAACGCCCCGGTTGATGCCCGTGCGTCCCATCGACCCGCCCTACGACGATGAAACCGTCCCACCCGAGCAGACCGCGCCGGCCGGGCGAGCCCCGGGAACCGACCGGTCCGCGGGTGCCCGGTATTCACGAGTCGCGGCGCCGACCACCACGCCAAACGCCCCGTCGACCGCTATGGGCGCGCCGGCCAGGATGGTGTCCCGCGCCGAACGCGGCGCCGCCCGCCACCTCCTGCCGGACCAACGGACCCTCCCGTGGCCGCAGCCCGCCCGAACGACCCGCACGCCGGCGCGCCAGCCGGCGGACGGTGCCGCCGCGGTGGCACCGCGGCTCGCGGCACGGGCACCGACGGGCCCGGGGACGTCACCGGACCCGCGCCGGACCGCGGCCGTCGTCGTGCGAGTGATCATCGAGGTGTTGTCCGGAGCCCGCCCGGCCGCGCATCTGGCCCCCTGGAGCACGGCCGCCCTGCAGAGCGACTTCCAGCGGACGGCCTCGTCCCTGGCCACCCGTCAGCCTTCGCAGGTGCGCAGCGTGCGGGTCAGCGAGCCGCTGCCCGGGGTCGCGGAGGTCAGCGCCGTGGTCAGCAGGGGTCCCAGAGTACGGGCGCTCGCGCTGCGGATGGAGCACGCGGCCGGCCGCTGGCAGGTGACGACCCTCCAGCTCGGCTGATTCTCCAGCTCGGCTGACCGGCCAGCTCAGCCAACCGGCCAGAGGCGGGGCGGAGAGCTCCGGCGACGCACCCGCCCCACCTCTGGCTTTCCGGTGGTTCCGTCAGTCGTTGCGGCGGGCCGGATCGCCGTGGCAGCGCTTGTACTTCCGCCCCGAGCCGCAGGGGCAGGGCGCGTTGCGTGCCGGGCGGGCCGTTCCGCCCTCGCCAGCGCCGCGGGACACGCCGCCGCCGGCCGAGCGCGGCCCACCACCGCCGGCACGGGACAGCTCGGACCCGTTGTCGACGGTCGTCACCGTGGACGAGCCGCCGTCGACAGACGGCGCCGTGTAACGCAGTCCACCGGTCGGGCGGTGCGGTTCGAGGCCCTTGACGAAGACGGGCGGCGGGGACGCCGGCACCGGGGCCGGCGGAGGCTCGGGAGCGGTCCGCGCGGGCTGCGCCGGTGCGGGCGCGGCCGGGGTGACCAGAGGCACCGCGCCGACGGACACGGAGCCGCGCTCGGCCGGGGTGGCCGGCGTGGGCGTCGTGCCGGCCGGGGCTGCGGGCGCTCCTTCGGGCGCGGTGCCGCTCTGGTCGGTGTCCCGCCCCGCTACCTGCACCTCGACGTTGAACAGGAGGCGGACCGACTCCTCCTTGATGCCCTCCATCATCGTCTGGAACATGTCGAAGCCCTCGCGCTGGTACTCCACGACCGGGTCTCGCTGCCCCATCGCCCGCAGGCCGATGCCCTCCTGCAGGTAGTCCATCTCGTAGAGGTGCTCACGCCACTTGCGGTCGAGTACCGCGAGCACCACCCGGCGCTCCAGCTCACGCATGACGGCCTCGCCGTCCGGCTTGTCGCCGAGGTCGGCCTCGCGCCGGTCGTAGGCGTCCTGCGCGTCCGCCTGAAGATCCTCGAGCAGGAGGTCGGAGGTCAGCCCCTCGCGGTCGTCGGTGCCCGGTGCGTCGACGCCGACCGGGTAGAGCAGGCCCAGGCCCGACCAGAGGGTTTCGAGGTCCCACTCCTCCGGGTACCCGTCGGCCGTCGCGCCGCGCACATAGCCCTCGACGGTGTCATCAACGAAGTGGCGAACCTGCTCGTGCAGGTCGGCGCCCTCCAGGACCTTGCGGCGCTCCTCGTAGATCACGGTGCGCTGCTTGTTCATGACTTCGTCGTACTTGAGGACGTTCTTGCGGATCTCGAAGTTCTGGCCCTCGACCTGGGTCTGCGCGGAACGGATCGCGCGAGTCACGATCTTGGACTCGATCGGGACGTCGTCCGGGATGTTGAGGCGGTCCATGATGCCCTCGACCGCCGCGGCGTTGAACAACCGCATGAGGTCGTCACCGAGGGAGAGGTAGAACCGGGACTCGCCGCGGTCGCCCTGACGGCCGGCACGGCCGCGCAGCTGGTTGTCGATCCGGCGGGACTCGTGCCGCTCGGTGCCGAGCACATAGAGGCCACCGGCGTTGACGACTTCCTCGTGCTCGGCCTTGACCGACGCACGGGCCTTCTCCAGCGCCTCGGGCCAGGCCGCCTCGTAGTCGTCCGGGGTGTCGATCGGAGACAGGCCGCGCTGGCGAAGCTCCGTCTGGGCGATGAACTCGGGGTTGCCGCCGAGCATGATGTCGGTGCCTCGGCCGGCCATGTTCGTCGCCACGGTGACCGCGCCGCGCCGGCCCGCCTCGCCGATGATCATCGCCTCGCGCTCGTGGTGTTTGGCGTTCAGCACCTCGTGCCGGACACCGCGCTTGGCGAGCTGCTTGGACAGGTACTCCGACTTCTCCACGCTGGTCGTGCCGACCAGGACGGGCTGACCGTTCTCGTGCCGCTCGGCGATGTCCTCCACGACCGCGTCGAACTTCGCGATCTCGGTCTTGTAGACGACGTCGGCCTGGTCCGTGCGAGCCATCGGCTTGTTGGTCGGGATCGGCACCACGCCGAGGGCGTAGATCTGGTGGAACTCGGCGGCCTCCGTCATGGCCGTACCGGTCATTCCGGACAGCTTGTCGTAGAGCCGGAAGTAGTTCTGGAGAGTGATCGTCGCCAGGGTCTGGTTCTCCTGCTTGATCTCGACCTTCTCCTTGGCCTCGATCGCCTGGTGCATTCCCTCGCTGTAACGGCGGCCGTGCAGGACGCGACCGGTGAACTCGTCGACAATGAGGACCTCACCGTCGGTGACGATATAGTCCTTGTCCCGCTTGTAGAGCTCCTTGGCCTTCAGCGCGTTGTTGAGGTAACCGACGAGGGGGGTGTTCACCGACTCGTACAGGTTCTCGATGCCGAGCTGGTCCTCGACCTTCTCTACGCCGACCTCGCTGATCGAGACCGTCCGCTTGCCCTCCTCGACCTCGTAGTCGACGTCCCGCTCGAGCAGGGGGGCGATCCGCGAGAACTCGGTGTACCAGCGGGTCGGGTTGTCGGCCGGGCCGCTGATGATCAGGGGCGTGCGGGCCTCGTCGATGAGGATGGAGTCGACCTCGTCCACGACGGCGAAGTGATGGCCGCGCTGGACCAGTTCCTCGGCGCTCCAGGACATGTTGTCGCGCAGATAGTCGAACCCGAACTCGTTGTTCGTGCCGTAGGTGATGTCGCACCGGTACTGCTGGCGGCGCACCGACGGCGGCATCTGGGGATGGATGACACCGACCGTGAGGCCGAGGAAGCGGTGGACACGGCCCATGTTCTCGGCGTCGCGCTGGGCCAGGTAGTCGTTCACCGTGACGATGTGGACGCCGTTGCCGCTCAGGGCGTTCAGGTAGGACGGCAGCGTGGAGACCAGGGTCTTGCCCTCACCGGTCTTCATCTCGGCGATGTTGCCCAGGTGCAGCGCCGCGCCACCCATGATCTGGACGTCGAAATGGCGCTGGCCGAGCGTGCGCCGCGCCGCCTCGCGCACCGTCGCGAACGCCTCGGGCAGCAACGAGTCGAGGGTTTCCTCTTCGCTGGCCAGGCGCTGGCGGAACTCGTCGGTCATCCCGCGCAGCTCGGCGTCGGTCAGACCGGTGAAGTCGTCCTCGATGAGGTTCACCTGCTCGGCGATCGCCTTGAGCTTGCGCAGAATCCGGCCCTCACCGGCACGCAAGATCTTGTCTAGAACCACGGCGAAACTCCTCCGGCAGGCATGTCGGCGAGGCTCACCGACAACCAAGATGCTAGCCCCTCGATCGCCACCCACGGCCCGTCCTCGGACCGGCGGCGGCGCGCCGGGATCGGGAGCCGCGCACCGCGCCCAGGTCGCCGCGGCGCCTCCCTCCCCCGCGAGTACACAACGACCGAGCGGCGGCGCCCGTGCCCGGCCTGGCAACGCGTGCCGTGGCCCGCCGGCCATCGTCGGAAACGTCTCGCGCCCACCACCGAATCGGGTGCCGACGGCGGGCCGCGAGCACGCCGCCGCGGCCCGGGGTGCTGGCATCGTGGCGGTATGCGTTCCGACACCGGATCCGGTCCCGGCCCCGTCCCCGGCCCCTGGCTGCCCCCTGCGCGCCGGCCCGGGCCGGGCGCCGAGCGCGCCGTCCAGCGGATTCCGCTCGAGCCCGTCGAGATCACCGCGGGTGCGCTGCACCTACGTCCCTGGAAGGCCTCGGACGTCGACGCCGTGCGCGGGGCCTGTCAGGATCCCGAGATTCCGCGGTGGACGCGGGTCCCCGTTCCCTACACGAGAGACCACGCGGAGGACTTCGTCTGCCGGCAGGCGCCGGACGCGTGGGCGACGGCGACGGGCACGCCGCTGGCCGTCGTCGACGCCACCACCGAAGCGCTCCTGGCGTCGGTGGCCCTGCAGGACCTGACCGACGAGGGGGACGCGGAGATCTCCTACTGGTGCGCCGCCGACGCCCGCGGCCAGGGCGTGGCCACCCGGGCGGCGGCGGCGCTGCTGCGTTGGGGGTTCGGCGCTCTTGGGCTGGAACGCGTCGAGTGGCGCGCGGCGGTCGGAAACCACGCCTCCCGCCGGGTGGCGGAGAAGCTCGGGTTCACCCTCGACGGCACGCTGCGCAGCGCGATCGTCCTGGGGGACGGCGTCCGCCACGACTGCTGGATCGGCACCCGGCTCGCCACGGACCCGCCCGTCTGACCGCCGCCCTGCGGCTCGCCAACGGGCCCGGCTGACCGCCGCCGCGCGGCTCGGCGGACACCGCGGGCCCGCCGGGCGCGAGGCCGTCAGGTGATCTCGAGCAACTTCTCCCGCACCGCGTACACCACCGCCTCCATCCGGGAGTGGAGCTGGAGCTTCTCCAGGATGTTCCGGATGTGGTTCTTCACCGTGTTCTCGCTGATGTAGAGCTGCTTGGCGATGTCCCGGTTGTTCAGCCCCTTGGCGACCAGGCGGAGGACCTCCATCTCCCGGTCGGTCAGCCGCGGTGTCGGGAGCTGCGGGCGGTCGTCCTTCGTCTTGATCATGGCCGCGAACTCGCTGAGCAGCTTGGAGGCCATGGACGGGCTGATGAGGCTCTGGCCGTTGTAGACCGCCCGAATGTCCGCGGCGACCTCGTCGATCGAGATCTCCTTGAGGAGGTAGCCCATGGCGCCGGCCTTGATGGCGTCAAAGAGGTCGGCTTCCTCGTCACTTATCGTGAGCATCACGATCTTCGCGCTGGGCACCTTCTCCTTGATGGCGCTCGTGGCGTCGATCCCACCGCGCCTGGGCATGCGGACATCCATCAGGACGATGTCCGGCGCCATCTCGGCGGCCATCGTGACCGCCTCCGCCCCGTCGGCGGCCTCACCGACGACCTCGATGTCGACCTCCTGCGCCAGGACCATCTCCAGGCCGCGCCGGAACAGGGCATGGTCGTCAACGATGAGCACCCGGATGGGATTCGCCTCCGATGGCGTACGCAGCGCCTCCTCGGAACGCTGCTCGTCCACCGTCATCTCCGACCTCCCCTGGAACCGCTCCCGCGGGGTTGTGCCCCCGGCGTCGCGACGCCGGGGGCACAACCCGTGGAACGTGCCGTGTGCACCGATGCCGGGAGTCCGACACCCAAGGCAAATGGTCCCACGCCGGCAGGGGGGATCGACCGTCACACGGCGGAAATGACCGCCGCCGTTCGTTCCCGGGCGCCGATCATGCTGTCTCCGGCCGCTCCCTCGAGCCGGATGACGCCGTAGTCGTAGCCGCATCGGCGGTACACGACGCTGGGCAGGCCGCTAGCGGCATCGAGGAAAAGGTAGAAGTCGTGCCCCACGAGCTCCATGTTCGACAGGGCGTCGTCGAGCGTCATGGGCGCGGCCGCGTGGGTCTTCTCGCGTACCACCATCGGCGAGTAGTCGGAATCGTCGCCGTCGCCGTCGCCGTCGTCGGCCGTCGACCAGCTCGGCCGCTTCGCGCGGGTCTCGGATCCGACGGCGGCGAGGCCCGCCGCGCCGTCCTCGGCGCCCGGGACCGGCGGACCGGCGGTGTCCGTCTCCGGCTGGCGGCCGGTCGGGACGACGGGGATGTCCGGGACGGCACCCGCCCGGCCGGGAACCGGGTGGTTCGCACCCGCGTGGTTGGCGTGGTGGCGGACCCGCCGGTCCGAAGCGCGGCGCAGGCGCTCCGCCAGCTTGGCGGTAGCGCGATCGAGCGCGGCGTAGGCGTCGGCCGCGGCGGCCTCCGCACGGATCACCGGGCCCCGCGAATACACGGTGAGCTCGACACGGTCGCAGGTGTCCGACAGCCGAGGGTTGTGTTCCTTGGAGAGTTCGACGTCGACCAGCATGACCTTGGAGTCGAGCCGCTCGAGCTTCGCGAGTTTGGCCTGGACATGCCTGCGGAACCGTTCCGGAACCGCGGTGTGCCTGCCCTTGACCACGATGTCCACGCGATCCACCTCCCGTTCACCTGGCCCGGTCGGCCGATCCGTGGGGGATCGACGCGACCGGCGAGTCGGTACCTCGGGCGGCCGTCGATGGCTGACCTCGGCGTGCCGAGGTCACCTCGTGTGCCGCCGTAGGTTGTCAACGTTCCTGGTGCAGTACCTCGTGCAAATCAGCTGGTGCAAATCAGCTGGTGCTGGCTTCTGGCGCTGCCGGACGGCTCCTTCCATGGGCGCGCCTCGCTGTCCGGTGACCACGGCATCGGCGGTGTTTCCACCGACCCGCCTCGCTCGGCTCCTTCCCCTCGCCGGTCGGGTCTATGCCGGAACGGCCCTACCAATATCGGGAGATTCCGGACCGGCATCCTGGGAGCGGCCGGCCGCGCCGTGAAGCCGGTCGGCGCGTTCCGAAGGCCCCGCCTCGCGCGCTCCTCGACCGGGCCGGCAGCCCCGGGACGGCGGCCCGGGACGGGGGGCCGTGCGCCGCATCCGTCGCGTCGCGACGGTGGGCCGCACGCCGACCTCGTCCAGGACGACGGCACCGCGCCGAGCAGTGACGGTCATTGCCGGCATCAGCTTGTCGCCGTCGGCTCCGGGGGCGGAGCGCTCGCGCCCAGTGTCCCCCTTCCACCGCCCGGGCGGCGGGCAATCCCGAAGGATGGCGCGTCGCGCCCGTGCTGGAGCGGTGTGGCGGCCACCGCCGCGCCGGCCGCCGGCGCCCAGCCGCCCGCGCGCAGCGCGCGCACCGCCTCCCGGACAGTCGCACCGGTGGTGACGATGTCGTCCACGACGACCGTGATCTCCCCGGGACGCGGCGAAGGCACGCCGGTGCGCAGCGCGAACGCCCCCGAACGGTTGCGTGACCGTGCCGCCGCCCCGAGGCCGGCCTGGTCGGCTCCGGGCCGCGACACCCGCAGCGCCGCGCTTACCCGCGCCCGGAGCCCGCGGTGGGCGAGGGACCGGGCGGCGACCGCCGCGAGCCGGGCGACGTGGTCGACCCCTCGGCGCCGCCGCGCCGCGGCCGTCGTCGGGACCGGGACGAGGAGCACCGGTGGGGGCCGGCTACCGCCGGGTGCGACCGCCACCAGCGCGACCGCCACCGCCCGCGCGAGCGCCTGGCCCAGCACGGGAGCGAGGTCGACCCGCCCACGCTCCTTATAGGAGAGCAGAAGGACCCGGGCGGCACCGGCGTACGAGGCCGCCGCGAAGGCGGGGGGCATCGCCGGCCGGAGCGCCGGCTGTAACGAGGGACCACGTGGCCGGCCGGGCCACTGGGAGTGGCTGGCTGGATGGTGGCCTCGCCGCCCCGGGCTGGCCGTGGGACCCGGAGCGGCGAGAACTGGGGGACCCGCCAGGGCCGCCGCGCAACGCGCACAGGCGGCCTCACCGGGCCGGCCGCAGCCCGCGCAGGTGCGCGGCAGCACGAGATCCGCGAGGATCGTCAGGGCCTCGGCGAGGTGGGGAAAACGGGTCACCGGACGAGAATGACCGGTGATCGACCGGCTTCGCCATCGCCGGACCCG
This sequence comes from Parafrankia sp. EAN1pec, assembly GCF_000018005.1. Classification (GTDB taxonomy): domain Bacteria; phylum Actinomycetota; class Actinomycetes; order Frankiales; family Frankiaceae; genus Parafrankia; species Parafrankia soli. The sequence continues at coordinate 7,088,247 of NC_009921.1, forward strand.
AGTTGTGGACAGACAGCACCGCACGCGGCGGCTGTGGACGACGCGGGCCGGACCCGGCCAGAGCAGAACCCGGCACGGGGCCATGAACTGCCCGCTGCGCCGCACCGGCCACGCCGGCATCAGCGGCACCCGGCGCACATCGACGACGCCCGGCGCATCCGGACCGGCCCGTCTGCCAGACCTGCGCGTCCGCCCGGCACGGCGGTGGCCCGTCGCCGGGCCGGCGGCGGGCGATCGCCCCGCGTCGACAGGGCGCCCGGTCGGGAGGTGTCCGTACTCGGTCTGCAACGATGCGGTCGCCAGAAACGTTGGTCGACATGGGACGGCAACTAGTACAGGGAGACCACGATGACGGACGGAGCCGGTCAGACCCCTCCCGGCACGCCCGGACCGGAACAGCCCGGCTCGTGGGGTGCGCCCTCCCCGGGCCCGCAGCACCCACCCCCCGGTTCGTGGGATCAGCCACCACCCGGCCCCGGAAGCGGCGCGCCCACGCCCGGCGAATGGCCTGCGCCCGGCGGCTGGCAGGCCCCCGGCAGCGACCCCTCCGCGGCGCCGGTCCCCGGACAGGGCGCTCCCCCCGGCTACGTCCCGAACAGCCCGAACAGCGGGTACGGGCCGGGCGGGTACGGGCCGCACGGTGGCTACGGCCAGCAACCCGGCCCGGCCCGGGGCTACGGCGCGTGGGGCCCGAACGGGTGGGGCGGTCCGCCGATCGCACCCAAGCCCGGCGTGATCCCGCTGCGCCCGCTGGCGGTCGGCGAGATCCTCGACGGGACCTTCGCGACGATCCGGTCGAACCCCGGCGCCACCCTCGGCCTTACCCTCGGCGCCACCGCCGTGGTCGAGACGATCAGCACGGTCGCCGCGATCGCCGCCGAGGAGATGTCCAATACGGCGGCAACGGTACTGACGCTGCTGCTCTTCGGCCTGAACGCGGCGCTCGGGATCTTCCTCTCCGGGGTGCTCGCGGTGGTGGTGAGCGAGGCGACGCTCGGCGGGCGGATCACCGCGGGCGACGCCGTCCGCCGGGTCACCCCCCGGCTGGGCGGTCTGCTGATGCTGACCCTGGCGGTCACGCTGTTGAGCGCGCTCGGCCTGGTCGCGCTGATCGTGGGGGCGGTCGTGGTCGCCGTCTACCTGAGTCTGGCCACACCGGCCTACGTGCTCGAGGCGCAGTCGACCGGCGACGCGCTTCGGCGCTCGTGGCGGCTGGTCAAGGGATCGTGGTGGCGGACGCTCGGCGTTCTCCTCCTCTCCGCGGCGGTCGGCGGGGTCCTGATGTTGATCTTCGCGATCCCGACCAGCGTGATCCTCATGTCGTCCGAGCAGACGTTCGGCAGCCTGGTCGAGGGAGACCTGACCGTGGCCGGGCACATCGTCAACGCGATCGGCAGCCTGCTCGCCACGACGGTCGCGACTCCGGTGCTCTCCGGGGCCGTCGTCCTCCTCTACATCGATCGGCGCATCCGCCGCGAGGGGCTGGACGTCACCCTCACCGAGGCGGCCCGCCAACGCGCGGCCACTCCGTGATCACCGGCCACCTGTCCGCTCCCTTCCTGCCCTCGTTCCTCCCCTCCGTCGTCGCTCCGGCCGTCGCCCCGGCGGCGGCCGGCGGCCCGCTCGGGGGGCCGGTGACGCGCGAGGGGGCGCAGGACGAGGCTCGGCGCGAACTGTCCAAGAGCGTCTACCAGGACGCCCAGCCCGACTGGTTCACCCGGGCCATCACCTGGATCAACGACCGCCTCGCCGACCTGTGGAACTGGCTGACCCCGGACACCGGTGCCGGCGTGGGCGGTTTCAACGGACTCGGTGTCCTCGCCGTGGTCCTCGTGCTCGTCGCGCTCGCCGTTGTGATCCGGCTGTGGCTGGGCCCCGTCCGGCGGACCGCGCGGGACCAGGCGGAGGAGACCGACCTGTCCAGTCCCCTCACCGCCGACCAGCTCCGCGTACTGGCCCGGGACCAGGCCGGCCAGGGCGCGTACGCCGAGGCGGTGCGGTCCCGGCTACGGGCGATCGTGCGGATGCTGGAGGAGCGTGGAGTGCTGGACCCGAGACCTGGACGCACGGCCGGCGAGCTCGTCGACGCCGTCCGCGCTGCCATCGACCGCGACAGCGATGCGATCGGTGCGCTGGTCGCGGCCGTCGAGGTGTTCAGCGAGATCTGGTACGGCGGTGGGCCGGCCACCGAGCAGGCCTACGAGGTTCTGGTGCGGGCGGACGAGCAGCTCACGGGCGTGCGAGGCCGCCCGGGCCACGGCCGGTCCGATGGCCGGTCCGACGACGGATCCCGCCCGGTCCCGGCATGACCGCTCCGCCGACTGACCGCCCGCGCCCGGCGACACCGGCCTCCGGGCCCTTCGGCACCCCAGCGGGACCGCGCTCAGGCGCAGGCGTGGGCCGAGGCGGGGGTGGCTCGACCCACGTCCGCAGCGGTCCCCGGCCGCCGGCCATCCGGCGCGCGGTGCGGCTCGGCGCCGTCCTCGGCGCACTGGTGATCGCGTACGCGGTGATCACCGCCGTGGTCAGCCGCCCGGCCGGCCACGGCTACCTGGACATCACCTCCGCGGACGGATACGGCACCCGGGCGGTCGCGGAGATCCTGCGCGCCCGCGGGGTGACGGTGACGGCCGGCGAGCAGGTGCCGATGGCAGCCCCGGCGCCCGGCCCCGCGGGGACGTCCACAGGGCGGACGGTGGTCGTCACCAACCCCGACCTGCTGTCCCAGGCCGAGCTCGACGCGCTGGTGACCAGCACCCGCGCCGGCTCGGACGTCGTTCTCGTCGCCCCGGATCCCAGCGTGGTGGTCGCGCTGGGCCTGCCGGTCACGACCGGGCAGCCGGGCGAAGGTGACTACGGTGACGAATCCCCCCCGGGGTGCACGCTCCCCGAGGCAGGCGCGGCCGGGTCGACCACGGTCGGCGACTCGGTGACGTTCGCCCGCACCAATGGCCAGGACAGCCAGAACGGCCAGGGCACCCCGGACGGCCGGAGCGGCGCCACCCGCGTCGAGCTCTGCTACGGCGACCCCGGCGCGGCCCGGTTGGCGGTGCTCACCCCCACCCGGTCGAACGTCGGCAGCGGGCCGACCGGGCGCCTGGTGCTCCTGGGCGGCGGCGGCTTCCTCACCAACGAACGCCTGGACGAGACCGGGAACGCGGCGCTGGCCCTCGGGCTGCTCGCCCGCGCCCCCCGGCTGGAGTGGGTGACCCCGGTCGTCGCGGCCGAGGACGCCGTGGGCACGAAAGGCCTGTCGGAGCTGCTCCCCGACGGTTTCTGGTTCGGCGCCCTGCAACTCCTGCTCGTCCTGGTGTTCCTCGCTTTGTGGCAGGGACGGCGGCTCGGGCCGCCGATCGAGGAGCCGCTGCCCGTCGTGGTGCGCTCCACCGAGACCGTCGAGGGCCGGGGCCGGCTCTACGCCGCGGCGCACGCCCGCGAACGGGCCGCCGCGGCGCTGCGGGCGGGGCTGCGGGCCCGGCTCGCCGACCGGCTCGGCATCGATACCGCCGCGGCCGGCTCGCCGTGGCACACCCGTGGTCCGGATCCGACCGTCCTCGTGGCCTCCGTCGCCGAACAGACCGGACGGTCACCCATGGAGATCGGGCCACTCCTGTACGGTTCGGACATGGCGCCCACGGGCTATTCCCAACCACCCTGGCCGGCCCACCAGGGCCCGCCCGCCTCATGGGCATCACCGATCCCGCCGAGCCCGGTCGACGTCCAGGTTGCCAGGACGAGGCGGGATGCCGAGGGTGACGTCGCGCTCGTCCGGCTGGCCCGCGCACTGCACGAACTCGATCGACAGGTGGGCAGAAGGTGACATCCCCGAACCTCGGCGCTCCCCCGCCCGGATCGGAGACGCTGCGCAAGCCGCTGGCCGCTCCGCAGGCGCCTCCCCCCGCCGACGCCGAGGCCGCCCGCCGCGCGCTGGTGACGCTGCGCGACGAGGTCGCGAAGGCCGTCGTGGGCCAGGACGCCGCCGTCAGCGGCCTCGTCGTGGCGCTGCTGTGTCGCGGCCACGTGCTGCTCGAAGGCGTCCCCGGGGTCGCGAAGACCCTGCTCGTGCGAACGCTGGCGGCCGCGTTGTCGCTCGACACCAAGCGGCTGCAGTTCACCCCGGACCTGATGCCGGGTGACGTCACGGGTTCGCTCGTCTACGACAGCCGGACCAGCGAGTTCACGTTCCGTGAGGGGCCGGTCTTCACCAACCTGCTGCTCGCGGACGAGATCAATCGGACGCCACCGAAGACCCAGGCGGCGCTGCTCGAGGTCATGGAGGAAAGACAGGTCACCGTCGAGGGCGTGCCACGCCCGCTCCCGGCGCCCTTCGCCGTCCTGGCGACCCAGAACCCCATCGAGCACGAGGGGACCTACCCCCTTCCCGAGGCGCAGCTGGACCGTTTCCTGATCAAGGTGACGCTGCCGCTGCCGCCCCGCGACGACGAGGTGCGGATCCTCGCCCACCATGCCGGCGGGTTCGACCCGGGCGACCTGGCCGCCGCCGGCGTGTCGCCGGTGGCCGGCCCGGCCGATCTGGCGGCCGCGCGGGCGGCCGTGTCCAGGGTGCAGATCCACCCCGAGGTGCTCGCGTACATCGTGGACCTGGCGCGGGCCACCCGGGCGGCTCCGTCGGTGCAGCTCGGGGTGTCGCCGCGCGGGGCGACCGCGCTGCTGGCGACCACCCGCGCGTGGGCCTGGCTGTCCGGGCGCACGTACGCCACGCCGGACGACGTCAAGGCGCTGGCCCGGGCGACCCTGCGCCACCGGATCAGCCTGCGGCCGGAGGCCGAGCAGGACGGCGTCACCGCCGACACCGTGCTCGACCAGGTGCTCGCCGTCGTGCCCGTCCCCCGGTAACGGGCAGCTGTGGCGATCACCGGCCGCGCCGTGGCGCTGGTCGCGCTCGGCATCGTCGTGGTGGCTCTCTCCCCGGTGCCAGGCGCGACCTTCGTGCTGGTGAACCTGCTGGTCGTCGCGCTGATCTGCGTCGACGTGTGGCTGGCGGGGCAGGTGCGCGCGTGCACGTTCGCCCGCTCCGGGCCGACCGCGGCCCGGCTGGGTCAGCCGGTTCCGCTCGTGCTGACCGTCACCAACAACGGAACCCGCACCGTGCGGGCCCGCATCCGCGACGGCTGGCCGCCGTCCGCCGGCGCCCGACCGCGGGTGCACCGGGTGACGGTGCCGGCGGGCGAGCGCCGGTTCCTGGAGACCACGCTGAACCCGACCCGGCGCGGTGACCGGATGCCCGTCCGCATCACCGTGCGCTCGCTGGGCCCGCTGGGCCTGGCCGGGCGGCAGGGCCGGCACCACTGCCCGTGGCGGGTGCGGGTGCTGCCGCCGTTCTCGTCCCGCCAGCACCTGCCGGCCGCGCTGGCCCGGTTGCGCGAGGTGGAGGGCGAGGTCGCGATCCGCGGCGGCGGCGCCGGCTCGGAGTTCGACAGCCTGCGGGAGTACGTCGTCGGCGACGACGTGCGGACGATCGACTGGCGGGCCACCGCCCGCCACCACGGCTCGGTGGTCGTCCGCACCTTCCGGCCCGAACGGGACCGCCGGGTCATCTGCGTCCTCGACACCGGCCGGACGTCAGCCGGCCGGGTCGGCGACGTCCCCCGGCTGGACCACGCGTTGGACGCCGCACTGCTGCTCACCGCCGTCGCCCTGCGGGCCGGGGACCGGGTCGGGCTGGTCGCCCACGACAGCACCAGCCGGATCTCCCTGCCGACCTCACGGGACAACGGCCTGCTGGCCCGGATGAGCGATGCGATGGCCACCCTGGAACCGGCCCTCGTCGAGGCCGACCACGCCGGGATGGCCTCGGCGGTGCTGCGCAACGCCTCCCGGCGTGCCCTCGTTGTCATCTTCACCGAGCTTGTTCCGGCGGTGATCGAGGACGGCCTGCTGCCGGCGCTGCCCACGCTGACCTCCCGGCACACGGTTCTCGTGGCCGCGCTGCGCGACCCCCGGCTTGACGAGCTCACAGCCGGGCACGGCGACGTCCACCAGGTGTACGCGGCGGCGGCAGCCGAGCAGACGCTGCTGCGGCGGCGCGAGCTGACCGAGGCGCTGCGCCGCCGCGGCGTCGAGGTGGTGGACGTGGCACCGGCGCACTACGCGGCGCTGGTCACCGACACCTACCTCACGCTGAAGGCCCGCGGACGCCTGTGACCGCGGCCCGCGCGGCGGCCCCCCGCGCGAGATCCGGGGTGCCCGGACGCTCCCGGGGCTCCGCGGCGGCGTCCAGGCCCGTCTCGCGCACGACGGCACGCAGCTCCCGGACGACGCGCAGCGCCCGCTCCCCCGGATCGACGCGCGTGGTCGCGTAGACCTCCTGGGTCAGGTCGACGCCGTCGCGGCGGACCGGGACCCAGCGGAACAAGCCCGCCCGCGTGCCCGCGAACGAGCTGCCGCTCTTGAACGGCAACGCGATGTCGGACGGGACGACGACGGTGCCGTGACCGTCCTGGCCGAACGCGACGAGCACCTTGGTGCCATATGCCTCGTGCGCGACCCGGGCCGCGATCCCCGGATCGTCCGCAATGTGCTCGGCGATCTCCCGCTCGAGCATCTGACGGGAGCGTGCGGGCAACGGCGGCACCAGCAGCCGGCGCCGGACCAGATCCCGAAGCTCGATGCCGTGCTCGGCCTCGACCTCGACCTCGGCGGAGTCGATCATCGCCTCGAGCCGGGATGTGTAGAGCCGGTGCCGGTCGAGGGCGGGCGGATCACCCACCCGCCTGGGCGGCGGGCCGATGACGAGGTCCGTCGCGCCGTGCAGGAGCGACCCGATGACGTTCTCCTCGAACACGACCATCGACCGGTCCTGCTCGCCCAGCACGTTGGTGGTGCACTCGATGTGGTCATCCGACCGGCCGTCACGCCCGTCGGCGTCACGGCCGGGACGTTCGTCGGCGACCGTCACGCGCAGCCGGCGCATCACCGCGGAGACCAGGTGCGCGTGCTGCGGGAGGAACGTGATGCGCAGCGTCGACGAGCCTGCGTCCGACAACGCACCCCAGCGGTCCATCATCTCCCGCGCCTGGCGGTACACCTCCGTCCCGAACACCGAAAGGCCACGCCGGTCCTGAGCGAAGAGGCTGCGGCCGGCGAAGGCCGACTGGAGCAGGTCGAGGTTCTGCCGGACGGCGTTCGGGGTCTGGCGGAGCTCGTCCGCGGCCCGGCTGACCGAGCAGTCGAGCTCCGCGACCGAGACGAAGACCCGCAACCTGGCAAGGGTGATCCGGGGGTCGGGACCGCGTCCGCGCTCGTGCTGAGGCACAAGCTGAGCTTGGCACAGCTTAGAAGATTTTGTGTGCCTCAGAGCAGCGTAAGTTCTGTGGGTACGGAAATAAAGCTGCTCTTGCTCACGGTCGAGGACGGCCGGCACGATAGGCGGGTGGACATCCTTGATCCGGATCTTGCGGCACGCATCGGCGCGCTCGGCGCCGCGGATGCCGACGGCGTAGGGCGCGAGGCGTGCGCGCTGTTCGCCGCCGGGTACGGGCGGCGCGACGCGCGCGACCTCGCCCGAGCCCTGCACTGGCTGCTGCGCGGCAATCCACTGGTCTGCTCCAGCACCCAGATCATGCACGCTCTCGCGAACGGTGCGGGCAGCGCGCGATCCGGCGCGATGATCCCCAGCCCGACGCTTCCGGACGAGCCGCTCGCCGCCGGCACGCTCCCGGCTCGGGCGCCCGCCGCCCCGCCACGCCCCGCGGTGCCCTCGCTCGCCGGTCTCGCCGGGCTCCCCGCGCTTTCGGACGCGCAGTGCGCCGCGCTCGCCGTCGCCCTCGATCTCAACCACGGACTGGACCAGGGCACGGCCCGCGCGGACGGGTCCCTGCCGCCCCACGGCGCGACCGCGGACCTCATCGAGCTGCTGGCCCTCGGCCGCCGGCTGGCGCTGGCGCTCGAACTGCTCCGCCGTCCGGACTATTTCCTCTCCGAGATGTACCGGGGCGAGGAACTCCTGATCGGCTAGGATGGCCGACCGAACTGGCCGCCGAACGGTTGGGAACATCGCGGCCGGACGGGCCGTGACCGCGCGGGGAGGCACAGCGTTCGCCGTACCCGAACCGGGGCCCCGCTTACCTCGGGTCCGCGGGGGGTGACGGTACTGCGGTCGGCGGGTGGGGCGCGGCCGGAAACGGCGCGGCCGGGTGCGGGGCGCTCGGGTAGGGCATGGCGGGGAAGGGCGGATAGCCCGCCGACCCGAGATACGGCCCGCCGGGGGACCGGCCTGCCGGTCCCCCTGGCGGATGTCCCGTTGCGGCGGCCTGGGGCTGCCGGCCCGCGGTCAGTCGTCCGTACGCGCGGCGGGTTCGTTCGGCGAGCACGGCAGACAGGACAGCCCAGCCGGGTGCGTCCGGAGGGGGTTGCGGTGTCACCGCGGCGCGGATCTCGCGCAGCAGGGCGCCACCGATCCGCTCGCGGGAATCGTCCGAGAGCTCGTGGGCGCGGGCCAGGAAACGGCGGGCGCGCACGGCGAGCTCGTCGTCCACGCCGGTGAGGTCGAGGGTGGCGACCCAGCCAGCCAGCGGCGGCGGGACGGTGGGGAGCGCGCCGATGGTGCGCGGCACGTTCGTCTGCAGGACCACGGTGCCGGCGAAGACGTCGCCGAGCCGCTTGGAGCGGCTCGACGCGACCATGCTGATCACGGCGGGCAGGCCGAGTAGCAGCCCCGGCCGTTCGACGACCGCGCCGATCAGCCCTCTGGTGAGCGCGTGCCGGAAGCGGATCGGGCCACCGTCGTCGCGGACGACCCGCAGGCCCAGCACCATTTTTCCAACAGTGCGGCCCCGCATGAAGGTCTCGCACGCGACGGGATACCCAAGGACCACACCCACGTAGATGACGAGGAACAGAGTGGCCGTCAGGGCGTCGTTGTCCGGTTGGACCACGAGGAAGGCCGCGATGGCCGTCACGTAGAGGGCGTAGCCCTGGATGGCGAGGTCGATGAGCCCGGCGATCATGCGAGAGCCCAGCCGGGCCACCCGCAGGTCGATGGCGACAGCTTCACCCGTGACCACCTGGTTCATCCGCCGCTCCCCGCGCCCACCTGCCGCCGTTCCGGTCACGACCGATCATGCCCGGCACGCACGGAGTGCGGACCGGTCTGGAAGAGTAAAGCCTGCCGTGACTACTCCGACGACTGGTGCCGCCGGCTTCTCAGGCCGCTTCGGTGGCCTGACGGGCCAGCCCGGCCCGAAGGATGTTGATCGCCGCGTTCACATCGGCGTGCGCGGCATGCCCGCACGCGACACAGGTGAACGCGGCCTGTGTTCTGCGGTTGTCGGCGTGGCAGTGCCCGCAGACCGCGCAGGTGCGGGAGGTGTTGGCGGGGTTGACCTCGACGACCGTCCGTCCGGCACTTTCAGCCTTGGCACGCAGCACAGCGAGGAACACCCCCCATCCCGCGTCGAGAACGCTCCTGTTCAGCCCGGACTTCGCCGCCTGCCCGTTCGCCACGAACACTCCGGGCCGGTCCGGATCGGGTCTCGGCGAGCCCCGGCGAGTCATGTTCACAATCCGCAACGCTTCCACAGCGATCAGATCATGGTCAGCGACCAGGGAGCGGGCGACCGTGTGCGCGAGGTCGAGGCGCTGCCGGCGAACCCTGCCGTGCAGCGCGGCGACCTTCGCGACGGCCTTCCGGCGCCGGGTCGACCCCCGCTTCTTACGGGCCAGTTCCCGTTGCGCACGCGCGAGCCGACCGGCCGCCGCGGCAAGAAAACGCGGGTTACCGACCTGACGGCCATCGGAGAGGGTCACCAGCGACGCCACACCCATATCCACCCCCACCACCACCCCGGTGGCCGGCAGCGGCCGCGCGGGCACGTCGTCGCAGGAGAGGACCACATACCAGCGGCGGCCTTCCCGCCGCACCGAGACCGTCTTGACCGTGCCCGCCACCGGCCGGTGCTGGTGAACCTTGACGTGACCGACACCTTGAAGCCGGACCCGGGTCCGGGTGGGATGCTCGGGCTGGGAGTTCCAGCGGCAGCCGTCCCCGTCCCTCGGCCACTCGACCGTGTCGAACCGGCCCGCGCCTCTGAACCGCGGGTAGCCAGGGGTCTCGCCTGCTTTGACGCGGCGGAAGAAGCCGGCGAACGCCTTGTCGAGGCGACGCAGGGTGGCCTGCTGGGAGGAGAACGACCAGCGGCCCTGATCCGGGTCGCAGGCGCGGATCTCCCTGAGCTGGGCGGACTGGTCGCCGTAGCGGACCGTCGCCTTCGACGGATGCCGGTAGGCGTCACGTCGTTCCTGCAACGCGGCGTTGTAAAGTGCCCGGTGATCATCGAGCATCGCCGTCAGCGCGGCGGCCTGCTTCACGCTCGGGCGGAGCAGGAACCTGAAAGCCCGCCTCACCGGGCACGCTCCACACGCCACAGCCGCCCGTACCGGGTGTCAACGTACCGGCGGACGGTCTCGGGCGAAACCGCGCCGACGGCGCCGGCGAAGTACGACCGCGACCACAGGGCCGGCAACCGGGAACGCAGATGCCCGAACTCCACGCGCAGCACCCGGGACGTCAACCCCTTGAGCGGGTTGGCGACACACGACGGGAAGTGCTTCGGATGAGCCTTGACGAACAGCCGCACGTGGTCGGGCGTGACCTCCCACGCGACGACCATCCACTCGTGCTCGGTGCACTTCCGCCGGACCAGCTCCTCACAGCGGTCACGGACAGAACCAGCGAACACGGGGCGGCGGTACTTCGGGCACCACACGATGCGATACCCGAGGTCGTAGACGCCACCCGCGCCCACCGTCACCCCCCGAACCATGATCCGAGAATACCAGCGACGTACATCCATGATTACGGTCCGCGCCCGATTCCCCTGACGCCTGAAGGCGCCAGCCCCCTCGGGAAATCTTGATGGACCTCGATGCGTACGTCGCCGTCCACCGTCCGGAGTGGATCCGGCTGGGTCAGCTCGTCGACCGCGCCGGCCGGCCCCGGCGGATGTCTGCGGACGAGCTCGACGAGCTGGTCGAGCTGTATCAGCGCGCCGCCACTCACCTGTCGGTGATCCGTGACCGTTCCCACGATCCGAATCTGGTCGATGATCTCGCGAGTCTGGTCACCCGGGGCCGGGCCGCCGTCGTCGGCGCGCCGGACCAGGGCTGGCATGTCGTGGGCAGGTTCTTCGCCGTCACGTTCCCCGCCGCGGTCTACGCGCGCCGTTACTGGGTGATCGCCACGACGGTGGTGTCGCTGCTGGTCGCGCTCGCGTTCGCACTCTGGATCATGAACAGTGCGGACGCCCGGGCGAATCTCGTCCCGCCCGACGAGGTGGCCGACCTGTGCCGGTCGGACTTCGCCAGCTACTACACCGAGAACCCGGCCTCGTCGTTCGCCAGCCAGGTCTGGACCAACAACGCCTGGGTGTCGGCGCAGGCGGTGGCGTTCGGTGTCCTGTTCGGCGTGCCGACGCTGTTCGTCCTGCTGCTGAACTCGGTGAACCTGGGCGTCGTCGGCGGCTACATGGGCAGCTGCGGTGAGGGCGGGCAGTTTTTCTCTCTCATCCTGCCGCACGGGATGCTGGAGCTCACCGTGGTCTTCGTGGCCGGCGCGGTCGGCCTGCGGCTGGGATGGTCGATCATCGCTCCGGGGCCTCGGCGCCGGGTCGAAGCACTGGCCGCCGAGGGGAGGGCCGCGATCGGGATCGTCCTCGGGATGGCGGTCGTGCTCGCCGTCTCCGGGGTCATCGAGGCGTTCGTGACGCCCTCGTCGCTGCCCACCGCGATCCGGATCGGGATCGGCGCGCTGGCCTGGGCCGGTTTCGTCGCCTACGTGTGGATCTATGGGAGCCGTGCGGTCGCCGCCGGAGAACGCGGCGATCTCGACGAGTCCCTGGCCGCGGATCTCGTGCCCGTAGCGCCTTGACGTCCTCCGCCCGCGTGAGCGCGGGGTTCCAACTCCTACACACCCACCGGGAGGGGTGTGCAGTGACAAGCAGACCCCGACACTGGGCGAGGATGCCCCGGTTCAATCCGGCTTTCTGCCGCACGTTTGCCCCGTCGCCTCGACGCTGCCCGGGCCGAGCGGGGTCAGTTGAATTGCGCTTTCGGACGACGATCCGCCTCGCGGCGGATCGCCGGCCCCTGCCCCACTCCGCGGGACACCGAATTCCTCCCCGGGCTGAAGGCCAGGGCATCCTCCGGGAGTTCTGGTGACACCGGTGGGCGCGGAGGGTGGCGGGGGTGGGTGAGCGCAGCGGCGGCGTGGGGCAGCGCGGGCCGGATGGGCGCGGCCCGGCTCGCTCGTCTAGCGTTCCTGGGAGTGGGATCCACCGGGGTGGACCGTGACGAACCGGATCCGTTACCCCTGGGCCGCGTGGCGGTGCGCATCCGATGACCTTCTCGGGTCGGATGAGCGACCTTGCGCGGCGTCACGCATGCTTGACGGGTCCGGTAGGGCAGGGCTCCGGCACGCACAGCCGGGCCCGCGAGGGTTGGGGGTGACAGCGACGGTACAGGGACAGGAGTCGGCATCCCCGGTCCGCGGTGACGCCGCGTCCGGTCGTGCCGGACGCAGGAGAGGCCCGCAGGTCCGCATGGCTGGCCGGCCGCGGGGTGGTGTCACCCACCCGGACGAGACAGGTGGTCCCGCCGGGCGGTCCCGCGGTGGGCCGAACGGGCCCGGGCGGCTCGGGCGGTCGGTGCCGCGTCCCCCGGGGAGCCGTTCACGCGGCACGTCGGCGCCGCTCGGCAGCGCCGACGACCTGCCGTTCGGGCCGCCGACGGGCGGAATTCGCCGCCCAGTCGACCGGCGGCGGCACCTCACCCGGGCGGGGCTCATCGCGACCGCCATGGGCGTCGCGGTCGGCCTCATGGCGTTGCCGTTCCTGAGCGCCGCGGGGCTGTTCGCGAAGGCGTCCGCCGACCACTTCCTGGAACTTCCGGCGGACCTCGTCATCCCGCCGCCGCCACAGAGCTCCAAGATCCTCGCGGCGGACGGATCCGTGATCGCCACGCTCACCGGTACAGAGAACCGGGAGGTCGTCACCGGCGACCAGATCCCGAAGATCATGCGGGAGGCGATCGTCTCGATCGAGGACGCCCGCTTCTACTCTCACAACGGTGTCGACCCCCAGGGGGTGTTGCGGGCCGCGGCCCGCAACAGCGAGGCCGGCTCCACCACCCAGGGCGGCTCCACACTGACCCAGCAGTACGTGAAGAACGTGCTGCTGCAGGACGCCACCACTCCCGAGGAGCGCGACGCGGTCGCCGGCGACTCGCTGGACCGCAAGCTGCGCGAGCTCCGCTACGCGATCGCGATCGAGCAGCGGTTCAGCAAGGACGAGATCCTCACCCGGTACCTGAACATCGCCTACTTCGGCGACGGCGCGTACGGCGTGGGGACGGCGGCCGAGCACTACTTCGGCATTCCCATCTCCGAGGTCAGCCTCGAGCAGGCCGCCCTGCTCGCCGGGCTCGTCCAGAGCCCGTCGCGCTACGACCCGGTGAACCACCCGGAGGCCGCACTCGAGCGCAGGAACATGGTGCTCACCCGGATGGCCGACGAGCACTACGTCAGCCGCACCCAGGCGGACGCCGCCAGGCAGATGCCGATCGACGTCATCCGCGACCAGCCGACCACGCAGGACTCCTGTGAGATCTCGGTGGCGCCGTTCTTCTGCGACTACATCCGCACCCGGCTGCGCGCCAACCCGGCGCTGGGCGCCACCGCCGAGGAGCGTGACCGGCGCATCCACGAGGGTGGCCTGGTCATCAAGACCACGCTGAACCCGCAGGTGCAGCAGGCGGCGCAGATGGCGGTCAACTCGACCATCCCGCCGGACAACCGGGTGTCCGCGACCGAGGTCGTCATCCAGCCGGGCACCGGCGCGATCCTCGGGATGGCGGTCAACCGCGTCTACGGGACCAACGAGGCGGCGAACCAGACGAAGGTCTCGCTGCCGATGGAGCCCACGTTCCAGCCCGGGTCGACCTTCAAGACGTTCACCGTGGCGGCCGCACTCGAGCAGGGGTACGGCGTGGGGACGGCGTGGTACTCCCCCGCCTGCTACTCGACCGACGCTTTCCCGCTCGACCGCGGCGAGGGGGACTGCCCCAAGGGCTACCAGAACGCCGACCCGGCCGAAGCCGGCATCTACCGGATGGACGACGCGACCTGGGATTCGGTCAACACCTACTTCATCCAGCTCGAGGAGGAGGTCGGGGTGCCGGCGGTCGTCGAGATGGCGACCAGGCTCGGCGTCTCCCCCGACCACCTCAAGGACATCCCGCCGACCAAGGGCGACGTCACCATCGGCGGTGAGTACGTCAGCCCGATGGACATGGCGGTCGCCTACTCCACGCTGGCGGCCGGCGGCGTCCGGTGCGAGCCGCGCTTCGCCACCTCGGTGGTCGACGCCGGTGGCCAGCAGATCGACGTGGGCAACACGCCGAAGTGCGAGCGGGTGCTGTCCCAGGGCGTCGCGGACACCACGACGAGCATCCTGGCCGGGGTGCTCACCAAGGGCACCGGCGGGAACGCCCGGTTCGACCACCCCGCGGCGGGCAAGACCGGCACCAACGACGGCTTCTCCAGCGCCTGGTTCGTCGGCTACACCCCGCAGATCGCGGCGGCGGTGGCCGTTGGCGACCCGCACGGCGCGGTCGCGCACCCGCTGCGCAACGTCGTCGCGGCCGGCCGCACCTGGCCGCACGTGTTCGGCGGCGACCTGCCGGCGATCATCTGGGGCAGTTCGATGCGGGGCGCGCTGGCCGGGCAGCCCGTGCAGCCGCTGCCCGGCGCGGACCGCGACGTGGCCCGGGGAACCAGGGGCGGCCGACTCATGAACACCCCACCACCGGCACCCACCCCGACGCTGCCGAGCCTGGAAGATCTGCTGCCAGGCGCGGGCACCGGCCAGACCCCGGGGTTCGGGCAGGGCGGCGGTGGCGGTGGTCAGGGCCCGGGGCAGGTCGTCGTGCCGCAGACCAACCAGGGCACCGGCCAGGGGCAACAACAGCAGGGCCAACCCGGCCGCAACAACCAGGGCCGCTAGGCGTCCCACGGCCCGGGGCCCGAGCGGAATCCCGCCGACAGGTCCCGGGCCTGGTGACCCCCAGGTGGCCCGTCCGGGAAAACCGGTGGCGGCGGGCGGGCCGGACCGGGACAGTGGACCCACTGGCGGCGTTGGCTGGGCGCTGGCGGGTTTCGGCCGGCGCTGGCGTAACCCGGGTAGATGAACACGGCGCGGGGCGGTGACGTGACCGAGGATCTACCACCCGAGCCGGTCGCGTCGCTGCTCGCGGCCGGCCACCCGGAGCGGGTGTGGGAGCTGCTTCCGAGCCTGACCTTCGGTCACGCGCTGCGGGCGGCCTCGCTTCTGCACCGAACCGGCTGGCGCCCCGGCGGCCGGGGCGACGGGCACGGTGACGCCCACGCGAGGCGGAGCGCGGAGCTGTTCGACCTGCTGGTGCACACGAACCAGCAGGTGGGCCTGGGCCGGAGCGGCCGAGACGCGGCCTCCGCCCTCAGGTTCCCACCCGTCGCCCGCGGGCTGACCGGGCTCGGGATCGCCACCGCGGCACAACCGTCGCTGGCGCCCGATACAGGCCTGATCGCCCTCGTCCACCGGGACGGGTCGTTCCGGGTCGACCACCTGACGATCTGGGATCCGTGGAGCTGCCGGCGGGTGTGGTGGCATCCGCTGCCCCGTGGGCTCGGTGGCGGCCGGTTCACCCGGCTGCTGTTCGCCGCCGACGGCCAGATCTTCGCCTGCCACCGGCCGGACCGGTTCCCGCGCGAGCCCGAGCGCCTGCTCGTGTTCGGCTACGACGCCGGCTCGTTGGTCGTCCGCGAGCTGGACTCCGCCCCTTCGGGCTTCTACGCGCTGGCACCCATGCCCGCCGGGCCGGACGAGGCGGTCTGCGCCGTGCGCGCGGACGGTGAAATGACGGTGTGGCCGGCGGTGCCGGACGGCGCGCCTGGCCACCCGCGGCCGCCGTCCGTCCGCCTGCCCATACCGGCCGGCCACGAGCTGGACGTCGGACTGCGCCCCGACGCCAACCTGGCCGTCTCCGCGGACGGCGAACGGATCTGCCTTGTCACCCGACGGCGCCCCGGGACGCCGCGTCAGGTCACTGTCGCCGATCGGCGGACGGGAAAGGAGCTCGCCGCCGCCACGCTCGAGTCCGCCGTGGCGGAGGTCTCCTTCCTCCCCGACGGCGAGACGGCCGCGTCCCGCGCGGGGAGCACCATGTCGTTCTTCGGCGGGAGCGTGCCGGTCGCGGACTGGCCCGTCGGGCCCGCCCAGCGCGTGCTCTTCCTCCCGGATGGCGAGCATGTGCTGGTCGCGCACGCGAGCGGGTCGATCGAGGTCCACACCTGGCCGGACCGCGCGCTGGTCGGCTTTCTCCGCGGGCCGGAGTTCCTGATCACGCTGGCCGTCTCGCCCGCCGGGGACAGGATCGTGGCCCTCGGCGAGCGGGGGCGGGTGCAGACCACCGTCTGGGACAGCGCGGTGCTGCGCCTGTTGCACCGACCGCTCGACGAGGCCGCCCCGCGGGCGCCGGCCCTCGTCCGGGCGATGTCCGCGCAGGCGGCCGGTGACCGGTGGGAGCTCCAGCTGCGCGCGCTGGCGGCACTCCTCGAACACCGACCCCAACCGGGCCATCGGGAATAATAGACGCCGGCCGGCCGATAAAGGCCTACCGAACGGCGAAACATTGATTTCCGAACTACGCTCGATTCATGACCGAAGTAGAGCGCGGTACGCGCCATGGCCTGATTACCGACCCGCCCTGCCGTTCCCAAATCCTGGAGGCGTGGCAGGCAGCCGGACTGGAATCCGGGAAGTTCTTTCCTGCCACGCAGGCCGGACTCCGGGACCCGTACGCCCCGGACGACGTGACGAGCAGCCAACCGCCCGCGGACGGCAAAATCGCCAGCGCGGGCCATGATTTCGCCGCCATACTGGACGACCCGGGCCGCAACTGGGCGAAGCACCCGGTGAAGGCGGGCCAGGAACTAACCGTCACCTGGCATTACCACACCGCGCACAAGACCCGACGATGGAACTATTTCATCACCCGGGACGGGTGGGATCCGAATGCCCCGCTAACCCGCGACCAGTTCGAATCAGAACCCTTCCACCAGGTCCAGAACCCGGGACAGCCCTACTGGTCAAGCGATGATCTGATCCCGCTGGATCCGACCATGCACACGTTGCCGCTGCCCAACCGCCGCGGCTATCACGCGGTGCTGGCCGTGTGGGAGGTAGCCGACACCGGAAATGCCTTCTATCAGGTCATGGACCTTAGTTTCTCCTGATCACCGCCTGCCCTGACCAGGGAGCTCCCACCGGCCCGGCGGGGCACGCCGGCCGGCCGCGTCGCCCGACCCGGCCGGCCGGGCCAACTCACCGCCGGCGGTTCAGCGGTTCAGCGGGCGGTGCCGATCTCCCGCAGCCGCAGCGCGGCGCCGGGGTCGACCCCGAGTACGAGTCCGACGTAGCTGCCCGCGAAGTCGATCAGGCCGATCAGGGAGGCCAGGCGCTCCAGCGGCGCCATGCCCTCCGCCCGCAGCTCGGTGACGCCGACGCCGTGCTCACCCGCCAGCATGACGGCCCGCTCCGCCGCACGGGCGACCTCGGGATGCTCGCCGGCGGGATCACGCAGCAGGATCAGCCGAAGCCGTACGACAGCCTCGTCGTCGACCCGGTCGCGGAAGAAGTCGGCGAACTCGTCGTCGGCGCCGGTGCCTTCGCCACCGTCCGAGGCGGCCCCGCCGCTGCCGGAACCGAAGGCACCGCGGAACAGCGCAACCTGGTCCTCGGCCGGATGCGGCAGCGCTCCGACCAGCGCGGGGTAGCCCGCGTTCGCCGCAAGCACACCGGCGGCCCGGATCGCGGCGACCTCACTCAGCCGGGTCGTGCCCCACCACAGCGGCAGAGCGCCGGCCAGCTCGAGGGCCAGCGTCTTCGCCGGGTTGACGAACGACTCGCTCGTCGGCCGGCACCTGGTGGCCATCGCCTCCAGGCGCACCGCGGCGGCCTCGATCGCGGCCTCGCCCTCGCGGTGCACCCCGAGCGCCGCCGCGGCGGCGAGCACCGGGACGGCCAGCGACCACAGGCCGGTGTGCGCCGGCCGGGCGTCGGGCAGCGCCACGAACGGCGCCCTGGCCAGCTCCGCGAGGTGGGACAACGGAGAGTCCGCGGGGCCGACGACGGCCAGCCGGCAGCCCCGCCGGTGCGCCTCCTCGACGGCCGAGAGGGTTTCCGCGGAGGTACCGGACACGGACACGGCGAGGACCACGTCAGCCACTCCGGCCCAACCGGGCAGCCCGTGCCGATGGTGCGCGATCACCGGCACCGGTGCGGCCTGCCCGGCGACGGCGTCGAGCACGTCCCCGGCGAGCGCCGAGGCGCCCACCCCGACGACCACGACCGCGCGGGGCCGGCCGTCGGCCGCGAGCGACCCGACACCGGCCTCCTGCGCCAGGCGCCAGCTCTCCCGGACCTGGCGCGCCGCCGAGGCCGTGTTCGGGAGCAGGTTGAGCGTGTCCGCGGCCTCGAGCCTGCGCGCGTCGTCCAGGATGGGCTCGTCGACGTTCACGCGGGCCGCGCGGCGCCAGTCAGGACGAGGATCCGGCCGCGGCCGGGAATGGCTTCGCCTCGTCGAGCAGCATCACCGGGATGTCGTCGCGAACCGGGAAGGCCAGACCGCACGACTCGCAGACCAGCACGGGAGCGCCGTCCAGCGTCTCCTGCCGCAGCGGAGCATGCTCCGGGCACGGGCAGGCGAGGATCTCCAGCAACAGGGGGTCGAGGCTCATCAGGAGTTCTCCCTTCCACCGCGGATGCAGACGAGGATGTCGTCGCGCAGCCGGCACATCATGGCATCATCGCGCCCTTCGACGTTCAGGCGCAGCAGTGGCTCGGTATTGGACGGCCGGAGGTTGAACCATGACCCGTCGGCCAGCGACACGGTCAGCCCGTCCATGTGGTCGATGTCGACCGCCCGGGCGGCGTAGGCCTTCTCGACCTCGTTCATCGCCACGTCGGCGTCCGCGACCTCGGAGTTGATCTCCCCGGAGGCCGCGTAGCGGGCGTAGCCGCCGAGCAGGCCGGACAGCGGGCCACCCTGCCCGCCCAGCGCGGCCAGCACGTGCAGGGCCGCGAGCATGCCGGAGTCCGCGCGCCAGAAGTCCCGGAAGTAGAAGTGACCGGAGTGCTCGCCGCCGAACACCGCGCCGGTACGGGCCATCTCGGCCTTGATGAACGAGTGGCCGACGCGGGTGCGCACCGGCGCGCCGCCGCGCTCGGTCACCAGCTCGGGGACGGCCCGGCTGACGATCACGTTGTGGATGATGGTCGCGCCCGGCTCGCGGCGCAGCTCGCGCTCGGCGACCAGTGCGGTGATGACCGACGGGGAGACGATCTCGCCGCGCTCGTCGACGACGAAGCAGCGGTCGGCGTCGCCGTCGAAGGCGAGCCCGATGTCCGCGCCCGAGGAGCGCACGGCGGCCTGCAGGTCGCGCAGGTTCTCCGGCTCGATCGGGTTGGCCTCGTGGTTCGGGAAGGAGCCGTCGAGCTCGAAGTACATCGGGGTGACGGTCAGCGGCAGCCCGTCGAACACCGCCGGGACGGTCAGACCCGCCATGCCGTTGCCGGCGTCCACGACGACCTTCAGCGGGCGGATCCGGCTCAGGTCGACGAGGGAGCGCAGGTGACGCGCGTAGTCGTCACGCAGGTCGCGGGTGGTGACGGTGCCCGGCCGGCCGGTGTGCTCCGGCACGCCGGCCTCGATCAGCGCCCGGATCTCCGCCAGGCCGGTCTGCTGCCCGATCGGCGCCGCGCCGGCCCGGCACAGCTTCATGCCGTTGTACTTCGCCGGGTTGTGCGAGGCGGTGAACATGGCGCCGGGCAGGTCCAGCGAGCCGGCCGCGAAGTAGAGCAGGTCGGTCGACCCGAGACCGGCGGCGATGACGTCCGCGCCCTGGCTGGTGGCGCCGTCCGCGAAGGCGGCCGCCAGCGGGACGGAGGACTCGCGCATGTCGTGGGCGGTGACGATCCGGTCGGCTCCGAGCAGGCAGACGAACGCCGCGCCGGTGGCCCGAGCCACCTCCACGTCGAACTCGGACGGCACCACACCTCGCACGTCGTATGCCTTGAAGATCCGTGAGAGGTCGTGCACCCCGTAACCACCTTCCCTGACCGGCGTCGATCGACCGGGTTGACCTTATCCGGCCGGGGCGACATCCCCGTCAGCGCCTTGCCGCGCGGGGCGGGTTCGGCGCGGGACGGCGTCACGAGGCATGGCAGGCCGGCGCCGGTGCGCCGGTGCGAGGTACCGCGGCGGCGGGCGGGTCAGACGCGGGCGGGTCAGGCGGACGTCACGACGGGCGCGGACGTCACGACGGGCTCGGCACCGCACGCAGGTGGCCGCGGCCACGGCCGCCGGGACCGCCGGGCGGCACCGCACCGGGACCAGCGGGACCAGCCGGACCGGTGGGCGGCTCCGGCCCACGGCGCGGGGCGGAGTCACGCACGGCGTCGGCGAGCGCCTCGATGTCGTCGGACGTCGGCTCCTGGCCGGCCTGTTGGTGTTCGGCCTGCTCGGCCTCGATCCGGACCACGGCCCAGCCGAGCGGCACGGTCAGCCGGTCGGCGTGGACCCCACACAGGTCATACGAGTGCGGCTCGACGAACGGCGACAGCGGACCGAGTACGGCGGTGGACTCCGCGTAGGCGTAGGTGAGCGTGGCGATCGCGGCCGCGGAACAGGCCGAGCGGGAGCAGCGCCGAGGCTTCACGTTCCGGACGGTAGACCCCGGAACGGGCGACGGCCACCACCGCCCGCCGTGTCGCGCACCGACAGAGGTCACTGTGACGCAGTGGTTATCGCCCGGTTGCTCCACGCACACAATTACACCAGAACGTCGCACACGCTTCGACCAAAACCGCCTTCTGACGCCGTGTCGATCCTGGTCGGGCCCCCCTAGGTGGGGGTGTGGGTGGGGGTCCGGGGCCGACTTGCCCGGTTCTCCACGCCGCCGCGGTGATCGCCGGACGGACCCGGCGTTACCCTGGCACGATGGCCGAACCAGCCAGCACGCCCAGGGTGCGCTTCCCCGCGGCCGGACGCCCGATCCCCGCCCGTCGGCGGCGGGACAGGCGGGGCCGCGGCATGCGTGGCACGCTCCTACCCCCGGACGTGCCCGCCTACGCCACCCGCGGTGAGCGTTTCGACGACCTAGTCCTGGACGCGGTCGAGCACCTGGACCACCGGTGGTCCGCCGAGCTCGCCGACGTCGAGTTCGCCGTCGAGGACGTACCGCCGATCACGGTGACCGACGACAGCATCCCGCTGGCGCACTACCAGCCGGCCACCGGAAAGGGCCGCTCGGCCACGCCGCGGCGGATCGTCATCTACCGGCGCCCGCTCGAAGCGCGCGCCGTCGACAACGAAGACCTCGCCGAGCTGGTCCTCGACGCGATCATCCACGAGGTCGCCGAGATGATGGACGTCGACCCGGCCGTGATCGACCCCGAAGGCCATGGCTGGGGCGACGACGAGGAGTAGGGCCCACCACGAGAGCCACCCGACGGGCTCAGAGCCGCTCACGACCGCCGACGCGGGGACGGAGACACGTGTGACCATCGGGGAGACCACACCAGCCAACACCGGGACGTCCGTTCGGAGGTGGGACGCGCGGACCGGCCGACCGGCGGGCGCGCCACGCGGGGCACCACCGCCGCGTGCCCCGGTCCGCATCCTGGAGCTGCACGGCCGGGCACAGCGCTACGCCTGGGGCTCGCCGACCGCGATACCCGACCTCCTGGACGTCCCGTCCGACGGGGAGCCCGTCGCCGAGCTGTGGCTGGGCACCCACCCCCAGGCCCCGGCCGAGGTCGTGGGCACCGGAACCTCAGGTCGGCGGCCGGCCGCCGACCTCGTCGGCGAGCTGCCCTTCCTGCTGAAGGTGCTCGCCGCCGACAAGGCCCTGTCGCTGCAGGTCCACCCGAACGTCGAGCAGGCACGCGCCGGCTTCGACGCCGAGCAGGCCGCAGGGATCACTCCCGACGACCCGCGCCGCCGCTACCGGGACCGCAACCACAAGCCCGAGCTGATCGTGGCCCTGACGCCGTTCCGGGCCCTCGCCGGCATCCGGGCGCCCGGCGCCACCCTCGCGATCGCGCGCGGGCTCGGCCATCCCGGTCTGATCGCCGCGTTCGCGCCCCTGGCGACCGATCCGGCCGGCGGCGCCACCCAGGTGCTGCGCAGCCTGCTGACACTCCCCCCGCAGGCCGGCGAGGAGCTGGCCGCCGGGGTGGTCGCCGCCGCCGAGCGGGTCTCCCCCGACGCGGACGAGCAGTTGCGTCGCGCGGCCGAGCTCGTCCTGCTGCTCGCCGAGACCCACCCCGGGGACGTCGGCATCGCCGCGGCGCTGCTGCTCAACGACGTCACGCTGCGCCCCGGCGAGGGCCTGTTCCAGCCGGCGCGGCTGCTGCACGCCTACGTCCAGGGCGTCGGGATCGAGATCATGGCCACGTCGGACAACGTCCTGCGCGGCGGGCTCACCCCGAAGCACATCGACGTCGACGAGCTGCTGCGGATCCTCGACCCGCGCCCCACCAGCGCTCCGGTACTCACCCCGCGCCCGCTGGCGACCGGCCCCGGCGGCCAGCTGCGGGCCTGGGATGTGCCGGTGGACGACTTCGTCCTGCGCGAGGCTGTCTGCGCCGGTGGCAGCGTGGCGGTGCCCGACACGTCCGTGCTGCTGGCGGTGGAGGGCAGCGTCGAGGTCGCGGGCACGGACCTGGCGGGCTCGCCGCTGGCGCCGATGACCCTGCGCCGCGGCGGCTCGGCCCTGGTGACCGGCCCGGCAGCCCTGACACTCACCGGCACGGGACGGGTCTTCGCCGCGGGCTCCCGCGTCTGAGCCCGGCCAGACAGAGAGCACACGCAGACCACTACACCTTCGTTTGGCCTGGGCGGGTGCCGCTCACCAGGCGACGCGCGGATCGGCCAGCGACGCCGGACCGTACCGGAGGCGCCACGCGCCAGTAAGCGGCACGACGGCCGAGACGGTCCGCGGCACCAGCGCGGTCACCACTCCCGCGGACGGCGGCGCGGTGCCGAGGACCTGGCTCGCGACGAGCGGGCCGCCGGTGCCGACGACACGCGCGCCGACGCGGCCCGCCGGCAGCGGCGCCAGCACCGCGCGACCCGCGCCGACCTCGAACCGGCGGCCGTCGACCCAGACGGTGGCGGCCCGCCGGGGCGCCACCAGGACGAGCGCGCCGGCCGTCCAGGCCGGTACCGGCGCCGCCGCGACGACCAGACCCGGCGGTGTCGGCCCGGCCGCGCCCGGGTCGCCGACGACGACGCCCGCCCAGCGGGGCCGCTCCGGAACGACCCCGGCGACCCAGGTACGCCCGTTCGGCGGACCGCTGCCCGGCGCCGCGGGGGCCGCCGCGGCCACGCCGGTGGGCAGGCCGAGCGCCGCGACGATCCCGCCCCCGTCCGTCGACTCGACCAGCAGGGCGGACGGACTCGCCGGAGTCAGCGTGACCAGGCGGCGCAGCGCCGCGCCGGCCGGGATCCGCACGGCCTCCAGGCCGACCGGGGTGTGGCGACCCGAGGCCGTGATCACACTGACGCGTACGGTCGCCGCCGCTCCGGGAGCGGAGAGCACGAGATCGGCCGTTGGCGGGCCGGCGGCCGGTGCCCCCGTACCGCCGGACCCGGCAGGAGTGAGGAACCCGCCGAGCAGGACCCGGGTGGCCGGACCGGCGGTCGGCGGCACGGGCGTGGCCGCCGCCGGCCCGGAGCCGCTCGCGCGGTCGACCATCCAGCTCAGGACCCGGCCGGTGTGCACGTCGACGTCGACGGTGGTCACGGTCGCCTCGGGGGCGAGCTCGGCCAGGCGCCGGCTGACCGTGCGCCCGACCGGAACGGTCACCTCCACCCGGGGCGCCGTCTGGCCCGACGACACGGCGCCCACACTGACCCGGGCCGGCCGCGGACCGGTGTTCGTCCAGTACAGGACGGGATCGCGGCCGGCGACGGTGGCCGGGCCGGCGAACCACGTCCGCGCGCGGGACTGCTCGCAGCGGGCTCGCAACGGTCCCGCTCCCGACCCGGGGGAGGTCACGGTCGCGGTGAGGCCGGCCGCGGCGGACCCGGTCGCGACAAGCCGCAACGGACCGCCGGCAGGCCCCCGTGCCACCGACTGGCCGCTGTCCGGCCCGTCCAGGTCCGTGCGGCCCGGAGCCGGGCCGCCCGGAGTTGGGCCACCCGGGTCTGGACGCGGCAGGTAGAGCAGCTCGTCGTGCTGGCGGTCGCCGCCGAGCAGCGCGCCGCCACCGGATGGCCGGACCACCCCGTCGGGCCCCGAGCCGCGCACGACGTCCAGCAGCTGGGGCACCTGCCCCCTCAGGCCGAGATCCGGGCAGTCCAGGGTGGCCGCGGTGACCGGTCTGGGGACGGCTGCGGGCGGACGAGGCCCCGCCGTGGTGAGCAGGGCCGCGACCACCCCGACCAGGCACGCCACCCCGGCCGGCACCACGATCCGCTTCACGTGGTCTCCGCCCGCGTGGCCGCCGCCCGCGTGGCCGCCGCCCGCGTGGCCGCCGCGCGGCGGCCACTGCGCCGGCGCGGGACGGCGGCCAAGGGGCCCGCGGCCAGCAGGAGCGCCCCGGCTGCGGCGGTCGCCAGCACGGCGGCGCGGTGGCGGTGGTGATCGTAGGAGACCTCGAGCAGGCCGCCCTCGGCCGGCAGGACGAACGCCTGCGCCCAGCCGTCCGCGACCGCCGCGGGCAGCGGCGCGCCGTCCAGGGTCGCCCGCCAGCCGGAATCGGCGGGTTCGGCGAGCACCACCCGGCGCCCCGCGGCGCCGCCGGGCAGCCGGGTCGATCCGGCCGGACCGGGCGAGCCGAGCCGGAGCAGGGTCGTGCCTTCCCCGGCACCGGGGGCGGCGGCGACCGGGCGCCACAGCAGCACGTCAGGGCCGCGCCTCTCCCGGGAGAGGCCGTCCACCGCGTCGAGTGCGGCCACCAGCGCCGGGTCGGCCGAACCCGCCGGGACGACGACCGCGGCCACACCGAACGCCGGCAGCGCGTCGGCGGCGTCCGGGAGACCGGCGGAGATGTCCGCCACGAGCGTCGCGAGCGCCCGGTCGGCAGCGGAGGGCGGCCGGTGCGGGGCGGCGGCGGGGAACCTCGGCCCGCCCTGGGCGGCCAGGCTGTACGCGACCGGCCCCGACGGGCCGGACCGGCGCAGCACCAGGACGCGCGCGCCTGGTCCGCCCGTCCGGCTCAGCGCGGCGACCGCGCGGGCCGGGCTCTCCTCCTGCGCGGGACCCGGAATCGGCGTCGCGGTGGCCAGGCCGGCGGCGAACGCCAGCACACATCCGCCGAGCAGGACCGCCCCGACCCGCGCCGTGGCCGGCGCCCAGCCGGTGGCCACACCACCGACCCCGGAGGACGCCCGACGGCCGAGCAGGCGGGGGCAGGCGGTGAGCAGCAGGCACAGCGCCGCGAAGAGGCACAGCGCCACGAAGAGGCAGAGCGCCGCGGCCCGCCTCTCGTCACCGGGAGCGCCGGCCACCAGGCCGGTCAGCTCCGAGCCCGACAGGGGCGACACAGCGGCGGGCCACCACCCGACGCCCCCCGTGACGAGGCCGGGCAGCAGGGGGACGGCTCCCGCGATCAGCACACCAAGTACCGGCACCGGCCCGACCGGCGGCGGTTGCGTGCCCGGCGGCCGTGATCTCCGGACGGCCCAGGCCGCCGTGGGCAGGCCGACCAGCGCGATCGGTGCCAGCACCGGCATGCACGCGACGACGAGGGCCAGGGAGACGGCGAGCCGCCAGCCCGCGCGCCCGCGCCCACCGGCGTCGGCGTCGAGGCCGGTTCCGGAACCGGAACCGCTCGCTCCGGCCCGGACCGTCCGGCCACGGAGGAACTCGTCCCCCGCCGCGAGAACGGCGGGCAGCACCGCCAGGGCGACGGCGGTCTCGATCCGGCCGGCCAGCACTGATCCCGTGACCGGCGGGGACACGCCGTACAGGGCCGCCAGGCCGAGCCTCGGGCCGCGCGAGCCGACGAGCCGTCCCGAGGCCCGGTACGCGAGGTAGGTCGCCGCGGCCGGAGCGACGACGAGCACGACCGAGCAGGTCGCGGCCACGCTGAGACCGACCGGGGCGGCGACGGACGACAGCGCGGCGAGCAGAGCCGTCCAGGGCGGTGCGGAGCCCGGCCAGCCGAGCACGCCGCCCGCGGAGCCCTGCCAACCGGACCACACCACGGACCACAGGTCACCGGCGTACTCGGGCATCGGCACGCCACCGCCGACGGCGTCCGGTGGCAACCGGCGGACGGCCAGGCCAGCCGCCCCCAGGAACAGGGCCATCACCACCGCGAGCGCCCGCGGCGGGGCGGCCGCGCGGGGGCCACTCGGCGCCCGGTCGGCGACCGCACGGGGTCGGGCCGACAGCAGCTCGCGCACGGCGCGCCGCGGCACCGTCACGCACCGGCCGAACCGCACGCGCATCCGGAACAGGGGCCGCGGGCCGGCGAGGACGGCACCGGCGATCCACAGCTCGGTCAACGCGTCGCGCCACCGGCCGCGGGAACGCGGGCCGCTCAGATCACCGCTGTCCCGGGGCGGGAGGAGCAGGCGGGCACCGGCCCGCGCCGCGCCCGCGACCACCAACGCGAGCACGGCCGGTACGAGGAAGGGCGCCGCCGTCAGCGCGAGTCGCACCCGCGCTCCCGCGACCCTCCCGACACGGTCGCCCGCGCGGGACGCGGCGGACGCGAGGGGCCTGTCAGCGAGGGGCGCGTCGGTACGTGCGGGCGGCGCGAGCAGCACCGCCGCCGGGGGCACGACGACGACCCGCAGGCCCGCCCGCGCCGCGCGGGCGCCGAGATCCAGATCGAGGCCGGCGGTCATGTCCGCTGCCAGGCCGCCGAGCCGCTCCCATGCCGAGGCTCGCACGAGCATCCCCGTGCAGGAGACGGCCAGCACGTCCCGCACGGCGTCATGCTGGCCGTGGTCGGGCACGCCCGGGACGACACCGGTGATCCGCCGGCCGGCCCGGTCGACCGTCACACCCGCCTCGAGCAGGAATTCCGGTCGGGCGGCGTCGAGCACCTTGGGACCGAGGACCGCCGCGCCCGGGTCGACGCGGGCGTAGGTGAGCAGTCGTTCCAGGGCGTCGGGCCGTGGCAGGACGCCGTCGTGGATCAGCCAGTAGAAGGTGTCGGGCGCGCCGCCCAGCCCGCCGTGCCGGATACCGGCCGCGACCGCGACACCGAAGGACGTCCCGGCAGGCAGGCTCAGGACGTCCCCAGCGGGCAGGCCCGGGACGTCTCGGGCGGGAAGGCTCGGGACGTCAGGGTCCGGGCTCGGCTGCGTGGGGCTGTCTGCCGCCGGAACCCACTGCGCCGGAACCCACTGCGCCGGGATTCGCTGCGCCGGGATCGCGGGGCCGCCGAGACGGACGACCACGATCCGCTCGGGCGGGCGGGTCGACGCGGTCAGCGCGACCACCGGACCCACCGGGCCCGCAGCGACCGCCGCAGCGGTGCCAGTACTGCCGAGACCGTTTCGTCGCGGGTCGTGGCCGCCGGGCGCCGCGGGCTGATCCCGCCGCGTCACGACGACCGCTACGACCCGCTGACCGGGACGAACGGCTCCTCGGGAACGAACCGCCCACCGGTGCTGGTCGGCATCCCGCGTTGGTCTCGTCATCGCGGGCGCCGCCTGGTGGATCCGCCGTCAGACTGCCCGGCGGCGCTGCTTGCGCCGTTCCCGCTCGGACATGCCGCCCCAGATCCCGAACCGCTCGTCGTTCTCCAGCGCGTACTCGAGGCACTCGACCCGCACCTCGCAGCCCGAACAGATGCGCTTCGCCTCCCGGGTCGACCCGCCCTTCTCAGGGAAGAACGCCTCCGGGTCGGTCTGCGCGCACAGCGCCCGTTCCTGCCATTCCATCGCCTCGCCGAGCAGGTCGCCGAAGCCGATGTCGATCACCTGGGCGAGGGAGTCGGACAGCGAGCCGTCGCCGCGGGGCAGGGTGACGCCCCCGGGGCCGACCAACGCGCCGTCCCGCGCCTCGTCCTCGTCCTCGTCGCCCTCGTCGTCCACATCGTCGTCGAGGTCGTCGGTCGCGGAGTCGTATCCGGTCTCGACGAGCTCGGGCCGGCCCCGCCCGGGCATGACCGGCGGCGCGACCGCCATGGCGGACGCCGCAGCCGGGCGCGGGTGCACCGCTCCGGCCGCGAGTGCCGGCGGCCCGGGAACGGGAACGGGCAGCGGACGTGCCACGGGCCCTGACTCCCCGACCGGACCCGTGTCGTGCTCAGCGGGACGCTCGACGTCCGCCAGGACGGTGTGGACGCCCGCGTCGGTGTGCTCCATATGGACTCCTCCAGACCCGTCGCGGTGCGGTCGGCCACCCCCCCGGACGCCGGCGCACGGCGCCTGGGATCCATTCCGACCGGACGTCGCCCTACCGCACGAGTCCCGTCGACGGGGGGAATGACACGCCGGTAATTACACGCGCCAGACTTGGCCGCGTCAACCCCACCGACGCAACATCTTCTACAACCAGCGATGAGACCATAGCTCACAGTCACTGGGGCTCGTCACGGAGGGTCCCCGTGGTCGCACCCACCAATACGGAGAGTGACGATCGGGCGGACGAACCGGGGGCTCTCCGGTCGCACAGGACCGGATGAACACCCCATACCGGACGCCGAGATTCTCGGACATCTCACCCGAACCTACACCGATCACCAGCGCCGACAGCAGGCCACCGAGACCCCGGTCACAGACCGTCACCACATAAACGAGCTGTGACGAGCCCTCAGGTCACGACAGTCAGCATGGTGCGCGCAGCGTCACCACGTGCGGTACCGAGACGCTCCGCGGAGACCACGCCATATGTAGTGGTCCGTTGCCGAGCGGGACGGCCCGCGGCCTGCGCGACCTCCTCCAGCTCGGCTATGGAGCGCCGTGAGCCGTGTTGCGAGCCCGCCATCCGGCTGATCGTCTCCTCCATCAGCGTGCCTCCGAGGTCGTTGACCCCACCGGCGAGCACCTGGACGCAGCCCTCCGTACCGAGCTTCACCCACGAGCACTGAATGTTGTCGATCGCTCCGTGCAACAGGATCCGGGCCATGGCGTGCACCGCCCGGTTCTCCTGAACGGTGGGGCCCGGTCGGGCAACCCCGGCTAGATAGATCGGGGAGCTGTGGTGCACGAAGGGCAGCGCGACGAACTCGGTGAACCCGCCCGTCTCCTCCTGGATGCGGCGCAGCAGGCGCAGGTGGGCCACCCAGTGCGCCGGGGTGTCCACGTGGCCGTACATCATCGTCGCCGAGGAGCGCAGGCCGACGCGGTGCGCGGTGGTGACCACCTCGACCCAGGCGGCGGTGGGCAGCTTGCCCTTGGTCAGCACCCAGCGGACCTCGTCGTCGAGGATCTCCGCGGCGGTGCCGGGGATGGTGTCCACCCCGGCCTCCCGGGCCGCCGTGAGCCACTCCAGCGTCGACAGCCCGGTGCGGGCGACCCCGTTGGCCACCTCCATCGGCGAGAAGGCGTGCAGGTGCAGCCCGGGCGCCTGCTTCTTGATCTCGCGGGCGAGCTCGAAGTAGGCGGTGCCCGGCAGGTCCGGGTGGATGCCGCCCTGGACGCAGACCTCCGTCGCGCCGACGGACCACGCGTCCCGCGCGCGGGAGCCGACCTCGTCCAGGGAGAGCGTGTAGGCGTCGGCGTCCGCGCGGCGCTGGGCGAAGGCACAGAAGCGGCAGCCGGTGTAGCAGACGTTGGTGAAGTTGATGTTGCGGTTCACCACGTAGGTCACGTCGTCGCCCACGGTCTGGGCGCGCAGGGCGTCGGCGAGGCCGCACAGCTCTTCCAGCGCGGCGCCCGTCGCTCCGAACAGGGTCAGCGCCTCGGCGTCGGTGAGTCCGGCCGGGTCGGTGCTGGCCCGCCGCAGCGCCGCGAGCACCTCCGGCTCCGTCCGGGTGATCGCGCCGCGCGCGCCGTCGGTGGTTCCTGTGGTGGCTGTGGTCTCTTCGAACCCGTCCTCGGACGGGACGCCGCCACCGGCCACCGTGCCGGCCGGGACCACCGTGCCGACCGGAGCCGTGTCCTCGGTGGTCTCCTCCCCCGCGGCGGATGCCACGGCTTCCGCGGCACCGGCGCCCGCCCGGGTGCCCGTGCCGTAGATCCCGTCCACCCCGGTGCCGGCGGCGCGCACCTGCTCGCGCAGGCCGGCCCAGTCGCCGTAGACGGAGTCGAAGTCGGAACGGGTGGCCGAGTGTCGTCCCTCGGTGTCCACCGTGGTGTGCAGGTCGGTGCGGCCGCTGTTCCCCAGACCGCCGTCGGGCTCCTGCCACGGCAGCCCCGCCGCCCGGGCGCCCTCGGCGAGCAGCCCGTCCGGACCAGCCAGCGCCGCCACGTGCCCGGACAGCCGCGGGTCGATCCACGGCTCGTCCAGGTGTGTCGGGTGGACGGTCAGCCGCGGCCGCAGCGTGAAGCCCGCCGCCGCGGTCACCTCCCGCAGGACGTCCAGATCAGGCCAGGGCCGCTCCGGGTTGACGTGGTCCGGGGTCACCGGCGAGACACCGCCCCAGTCGTCGAGGCCGGCGGAGAGCAGCAGCGCGCATTCGGCGGTGTCGACGAGGTTCGGCGGCGCCTGCACCCGCATCCGCGGGCCGAGCACCAGGCGGGTCACCGCCACGGCCGCCGCGAGCTCCTCGGCGCCGACGTCCGGCTCACCGCGCATCGCGGTGTCATCCTTGGCCCGGAAGTTCTGGACGATGACCTCCTGGACGGACCCGTACTCGCGGGCCAGCCCACGCAGCGCGAAGATCGTCTCGGCGCGCTCGACGGCCGTCTCGCCGATGCCGAGCAGCAGGCCGGTCGTGAAGGGAATGGAGAGCCGCCCGGCGTCGGCCAGCACCCGCAGCCGGACGGCGGGCTCCTTGTCGGGCGAGCCGTAGTGGGCGCCGCCGGGCGTCGACCACAGCCGCGTCGCGGTCGTCTCCAGCATCATGCCCATCGACGGCGCGACCGGCTTGAGCCGCGCGAGCTCCGACCAGCTCAGCACGCCGGGATTGAGATGCGGCAGCAGGCCGGTCTCCTCCAGCACCGCGATCGCGACGGCGCGCAGGTAGCCCAGCGTCGAGTCGTAGCCGTGGGCGTCGAGCCACTCCCGGGCGGCCGGCCAGCGGTCCTCCGGGCGGTCGCCGAGGGTGAACAGCGCCTCGGCGCACCCCGCCGCCGCCCCCGCGCGGGCGATGTCGAGCACCTCGTCCACCGTCAGGTACGGCGCGGGCAGCCGGTGCGGGACGGTCGCGAATGTGCAGTAGTGGCAGCGGTCCCGACACAGCCGGGTGAGCGGGATGAAGACCTTCGGCGAGTAGGTGACGACGCCGGGCCGTCCCAGGGAGGCGAGCCCGGCGTCACGCACGCGCGCCGCGGAGGCGCACAGGTCGGCGAGATCCTCGCCGCGCGCCGCGAGCAGGATCGCGGCCTCGGTGACGTCCAGGGTGACGCCGTCGCGCGCGCGGCGCAGGGCGCGGCGCATGGCGGCGGAGGACGGCGGCGGTTCCGGCCGGTGCCGGCTCCCCTGTTCCGGGGCCACCGCCTGCCCGGGTCGTGATCCGTCCGGTACCGCCGCCGTACTCGTCATGCGTTCACCCTGGGTAGTCGATGGATGATCGTAGGTGGATGTCCCCGCGGGGCCGGGCCGCCGTCAGGGCGGGTCGGCGCGGGTCCAGGTCAGGCTGTGCCGGTGCCGCGGGTGGCCCGGGGGCCGGCCGCCGGGTTCCGCAGCCGCTCGAGAGTGCCGATGAGCAGGTTCGTCCGCCTGCGGGCGGCCAGCGTGTCGGTTCGCGCGGCTCCCGGCGCGGACGCGCCGCCGCGTAGGTCCGCGTGCCGGGCGGCCGCGACCTGTGGCGCGCGGGCCCCGGCGAGGGCTCGGTTGAGGGTGGCGGAGAGGGCTTCGAGGCTCTTGGTCGTGCGGGGGCTCCTGGTAGTCCGGGGGGTCCTGATCGCGGACATGGCGGTCCTTCCAGCGACGTGGAGAGCTAGGTCCATCTCACAGCTCTCTCTAACCAGAATCAAGAGATGGCTCCTACCAGCGCGGATCGTCACGCGCGGCTACCATCCATCCCCTCCCCGCGACGCGGGAGCCGCATGACGGAGCGGGCGGGACGACGCGGGTACCGGACAATCCCCTCCTGCCCCCCGCCAGGGTCGTTACGCTGATCAGGTGCCACGCAACCGCCAGGAGGTCCCGCGCGAGGAACGGATCGACGCGCTGCTCGCGGTCGCCGAGCAGCAGTTCCTCGCCCGCGGGTTCGCCGGTACCTCCATCGCCGAGATCGCCCGCGCCGCCGGCATCGAGCCCGGCTCGGTGTACTGGTACTTCCGGTCCAAGGACCACGCGTTCGCCGCCGTCCTGAACCGCCTGCTCGACGGCGAGGTGGACCGCATCGCGGAGCTGCCCGGCGAGGCGGCACAGAAGCTCTTCGCCGCGCTGGACTCGGTCGAGCGACGCCGCACGCTGCACCCCTGCGTCGCCGAGCGCGCCCCGCACGCCCCGCCGATCATGGAGTACCACGAGCGGCTGCACGAGTGGCTCCACGGCCTGGCGCTGAGCGCCGTGGCCGACCTGGTCCCCCAGCCCGACCACGAGATCGCCGCCGACGCCGT
This sequence comes from Parafrankia sp. EAN1pec, assembly GCF_000018005.1. Lineage (GTDB taxonomy): Bacteria > Actinomycetota > Actinomycetes > Frankiales > Frankiaceae > Parafrankia > Parafrankia soli. Next base: position 7,120,941 of record NC_009921.1, read on the forward strand.
GGTCGCCACGATCGAGGGTGGCCTGGCCAACCCGGCGCCGAGCCGGCCCACCAGCCATCTCGTCCGCTACCTGCTGGCGTCACTCGCCGCGGTCGAGCACTCCCCGAACGCTCCGGCCACCGAGGTCACCACCAGCTGAACCACGACATCCGAGGGCGGGGCCGGGGGCCCCGGCCGCCGAGTCGGTGCCCGCGAGGCCCGGGGTCGCCGGGCGGGGTGCCGGGGTGTCGGGGCGGTGCGGGTGCCAGGATGATGCGACGTGAAGGTCACCGCATTGGCCGGCGGCATCGGCGGCGCGCGTTTTCTGCAGGGTGTCCGGGCTGCCCGCCCCGACGCCGAGATCACCGTGATCGGCAACACGGGTGATGACATCACGCTGCACGGCCTGCGCATCTGCCCAGACCTGGACACCGTGATGTACACCCTGGGCGGCGGGATCTCGGCCGAGCGCGGCTGGGGCCGGGAGGACGAGACGTTCGTCGTCTCGGCCGAACTGGCCGCCTACGGGGTGGGTCCGAGCTGGTTCGGACTCGGCGACCGCGATCTCGCCACCCACCTCGTCCGCACCCAGATGATCGAGGCCGGTTACCCGCTCTCCGACGTCGTGACGGCGCTGTGCGACCGGTGGAAGCCGGGGGTGCGCCTGCTGCCGATGTCGAACGACCGGGTCGAGACCCATGTGATCATCACTGATGGCGAGGGACGTCGGGCCGTCCACTTCCAGGAGTGGTGGCTGCGGATGCGGGCGCAGGTGCCCGCCGAGGCGATCCTGTCCGTCGGTGCCGCCGAGTCGAAGCCGGCGCCGGGTGTGCTGGACGCGATCACGGACGCCGACGTCGTGCTGATCGGGCCGTCCAACCCGGTGGTCTCGATCGGGACGATCCTGTCGGTGCCGGGTGTCTCGGACGCGCTGCGGGTCACCCTGGCCCCGGTCATCGGCGTCTCACCGATCATCGGGGGGTCGGCGGTCCGCGGGATGGCCGACGCGTGCCTGAAGGCGATCGGTGTCGAGACGTCGGCGCTCGCGGTCGGCGCGCACTACGGCGGCCGGCACCGGACCGGCCGGCCCCCCGGCGCGGCCGACGGCGTAGCCGCCCCGTCGCGGGAGGCGGGTTCGTCAGCGGAGCAGGGAGGCGCCGGCGGTGCCACCTCCGGGGGAACGACCGAAGAGCTTGGTCACGGTCTGCTGGACGGGTGGCTGGTGGACGTCGTGGACGCGGCGATCGCGGCGGACCCCGACGCCGTACCCGGAGCTACCGTGAAAGCCGTACCGCTTCTCATGACCGATCTGGAGGCCACTGTGGCGATCGTGGAGGCGGCGCTGGAGCTCGCCGGTGTCTGACCTGTCCCCGGTGGGGACATCCATGACGAAGGACGGACCGGAACCCGCGGAGGCGTCGTTCCCGGGCGTCGCCGCACCCGAGGCGGAAGGTCCGCCCCCGGTCGGTGGCGAAGCCCCGGCCGGGGAACCTCCCGCGGCGGAGGACGCGCTGCCGGCCGAGCAGTCCGAGAAGTTCGAGAACTTCGAGAAGTCCGACGAGCAGGTCGGCACGGGCGCGGCGGAGCAGGTCGGCGAGGAGCCGCTGGCGGAGCGGGAGCTGCGGATTCTGCCGCTGGGCGGGATCGGCGAGGTGCGGCCGGGCGACGACCTCGCCGCGCTGATCGCCGTGGCCGCGGCCACGGGCGCCGGGCCCGGAGGCGGCCCCGGGCTGCGTGACGGTGACGTCCTCGTCGTGACGTCCAAGATCGTGTCGAAGGCCGAGGACCGGCTGATCCGGATCGAAGGCGACAGAGAGGCCACGCGCCAGGCCGCCATCGACGCCGAGTCCGTGCGTGAGGTCGCGCGCCGCGGCCCGACCCGCATCGTCGAGACGCACCACGGCCTCGTGCTGGCGAGCGCGGGGGTGGACGCGTCCAACATCGCGAAGGACTCGATCGCGCTGCTGCCGGTCGACCCCGATACCAGTGCCCGCACGCTGCGGGACGGCCTGCGCGACCGGCTCGGCGTCGACGTCGCGGTGATCATCAGCGACACGGCCGGGCGGCCCTGGCGGCGCGGGCTGACCGACATGGCGATCGGCGTCGCCGGGATGGCGGCGCTGCGCAGCCACATCGGCGACGTCGACTCCTACGGCAACGAGCTCGGGATGACCGAGATCGCCGAGGCCGACGAGCTGGCCGGCGCGGCGGACCTGGTGAAGGGCAAACTCGGCGCCACGCCGGTGGCGATCGTCCGCGGGTTCGCGCGCCGGCCCGACGACGGGAGCGGGTCACGCGCGCTGCTGCGGCCCTGGGACGAGGACATGTTCCAGCTCGGCACGGTCGAGGCACGCCGCTCGGCCCCGTTCGCGCGGCGCACGGTGCGGGAGTTCGCCGACCTCCCGGTCGACCCGGCGGCGGTGCACCAGGCGATCGCCGCGGCGATCACCGCGCCCGCCCCGCACCACACCACACCATGGCGGTTCGTGCTGGTCGAGGCGCGCCGGCACGCCCTGCTCGACGCGATGGCGATGGCCTGGACGGACGACCTGCGCCGCGACGGGTTCGACGAGGACTCGGTGAGCAGGCGGCTGCGCCGCGGCGACGTGCTGCGCCGGGCGCCGGTGCTGATCGTCCCGATGATGGTGACCGACGGCGCGCATCCCTACCCGGACGAGCGTCGGGTGCGGGCCGAGGAGCGGATGTTCACCGTGGCGCTCGGCGCCGCCGTGCAGAACCTGCTGGTCGCCCTCGCGGCCGAGGGCCTGGGCTCGTGCTGGGTGTCGTCCGCGCTGTTCTGCGGGGAGGTCGTGACCGACACGCTGGACCTGCCGCGCACCTGGACGCCGATGGGCGTCGTGGGTGTGGGGCACCCGGCCGCACCGGCGCACCCGCGGCCGGCCCGTGACATCGCGGCGTTCGTCGTGGAGCGCTGAGCCGGGGCCGGCGTCGCGGTACGGCCGCGCCGACGTCCGCCGGCGCGGAGCGGCCGGGGCCATGGTCAACGGCGCGGGGGTCTTCCGCTCGCCGGCCGGAAGGCTACGATGACATTCACTTAATGGTCATGTTGAACTACGTACGGCTACCGTCCGGTTCATCGGACGTCCGGTTCGCGCGATCTCCGCCTGTCGGCGGACAGGCCCCGATCTCGCCGATAGTGGCGGTCGGCGGCGGGTCGGGCGGACCGCGGCGGCTCAGGCGTGTTCGACACTTCGTAGGATCGGGCCCCGTGGGGAAGAAGAGCGTCGCGCGCAACGCCCGTCTGGAGGAGCTCCGCCGCGAGCAGAAGCGGAAGGAGCGCCGGCGGGCACTGCTGATCTACGGCACCTCCGGCTTCGTCGCGCTCGCCCTCCTTGCCGGGATCATCGTCTACAGCGTCTTCGACAACCGGTCGAAGAACAAGGAGCGCAGCGTCGGCTACGTCGCCGCCGCCTCCCCGGCCGCGGTCACCGCGAACTGCACCGGGATCCGCAACGACCAGTCGTACGGCAACCAGCATGTGGGAGCCACCGACACGGTCCAGTACAAGGACTCCCCGCCGTCGTCGGGCAACCACGAGTCCGACCCGCTGCCCGACGCCATCCGGTTCTACAACCCGGACTCGGGCATCCGTGCCGAGCGGGCGGTGCACAACCTGGAGCACGGCTTCGTGGTCGGCTGGTACGACGCGAAGCTGCCCGCCGACCAGGTCGAGAAGCTGCGCACGGTCGCGGCGGACGCCGGGAACCGCTTCATCGCGGTGCCGTGGACGCGCAACGACTTCGCGGGCGACCAGCACTTCGTGCTGACCGGCTGGGACCGCACCCAGCGCTGCGGCACCGTCTCCGCCGACGTGGTGAAGGAGTTCGTCCAGAAGTGGGCGAACCCGCCATCCGACGGCGTGACCTGGGACTCTCCGACCGCGCCGGAATCCGGGGCCCCGGGTGGGACTCTGAACGTCACCGCGGACGGCCCGATCGACCCGGCGGCCGCCGCCGCGGGCGGGGTGGTTCCCGGCGCCGGCACGATGACCCAGGCCCCGACCGCACCCTGAGCCGGCGCTCCGGCGCGCCCTGGGGGTGCGCCGGAGCGGTCAGGCGGTGCCGGTGCGGATCGGCATGAGCAGGTAGCGGTAGTCCTCACCGTCATCCTTGCCGGTGAGGACCGCCGGCTTGCTCGAGGCGATCTCCGGGTCGGCGGTGGCGAACCCGATGATGGCCTCGTCGCCCTCGACCGCCGCTAGGCCGTCCAGCAGGAACGCGGGGTTGAACAGCACCGACAGCTCCGGGCCGTCGTACTCCACGGGCACCAGCTCGGACGCCTGGGCGCCCCCGCCGTCCCCCGCCTCGGCCACGACCTGGCCGGCGGAGAACGTGAACCGCAGCGGCGCCGTGCGCGTCGCCACCAGCGCGACCCGGCGGACGGCCGCCGCGAGCACCGCCGTCGGCGCCGTGACGGTGAGCTCCGACGTCTCCGGCAGCAGCCGGCGGTAGTTCGGGAAGCTCCCCTCCAGCAGCCGGACGATCGTCTGCCGGCCGTTCACGGACAGCCCGAAACGCAGGACCCCGGCCTCGTCGACGCCCATCCCGAGCGCGACCCGGGACGCGGTGGTCGGCAGCTTCGCCATGTCGGCGAGCAGCCGGGCCGGCACGTGCGCGACCGCGTCCGGCTCGTCGACGGTGGGCTGCCACGGGATCGTCCGGACGGCGAGCCGGTACCGGTCGGTGGCGACCATCGTCAGCCCGCCCCGGGCGATCTCGAGCCGGACGGCGGTGAGCACCGGCAGCGCGTCGTCCCGGCCGGCGGCCGGGGCCACCTGCGCGACCGCCGCGGCGAAGCCGAGCGTGTCCACCTCGCCGACCGGCGGCGGGAACGCGGGCAGCACCGGGTAGTCCTCGGCGGCGAGCGCCGGGATGCGGAACCGGGCCGCCCCGCACTCGATGATCACCCTGGTCTCGGTGGCCTCGACGACCACCGGCGCGTCGGGCAGGTTGCGCACGACATCCGCCAGCAGCCGCCCGGGCACGACGACCCGCCCGGGCTCGGTGACGACGGCCTCGACCGGGGCCCGCGCGGCGACCTCGGAGTCGAACGCGGAGACGGTGAGCGCCGGGCCCGGCGCCTGCGTCCGTGCCTGCTCCGTCGTCTGATCCGTCGCCTGGTCGCCGGCCTGGTCGCCGGCCTGGTCCGGTGTCGGCATGGTGGCTTCCAGCAGCAGGCCTGTCAGCACCTGCTGGGCGCCGGCGGTGGGCTTCGGCACGTACCGGGCGGCCCAGCCCGTCGCGTCGGCGAGTACGTCGCGTTCCACGCTGAACCTCATGCAGGGATTGTCGCGCCGGACAACGCCGAATCTCCGCATTCCGCAAACCGCCCACCGCTCGCGGCGGCGCGGCAGGCCTGTCACCAGGGCCGTTGATGCGACATCCCGGGGACGTGGGCGGGGCGGGAGCCGGCCGCCGCCGCCCCGCCGGCTCGACGCGCCGCCGCCCCGTCCGCTCGACGCGCCGAGGGCTCGACGGCTCGCATGGCGTGTCACGCCGCAGTTCGCGCACGCGGCGGACCAGGTTATCCGCGACGACATTGCGCCGGCTATTGCGCAGCACCTTCCGGTACCCCCGGCGAGGTGGGCACCACTGATCGAAAAAGACCCGTCTATCGTTCTCAGTCAGTGCTACCCGTACTACTGGGACCTGTGGGGGGAACCATCGTGGAGAAGCTGACCGAAGATACTAGCGGCGCACCGGCGCCACCGGCGCGAACGGTTCGCCGAGCAACCATCGGCGGCCATAATCCGGCGCTCGACGGACTGCGTGCCCTTGCCGTCCTGACGGTGTTCTTCCACCACATGGACCTGGTGCCCGGCGGCTACCTGGGTGTCGACCTCTTCCTGGTGCTCAGCGGGTTTCTGATCACCGGCCTGCTGCTGGCCGAGCACGACCGGGAGGGCTGGATCTCGCTGCGCGCCTTCTGGGCCCGCCGGGGTTTCCGGCTCCTTCCCGCCTTCTACATCTTTGTAGCAGCTGGCATTCCACTCGTCCTTCTCGTCAAGGACACCGACGACCAGTGGCAGTTCCTACGCAACGGTCTCGCCGCGGTCTTCTACGTCGCCAACATCCAGCGCACACTGAATCCTCCGGACAGCGGCGCATGGTTCGGGCACGTGTGGACACTCTCCCTCGAGGAGCAGTTCTATCTGCTCTGGCCGATCGCCCTGGTACTGATCTGCCGCAGCGACCGCTGGCGGCGGCGCCTGCCGGAGATCCTCATCAGCGCCGTGATCCTGGTGTTGATCTGGCGGGAGATCCTGATCGGCAGCGGCGTGTCGAACTTCCGCATCTACTACGCGCCGGACACCCGCGTCGACTCGCTGCTCGTCGGCTGCCTGCTCGCCACCTGGCGTCACGAGGCGCTGCGGTCGCGGGCAGGCGACCGCTCCCTGGCCGGCGACCTGTCCCGGGTGGCGGGCAGCCGCACCGCGCAGGTCCTGGCCCGCGTCGCGTCGTTCGGCCCGCTCGGCCTGCTGGGCCTGGTGATCCTCTTCTTCACCGGCCCCGAGCTGAAGGGCCCGCCGAACTGGATGGCCCGCGGCGGCTACCTGCTCGTCGCCGTCCTCGCCGCGGTCGCCGTCCTGGGCGCCGACCAGCACCGGCCCGGGTGGTACGACCGTGTGCTCAGTGCCCGTCCGGCCGCCTGGGTGGGGCGGATCTCCTACAGCCTGTACCTGTGGCACTTCCCCGTCACCGGGGTCGCCAACGACTCGCTCGTCCCCCGTTTCGGCCGCGTCCCGGCGGCCGGCGCCGCCCTCGTCGTCAGCCTCGGGCTCGCGTCGGCGTCCTACTACTTCGTCGAGCGGCCAGTGCAGCGCCGCCGGCCGGCGTGGGTGAACGCCCGCGGCACCGCGCCGCGCCGCGGCCGGAGGTCGATCGTGACGCCGTCCGCCGAGCCGCTGCTCGCCACCACCCAGCCGCTTCCGGTGAACGGCGATTCCAAGCCGGTTCGGCGCATTCACTCCTGAACCACCACCGGCCGCGGACCAGCCAGCCGCACGCCAGGTGAAATGAGCCAGCCGGCCGCAGGCGACGACTGTCAGTAATGACGTTGCCCGCGGCCGGCTGGTCGTCGTTCGGGCGTCGACCGCCTGACGTGGCAGGACGGAACGGCCCTTGCGCGGCCTGCGCTTGCCTTCCGCGACAGGGCTCCAGCGGCAGTGCCTTTCGCGCCCCCGCATGCCCGCCCCAGCCGACAAGTTCTTCACAGCTTGCCCTAATATGGCCGGCTGCACATCCCTCGGTATCCGGATCGTCGCATTGCGCGCACATTGATCTGCAGGCCGTCGGCTGTCGCGGACGTCGGCGACCACTCGCGACGCGTCCTGATCCTGCGTGCCCGAGGGAGTAACCGGCGTGTCCGGAAACAGCGCACCCACGCCGAACGGTGCCGAGCCCGACCCGTTCGCCGACCCGTTCGCCGATCTGGTCCTTGACGAGGCCTTCATCGCCGGAGCCACCCGATACGAGGCCCCGGCCCGGACGAGAGCCGCGGTCGCCCGCTTCGGGCCGCTCGAAGACGGTTCAACGCCCTGGCGCTCGTACGGCGGCGGCGGCCGGCCACGGCGGGCGGGAGGTGCCTCCGGACCACGGCTGGGCCGCGGACGGGCGTCCCAGTCGATTCCGGAGATCTCGCCGCGGCCGCGGTCCCGGGGGCGGATCGTGCTGGCACTGATCAGCGTCGTGCTGCTCTCGACCACCGTCTACGGGTTCGTGGCCTCGACCGTCGACAGTCCGCCGTCCACCACGCTCTCGGCGGACCCGCCGACCCCGGCAGGGAGTGCCTCCGGTCGCGACGCCATCGCCGAGGAATCGCTACCGGATCTCTACCGGCGGGACTGGACGGCCGGCCACTGCTACACCTGGCTCCAGCGGGACGCCTCGACCGCGGTCAACGACGTCCCCTGCGCCGGCCCGCACCTGTTCGAAGCGGTCGGGCCGCTCGACATCGGCTCCGCCTATCCTGAGGGGACGACATACCCGTCGCCCGCCGAGTGGGTGGCGCTCGGCAGGCGGCAGTGCGAGCCGCTCATCACCGCGTATCTCGGCTACGGGCTCGACCCGTTCGGGCGCTTCGGCACGAGCGTCCTCCACTCCAAGGAAGCGGAGTGGAACACCGGCGAGCGGGACATCGTCTGCGGCCTGTCACTCCATCCCTCGCCCACGGCACCGTACGAGGTGCCCGACCTCGAAGGACAGGTCCGCGGAGCCGACCAGGCGCTGACCTATCCCACCGGGACCTGCTTCCGTACGAACACCGAGGGCCGCAACGAGGTGGTCCCCTGCGAGCAGAGCCACCATTCGCAGAGCGTGGGCACGGCGACCCTGGCGGACACCGCCGAGGGCGCACCGAGCAGTGCGCCCCTCTCGGCGGAGCGGCTCGGCGAACTCATCGACGCGGCCTGCGCACCCCGCATCGCGCCCTATCTCGACCGAGGATTCGGGGGCGCATCCGTACAGGGCGGATCGCATTCCCTCCCCCCGGAAAGCTGGTGGGCGGGAACCCGATCCACCACCTGCACCGTGAGCCTCGTCGACCGGAACGGCAGAAAACTGGAGACGACCGGCCTACTCAGCCCGGACGATGAATCGGGGTCGTTCAGCGCGAACGTGTGACGGCGGATCCCCCTCCATTTCAGCCGGCGAGGCCCCGCAGCGAACCAGCCGGCTGCACATCCGTCCAACCTCGCGAATCACCTCCGGGTGAGACGCTGGAAACCGAAAGGCTTTTCATATCGGCCCGGCCCTCAACGGCGGCGGCGGCACCGCGCTGATCCGCGACAGCGACCGCGGCACCCTGGACGGCGACACCACCTACGACCATGCCGTCGGGCCCATGCAGTTCATCCCGACCACCTGGCGGACGGCCGGCCGCGACGGGAACGGAGACGGGCGCAAGGACCCGCACAACATCTACGACGCCACCGTGGCCGCGGGCTACTACCTCTGCGCCCACGGCCGGGACCTGGCCGACCCCGACCAGCTCCGCTCGGCGATCCTCGCCTACAACCCGTCGGACGCCTACGTCCGCACCGTCCTGACCTACCTGAACGGCTACCGGCAGGGCGGCGAACCGTCCAGCCCGCCGGGCACGCCTCCGCCCACGGCGACGCCGAGCCCGACGCCGCCACCGCCGGCGGGGTGCGAGCCACTGCGCGCGGCCGACCTCACTGTCACTCTCACGGACCTCGATCCCGATGTCGCGGGCTACGAGTCGCTCGATCTCGCCACGACCCGCACGCCGTGGACGGACGTCGACGTCACCGTCGAGACGGAGGCGGACACGACGGCCGGCACGGCGATCACGACGAGCCGGCGGACCGTGCCGGCCGGCAGTGGGAGCACCGCACCGGCGCTGCTGGCGCGGATCCCCGGTCCCAGCCTCGCCGTCGCCAAGCTGGCGGACGACAGCATCGTGCTCACCCTCACCGTCGAGCCCGCGGACGGGGCCTGTCCCGCGGTCGTGCGCCTGCGCATCCGCAACGTCCACCCGGACTCGTTCGCCCCGCCGGCCGCCCCGCCACCGACCAGCGCGCCGCCGGCTGGCGCGCCATCCACCGCACCGCCCCCGAGCACCGTGCCGCTGGACAGCACGCCGTCGAGCACGGTCCCGACAAGCGCCATGTAGAACAGCCCGCCGGACGGTGCAGTCACGCGCACTTCGCCGTAAGTAGTCCCAGAACCACCCGGCGCGGTCCAGACTTGCGATCGTGCCGGCAAATGCCCTCCATGCACTCGATACGGTCATGGTGCGCGCGTTCGCGGTTCTCCGTGTGCTGAATGTCGCCGTTATCGTCGGCTACGTCGCCGTGTGGTGGTCCTGGTATGCGGAGCATCCGGCCGGGCTCGCCGCGGCCGTGGTCACCGCGGGCTGGGGTGTCTTCTTCGTGGTGGTGTGCCTCGCCCGCCACGCGCTCCCCCGCCCCGTCGTCGCCGGAAACGTGGCCCTCGCGGTCGTCGCCAGCGCCGGCGCGGTGCTCTGGCTGCCTCCGGCCTCGGTCGGTGGCTTCGGCACCTGGGTGCTCTCCACCGTGACCCACGCGGCGCTGGTCGCCGCGGCGGTGTACGGCCGCCGCACCCACGCCGTCGTGGTCGCGGCGATGGTCGCGGCGTTCCTCTGCGGCGCGGCGGTCGCTCAGGCCACGTTGGACGATCCCGCCCTCGGCGGGAACCACACCCCGCTGAAACGAGCGGTCATCGGGGTCGTGCTGCTCGCCGGGCTCGCGCAGCTCTTCCGACTGGCCGTCGACCGGCTGCGGGCGATCGCGCTCGACGCCGATGCCCGGCTGACCGCGGCCGCGGCCGAGCAGGAGGTGGCCGCGGTCGCCGCGGCCCGGCTGCGGGACGAGCGCGAACGGGAGCGGGTGCTGCACGACACCGTCCTGAACACGCTCACCGGCATCGCCTGGGGCGGCGGCGCCCCCCAGGGCGGGCCGCTGGTGGGGCCCGGGCACCTCACCGCTGAGCAGTGCCGCCACGCGATCGAGGCCGTCCGGTCGATGCTGGACGGCACCGCCGGCGGAACGCGCGACCTGGCCCAGCCGATGCGGCGGGTGGTCGCCGTCGCGCGGGCCCGCGGCCTGCGGGTGGACGTCCGGGCCCTGCCCACGACGGATCTTCCCGACAAGGTGGTGGCGGCGCTGGCCGGGGCGGCCCAGGAGCTCCTCGCCAACGTGCGCCGGCACGCCGGGACGGACCGCGCCGCGCTCGAGGTGCGCTGGCGGCGCGCCGACGGGGCGGTCACCGTCATCGTGTCGGACGAGGGGATCGGGTTCGCGGCCCGGGCCGTCCCCGGCGACCGGCTCGGCCTGGCCCGGTCGGTGCACGCGCGGATGGCCGAGATCGGCGGGCGGGCCACCATCACGTCCGAGCCGGGTCACGGGACCACCGTGCAGCTGACCTGGAGCGACGGGGAGATCGGCGGGGCCCGGCCGGCGGCCCGCCACTGCGCCCGCCCGGCCGGCCGCCGGCCGGCCCACCGCAGGAGCATGCGCCCGCCGCGGCGCGACCGGTGGGCCGGCTGGGCTGGGCGCCGGTGGGAGGCGGCCCGGGCCGCCTCGCGGGCCCGGGTGCCGGCCGGCGGTACGGCCGCCGAGCTCCGGGACTCCTACGCCGCCGGCCTGCGCCGGACGGTCGCCGCCGTGACGGCGGTCTGGTTCACCTGCACCGTCTTCGTCCTGGCCTTCGTCGCGCCGTCCAGCCGATCGGTGCCCGTCGCCGTGCTGCACTGGCTGGCGATGGCCCTCGTCGTGCTGCCTGCCGCCTGGACCGCCTACCACCGGCCGCTGCGCCGCACCGAGGCGATCGTCCTGATGGCGCTGGCGCTGGCGGTGACGGCGGCGGTCGGCTTCAACATCGCACCCGTCCACACTGATACCGCAGCGGGGACGGGCGGGCCGCCGAGCAGGATCAGCACCTGGCCGGTTCTCGTCCTGCCGCTGCTGCTGGCGTTGCTCGCCGTGTCCCGGCTGTTCGTCGAGTGGATCGTGGCGATCGCCGCCACCGTGACGGTGCTTGACCTGCTCGTGCTCAGGGGCGCGGGCACCGGCCCGCTCGCGCTCGCGCAGCTGCTGACCGCGACGAACGGCCAGATCGCGATACAGGTCATGGTGTCGATGGGCGGTCCGCTGCTGCGGCGCACCGCGGACCAGGTCGCCCGCGCCGTCGAGGCGGAGACCACGCAGGCCGCGGCCACGCGGTCCACGGCCGCGATCCGGCAGGACCGGGCCCGCGGCCTCGCCACGGTCGAGCGGGAGGTGCTGCCGCTGCTGGAGGCGGTCGCCGACGGGCTGCTCGACCCCGGTGACCCGGCGGTGCGCGAGCGGTGCGGCCGGCACGCGACGGCCGTCCGGCGGGCGTTGGTGACGGGTGCGACCGGGGCGCTGGGCAGTCTCGCAGAGCCCGTCTTCGAGGCGCGGGCGCGCGGGCTGGACCTTGAGGTGCAGGTGGTTGGCGAGGCACCGCGGATTCCCGCGCGGGTGAGCGAGCGGCTCGCCGCCATGCTGCCCGGGCTGCTGCGCGCCGTCCCGGCGGCGGGGGCGGAGCACGCCGTCCTCACGCTGATCTGCGAGGAGGGCGACGGGCGGCTGTTCCTGACCTATCCGGCGGCGGCCCCGCCGGAGCTGACCGCGCTGACCGGGATCGCCGGTGGCGAGGTGTTCCCGGTCAGCGCGGTGCTCTCGGTCAGCGCGGACGCCGACGACGGTCAGGTGTGCGTGGAGGTCGCCTGGTCGGCCGGCCGGGAGGTCAGGCTCGGTCGGAGCTGAAGCCGCCCGGTCGGCCGGGAGGTCAGGCCCGGTCGGAGCTGAACCGGACGGCGCCGGCGCCGAGCACCGCGCCCGGGAACACCCTGGCCCCGGCGCGCAGCTCGTTGCCCGGCTCGATCACGGCGCCGTCGCCGATGACGACGTTCTCGAGCACCACCCCGTTGCCGATCACCGCCTCGCGGCCGACGACGCTGTCACGCACGTACGCGCCCGCCCCGACGGACGCCCGGTCGAACAGCACCGAGCCATCGATGCGCGCGCCGGTGCCGACCGAGGCACCCGCCCCGATCGTCGAGCCGCCGCCGATCTTGGCGTCGGTGGCCACCGTGGACCCGGGCAGCACGAGGCGGTCCCCGACCGGGCCGGGCAGCGCCGAGGACGGCATCCGCCCGGTGACGAGGTCCCGCGAGCCCAGGACGAACGCCGCCGGGGTCCCGAGGTCGAGCCAGTAGGTGTCGTCCGGGTAGCCGACCACCGGCACCCCGGCGGCGAGCAGGGACGGGAAGGTCTCCCGCTCGACCGAGACCGGACGTCCCGCGGGGATGGTGTCGATGAGCGAGCGGCGGAAGACGTAGCAGCCGGCGTTGATGAGGTTGGTGGGGGGATCGGGGGTCTTCTCGAGGAAGGCGGTGACCCGGCCGGCGGGGTCGGTCGGGACGACACCGAAGGCCCGCGGGTCGTCGACCCTGGTGAGGTGGAGGGTGACGGCCGCGTCGGCGGTGGTGTGCCGCTCGACGAGGGCGCCGATGTCGAGGCCGGAGAGGATGTCGCCGTTGAAGATGACCACCGGCTCGTCGGCGCCGGAGCGCAGCCGGCTGGCGACGTTGCGGATGGCGCCGCCGGTACCCAGCGGCTCGGTCTCGGTGACGTATTCGAGTTCGAGACCGTGCCCGGAACCGTCACCGAAGTGCTCCTCGAAGACCTCGGCCCGGTACGAGGTGGCGAGGACCACCCGGGTGATTCCCGCGTCGCGGGCACGGGCGAGCATGTGGGCCGTCACCGGCACGCCGGCGACCGGCAACATCGGCTTCGGCGCCGACATCGTCAACGGGCGAAGACGGGTTCCCTGCCCGCCGACCAGCATCACTGCGTCCATGGGGCGTCAGTGTCGCAGAGCACGTCCGAGTCGGTTGCGTGTGCCCGGCCGGGTGACCCCCATGCTCAACGAGAGGCCACAGGCTGGACACGCATCGTCGGGTCGGCGTTCATGTCCCGCAGTGGCCGGCGTGGCCTCAGCGTGGCTTGCGGGCGGAGGTAAGCAGCTCGGCGGACCGGGTCGCGCGCGCGCCGGCGCTGTCGCGCGCGAACGCCAGCGCCAGCGCCAGCCGCGCGCCGAGGCCGACGGTGAGCGCCGCGCGCAGCGGCAGGTAGCCGGGCCCGTCGTACTGCCGGCACAGGTAGCGGATCATGCTCCGGTGGTGGGCGACCACCATCTTCCGCGACGACCGCTTCGTCGAGTGCCCACCGAGGTGCTCGACGACCGCCGACGGCACGTAGACGAGCTGCTGGTCGGCCAGCCCGATGCGGCGGCCCAGGTCGACGTCCTCCATGAACATGAAGTACGACTCGTCGAAACCGCCGACGCCCTCGAAGACCTCCCGGCGCAGCAGCTGGCAGGAACCGGAAAGCCAGCCGGCCGTCATCTCCCGCGGGGCCCCGCGCTCGCGGCGGTAGGACGCCGTCCACGGGTTCGTCGGCCAGCACCAGCCGAACAGGGCGTGGCCGATGCCGCGTCCGAGGGAGGGCAGGTCGCGGGCGGAGGGGTAGAGGGCACCATCCGGGTTGGTGATACCGGGCCCGAAGGCGCCGCCACCGGGCCAGCGGTCGGCGGCGGCGATCAGCTCGTCGAGGCTGCCGGGCGCGAAGGCGATGTCGGCGTTGGCGACAAGCAGCCAGGGAGCGGAGGCTCCGGCCGCCCCGCGGTTCGCCGCGGTGCCGTAGCCGAGGTTGCGGCCGGGGCGCAGCAGGGTGACCTCGGGCCGCTCACCGGCGGCGCGGGTGCCGACATCCACCTGCGGCGAGTTGTCGACCACGACGACCTCATAGGGGCGGGTGGTCGACTTCGTCAGCGAGTCCAGGAAGGTTCCGATGATCTCCCCGGAACGGAAGGTGACGACGATGACCCGGATCTCCGCCTTGTCCACCGGGGAACCGTAGCGCGTCAGCCGCCGGCCGCCGCACCGGCCCGGTAGGCCGGGTGGTCAGGCGTCGGACCGGGGTGGTTCAGGCGTCGGCCACCGCGCGGGCGTAGCTCGCCAGGTGGGCCTCCGCGGAGGCCGCCCAGGTGAACTCGTGGGACCGGGCGAGCCCGGCCGCGGCGAGCTGGGCGCGACGCTCGGCGTCGTCGAGCAGCGCGCTCATCTCGCGGGCGATCGAGTCCGGGTCGGGCTGGGTGTAGGCGACCGCGTCGCCGCCCACCTCGGGCAGCGAGAGGCGCGGGGTCGTCAGCACGGGGGCGCCGCAGGCCATCGCCTCCAGCACCGGTAGGCCGAAGCCCTCACCGTGCGACGGATAGGCGACCAGCTCCGAACCGCCCAGGTAGCCCGGGAGGTCGGAGAAGCGCAGGTAGCCGGGCCGGATCACCCGCAGATGGCTCGGCACCGAGGCGACGGCCGCGTCGACGTCGTCATCCCAGCCGGAACCACCGGCCAGCACGAGCGCCGGGGGCTCGTCCCGCCAGTGCACCGCCTCCGCCCAGCCGCGAATCAGGTTCGGGACGTTCTTGCGCGGCTCGAGCATTCCGAGGAAGGCCACGTAACGGGTGTCACCGAGGCCGAGGCGCAGCCGCACCCGGCGCCGGTCCTCCTCCGTCGGCGGGTGGAACGTGGTCGTGTCCACCCCGTGATAGGCGACGTCGGTCGTCGTCGACTCGCCCTCGAGGACGCGGACGAGCTCGTCGCGCGTGGCCTTCGACGGGACGATGATGCGGCTCGCCCGGCGCACCGCCGTCCGCATCGCCGACCGGAAGAACGTGCCCTTCACCGCCGTGTGCATCTCCGGCTCGGTGAAGAAGGTGACGTCATGGATCGTCACGCATACCGGCCGCTGCGCGCGCAGTGGCATCGTGTAGTGCGGCGAGTGGATGACGTCCGCATTGACCTGTTCGGCGACGAGCGGAAGACCTGTCTGCTCCCACGCCAGCCGAGCCGGCCGGTGCGCGATGGCCGCCGGGCCCGACAGGACGGTCGCCCGCGGCGCCATCCGGCTGTAACGTTCCTCGTCCGATCGCTGGCACACCAGCGCCATGTCGGCGCCGGCCGCGCCCAGAGCAGCGACGAGCCCGTCGACATACCGCCCGACACCACCGCGGTCGGCCGGAACCGAGGTCGCATCAACGAGCACCCGGGGTCCCACGGCGCTCCTTCCGAGACGTGCCGCCTGATTCAGTGTGGCCGCTTGCTTCTCAACGGGGGCAACACTACGCCCGCCCGTCGTCGGCGACGGACACGGCAGGGGAGCCGCTGATTCGACGGTAGAGCTCCCAGCACGATCGCGCCGCCCCATTCCAGGTATATCCCGCCGCGCGGACCCGTCCGGAACGCGACAAACGACTGTGTAGCCGGGGATTCTGGACGATACGCGCGAGCGCCTCGGCGAAGCCGGCCGGATCACCGATCCGGGCCACCAGTGCCGCGTCGCCGGCGACCTCGACAAGAGCCGGCGCGTCGGAGACGACCACCGGCACCCCGTGTGCCATCGCCTCGATGACCGGCAGGCCGAAGCCCTCGGAACGGCTGGGCGCGACCAGCACCGTCGCCCGCGAGAGCACGACGGCGAGATCTTCGTCACTGATCCGGCCGAGACCAAGAAACCGCCCGGAGGCGGCAAGATCGGCGAAGCCTCCCGGCCCGGTCGCGGCGGGGCCGAGATCACCCCATCCGGCAGCCCCGACGTGCACCAGCGGAAGGTCGGGGGCGTCCGGATGGCGCAGGGCGGCAAGCAGGGTGTCCAGGCCCTTGCGCGGCTCCATCGTCGCCAGGGTGAGCAAATACCCCCGTTCGGGAAGGCCCAGCCGGGCGGCCCGGCGGTCGGCGTCCGGCGGCACCCGCAGCACCGCCTCGGCGACCCCCTCACCGATCACGTGCAGCCGCTGCGCGTCAATCGGCAGATGCTCCCGGATGTCAGCCGCGACGGCCCGGGTCGGCACGATCACCGCGTCGGCGTGGCGGGCGACCCGCTCCCCCATCTCCCGGTGCCAGCGGACCCCGTGCGGCGTCAGGGTCCCGGGATGGGTCCACGGGACGGCGTCGTGCACGGTGACCACCAGCCGCGGCCGGGCACGGGCGGCACGGGTGACGCGGTCCCGCCGGACGGGTGGGGGCACGAGCAGCGTCGGCGCGTGGACGACGTCCACCCCGGGCGGGCCCGGGCCCGCGCCGCGCGCCCAGGCGGCGGCGAGCGCCCGCCGCGGCAGGCCCAGGCGCAGCGGCCCGAGGACGCCCGGCAGGGCCGCCGCGGAGGTGTCACGCCGGAAGGCACACCACCCGATGACGCCGTCCCCGGGATCCGCCGTCCGGGCCAGGGCGGCGGCGAGCTCCGCGGAGTACCTTCCGGTCCCCCCGGGGATCGGCGCCAGAATCTGCTCGACCAGGAAACCGACCCGCATCCCGCCAGTCTCCCCCGCCCCGCACCCGGTGCCGGGGCGGGGTCGGGTCAGTGGTCGCGGCGGGCTGCGGCCACGCCGGCGACGACCATGACGATGCAGCAGCCGATGCCGACGAGGTAGCCCCAGCCACGGTGACCGACCGAGTCGAACGCGGCCCCGAGGCCGAAGACGACCAGCGCGAACAGCATGGCGGTGAGGAACGCGGCCAGCAGCTTCTGCGCGGGAGGCGCACTCACGAGATGGCTCCGATCCGCAGCTGTGCCCGTGACCTACACGGCTGGGTCGCACCCGGCCGCGTGGGGACGGGGTTCAGGGCTGCCGCTTGCGGGCGTGGGTCAGCACGACGCTGCCCGTGGTGTCGGGGGCACGGCGGTCGGAGAGGGCGACCAGCGGGGAGAAGACCGCGGCCGCGTTCCAGCCGATGCGCCCGCCCTTGGCGGACAGGTTGAGGTAGAGGCGCTCCGCCCGCTCGGACCGGAACATGTAGGTCTGGCGGACCACCTCGAGCCCGGCGTCGGCGAGCAGCTTCGTGAGCTGCTCACCCGGATAGGTGTGCTGCACGTGGTAGCGCTCGCGGTGGCTGGCGAACAGGTCCGGCCAGCGGTCGGCCCGGGTCAGGGCGTCCGCGGACATCACCAGGTCGCCGCCGGGGCGCAGCACGCGGGCCATCTCGGCGAGTGCGGCGGGGCCGTCGTCGAAGTGCTCGATCGCGCAGACCGACATGACGATGTCGAAGGTGGCGGGCGCGAACGGCAGGCGCAGCGCGTCGCCCTCGACGAGGCTGGGCCGGTGCTTCAGGCGGCTGCCGAAGTCCAGCTTGTGGCGGGCGAGGTCCAGGCTGACGGCGCGGGCGCCGCGGCGGACCGCCTGGCCGGCCCAGTAGCCGTCGCCGCCGGCGACGTCGAGCATGGTCCGTCCGTGCAGGTCGCCCGCCCAGGAGAGCAGGGTCCCGACCTCGCGGCGGCGCATGACATGCACCTGGTGACCGGCGTAGGCCAGGGCGTCGTCACGTAGGGAACTCATGGCGCACAGTCTGCCTTTCCCACCAGGCGGGACCTGGTCCCGACCCGCTGAACACCCAACTGAACACACTCATAGGCGACACACTTCGGGTTGCCCCGCTCCCGGGCCGCCGACAGCGGCGCCTTCGCCGTCAGCACGGTTTCAGCACGGCGTCGAGGTAGCTGTCCCAGGCGATGTCGACGTCGGGCGGAGTCACCTTGGCGCGCAGGGCGGCGAGGACTCCCGGCTCGTACAGCCGGCGCAGGGCCGCCGCCAGCGCCGCCGGGTCGTCGGGCGGCACGAGCAGGCCGTCGACGCCGTCGCGCACGGACGTCGTGAGGGTGCCGACGCGGGTGGCGACGACGGGGACACCGTGCAGGTGCGCGAGGTCGACGTTCTGCGAGGCGGTGCCGGCCCGGTACGGCAGGA
Source organism: Parafrankia sp. EAN1pec (assembly GCF_000018005.1). Taxonomy (GTDB): domain Bacteria; phylum Actinomycetota; class Actinomycetes; order Frankiales; family Frankiaceae; genus Parafrankia; species Parafrankia soli. The sequence continues at coordinate 7,139,249 of NC_009921.1, forward strand.
CCAGCGCGTCCGCGGCGGCGAACAAGGCGGGGACGTCCTCGGCCGGCACGTAGCCGGGGCGCAGCGTGACCCGCTCGCCGAGGCCCAGCTCGGCCACCAGGGTACGAGTGCTCTCGATGCCGCCCCAGAACTCCCCGGCCACGGTCAGGCGGACGTCGTCGGGGCCGGCGGCGAGGGCGCGCAGCAGCACGTCGAGGCCCTTGTACGGCCGGACCAGCCCGAAGAAGAGCAACTCGCGCGACGGCGACGGCGACGGCTGCGACGATCCCGCCTCTGGCGCGCGCGCCGACCCGGACCCGGACCCGGACAGGATCATGTCCCCGCCGGCGGCGGTCCACAGGTGGGGTGCCATCTCGGCGACGCGCACGGGGGCGGCGGTGAGCTCCGCGGCGAGCCTGGCCTGCGGCTCGGTGTGCACCAGGACGGCTGAGCAGCGGCGGAGCACCGCGGAGACCAGTGGCTCGTCGATCCGCCGGCGCTCGTGCGGCAGCACGTTGTGGCACAGCGCGAGGACGTCGCGGGACGACCGGCCGCCCCCTGAACGCCCGCGCAGCCCGCGCAGCCCGCGCAGCCCGCGCAGCCCGGCCAGGATGCCCAGGTAGGCGGGAGCCTGGATCGGGGTGACGACGACGAGGACGACGAGGTCCACCGTGGCGCCGGAACCCGGGCCGCCCGAGGCCGGAGCACGCAGCCGGCGGCCCAGCCGGAACCACGAGTCGGGGCGGCGCCAGGACAGCGGGTAGGACGTCGCCGCGAACGGCGTCCCCTCCGGGGTGTCCACCCGTTGTTGTCCGGGGTAGAGCCGCGCCGGGTACTGGCGGGACCACGACTCGATCCGCACCTCGTGCCCGCGCGCGGCGAGGCGGTGCGCCAGCTCGGTGGTGTGCTGGGCTATGCCGCCCTTGTACGGGTGGGTCGGCCCGATGATCGCGATACGCACGCCGAGGCTCAGGTGTCGCTGCGTGACCGGGCCACCAGGTCACCGATCAGCGCGAGGACCACGATCTGGAACCCGACGAGGATCGCGAGCAGCGTGGAGGTGGTCACCCGCAGGTCGTACCGGACGAGGTCGACGATCAATTTCACGAAACCGAGCGCCATGATCCACAGGGCGACCGGCATCAGGACCTTGATCGGGTCGAAGTACATGACCATCCGCAGCACCTGCAGGATGTATCGGCGGGCGTCCTTGAAGGGGTGGAACTTGGACGTCCCCGAGCGCTTCGCGTAGTGGATCGGCAGGTAGTCCACGGGGTGCTGGTTGGACAGGAACGCCATGGTGATGGTGGTGACGCAGGAGAATCCCGGCGGGAGCAGGCGCAGGTACGGAAGCGACACGTCCCGGCGGAACGCGCGCAGGCCGGAGTTCAGGTCGGGAATCTTCGTCCCGGACAGCCGCTGCGCGACCATGCGAATGAACCACTTGGCCGGCACGCGGGCCCACTTGTGCGTGCCCTCCTCGGTCGTCCGTGCACCGACGACCTGATCGACGTCAGGGTTTTCGTCCAGGTAGCGAACAAACTCCGGAATGCGCTCGTTCGGGTACGTCATGTCCGCGTCGGTCCAGACGACGATCTTCCCGCGGGCCTCCTGCGTGCCGATGCGCCGCGCCGTGCCCGAGCCACCGTTGCGCCGGAAGGGCATCAGCCGCATATGGGGGAAGTTCGCCGCCACGTCGCGCAGGACGTCCAGCGTGCCGTCGGTCGACTTGTCGTCGATCACCAACAGCTCGTAGCTGTACCCGCTGACGTCCATCGCCGCCGTGATGCGCTCGAGCTCGAGGACGACGTGATCCTGCTCGTTGTAACAGGGGAGCACCACGGTCACGTAGGGCGGTGTCTCCACAGCCGTCTTGGTCGGCTGTTCGGCTGGATGGATGGCGCTGACACTCACGTCGGTGTGACTCCCGGTCGTCGTTGCGCGCCCGCGTTCCGTCCCCGGCAGGTCGCGGGCAGTCCGCTCTCCAGGGTGACACGGCCTGCGCCGGGGCCCGAACTCCGGTCGCCCCCCGACTGCGCCTACTGTTACCGCTCGTGGGGACGTTCAGAGGTGATCTACGGGAGTATGTGCGCCATGTGCGGACTCTGCGGGCGGCGCGGGAGACCTCGGCCCGTTCGTTCGTGGCCGGTCTTCGGTATCCACTCGCGCACAAGCAGCCGATCTGGATCGGTTCACCGACAGTGATCGAGGGTCACGAGCGGATCGAGTTCGCCGACGGCGCCGCGCTGCGGATCGGGCTCGCTCCGTTCGGGCTCACCACCAAGCACGACGTGTCGATCCTGCGCGTGCACCCGGAGGGCCGGGTGCGCTGCGAGGGCGTCGTCTCGCTGCAGCGCGGGATCCGCGTCGTGGTCGACTCGGGGGTGCTCGAGCTCGGCCCGTTCGCCAACATCAACGGCTTCGCGAAGATCCTCGTCCGGGAACGGGTGAGGATCGGCGCGTACTGCAACGTGTCGTGGGACACCCAGCTGCTCGACAACGACTTCCACCCGATGGTCGTGGACGGCGTGGAAAAGCCCATGAGCGGGCCGATCGTGCTGGAGGACCGGGCCTGGATCGGTGCCAGGGCGATCGTCCTGAAGGGTGTGACCGTCGGGGAGAGCGCCGTCGTCGCCACCGGTGCCGTGGTGACGAAGGACGTCCCGCCCAAGGCGGTAGTGGCCGGCTCACCGGCGAAGATCGTCGGGCACATCGACTACTGGCGCTGAGCCGGTGTCCGCGTCGCTGGCCGCCTCCCCCGCCGGCTACCCGGTCGGAGCGCGCTTCCGGCCGATCATGCTGCTGCGCTCGGCACCGCTGCCGGTCTGGCTGATCACCGGGCTGTTCGCGGCGCTGCTCGCGAGCTGGTCGGTACTGGTGCCGCAGTACCACGCGCCCGACGAGCCGAACCACGTCGACGCGGTGATGCGGCTGGTCCAGGGCGCCGGATGGCCGCATCCCGGCCACGCGTTCGTCCGTCCCGACGGGGTCGGCACTATCGCCGCGTCACCCTACGGAACCGACGCGCTCCCCTACGACCTCGACTACGCCCCGATCGCCAAGGGCGACGCCACGCCGCGCGCCGACCGGCCGACCTGGGACGAGATGGGCGACACCCGCCAGCCTGACGGCGAGCCGCAGCCGCCCGGGGAGATCCAGCAGCTCGTTCAGCACCCACCGCTGTACTACTGGGTGGGCGCCGCCGTGCTCTGGGCGCTGCCCGGCGGCGACGGCGACGGCCTGCGCTGGGACGTCACCATCGGGATCCTGCGTCTGATGAGCGCGCTGATGGTGACGCCGATCCCGCTGCTCGCGTGGGCGGGGGCGCACCGGCTCAGCGACGGCAACCGGGTCGCGGCGACCTGCGCCGCGCTGGTGCCCCTGGCGATTCCGCAGTTCAGCCACATCGGATCGACCGTCAACAACGACAACCTGCTCGTGCTGACCGCGGGCCTGGCCACGGTGACGATCATCTACGTCCTGTGCGGGGACACGTCCCTGCGCACGGCCGCGTGGGCCGGGGTGTTCATCGGGCTCGCCCTGTTCTCGAAATCGCTGGCGATCGTGCTCGTGCCGATGGTGGCACTCGCCTACCTCGCCGCCTGGCGGCGCGCCCGGCGGGACGCCCACGCCCCACCCGCGCTGCCGCGGCGCGGCCCGGACGCCCCGTTCCTGCTCGCCGAGACCGGTCTCATGACGGTGCCACCGGGCTCGACCCGGGCACCGTGGCGGCAGCTCCTGCTCGGCGGCGCGCTGATGATCGGGTTCGGTGGCTGGTGGTGGGTCGTCAACGCCGTCCGCTACCGGACCTTCCAGCCCGAGACCCCGGGATTCCCCCTCGGCAACTACGTGAATGACTGGGGCGATTACACCGAGATCCTGACCAACGGGACGATCCTGCGCTGGTGGGGCTCGTTCGGCTGGTTCGAGTCGAACCTGCCGACGGAGTTCGTCCGCTCCGCGAGCGTCGCCGTGGTCGTTCTTTTCGCGCTGGCGATCATCCGGGGACGCAACGGCCGGACGCGGGTGAATCTACTGTTCCTGCTGTGGCCGACAATCGGCCTGTTCGGGTTGATGACCCTGCAGTCGGCGCTGGCGTTCGCCGACCATCACCACGTCAGCGGGATCTCGGGGCGCTATCTGTACGCGGGCCTACCTTCGCTGGCGATCGGCGTGGGAATGGGCGTTCCGGCATTCGGCCGGCGGGCCTCCCGGGTCTTTCCCGCCCTTTTCTTCGTGGCCGCCGCGACGGCCCAGTGGTGGTCGATCAAAACCGTTCTTCCGTATTTCTGGAAGCCCCCTGGTGGCGATCTCGCCGACGCCTGGGACGCAATGACGGCCTGGTCCCCCTGGCCACCGGCCGCCGCCGTCACCACGATGTGGATCGGCGCCACGTTCGCGCTGGCAGTGCTGGTGAGCTGCGTGTGGATCGCGTTCCGCCCCGGGCCGGAGGCCGACCCGGACCCGGCCGGCTCCGCGCCCCTGGGCCTGGATCTCGCCGATTCGGGGCCGGCGGTTCTCGAACCGGTGGATTCGGAGCCGGAAAGCTCGGTCTGGGCGCGTCCCGATCCGTCGGATCGGGAACCGGCGCCGTCGGGATCAACCGGTTCGGCACCGGTGAACTCGGGATCGGCGCATTCCGAGGCCGGACCAACCGGATCCGCGCGAATGGACTCGGCACCTGTGGACTCCGACCCTATGGACATCGCACCTGTTGACTCCACACCTGTTGACACCGGGTCTCCCGAGTCGGGGCGCTCCCAGGCGACGAGTACCTCGACGACGCGTTCCACGGCAAAAGGCGACCCGCCGAGCGTGACGAGCCCGGTGCCGTCACACTGAATCCAGGCTGTGGAGCGCACGCGTAGGCTCTGCGGCGTCAGCCATCTCGGTTCGGGGGGAGCCGTGCGCCGAAAGCGGGACTGGGAGACCGCGCCGCCTCCGGATCCCACTGGGCCCTCGACCACCGCCGCGTCGAACATCGCGCTGCCACTCGGTTCGGACGACCCCGAACAACTTGGGCTTTACCGGCTGCTCGGACGTCTCGGCGAGGGCGGCATGGGAACGGTCTACCTCGGGCGCAGCCCGGACGACCGGCTCGTGGCCGTCAAGGTGATCCGGGCCGACCTGGCCCGCGTCCCCGAGTTCCGGGCCAGGTTCCGGCGGGAGGCGGACGTCGCGCGCCGGGTCGCCCGCTTCTGCACGGCCGAGGTGCTCGACGTCGTCGACCCGCCCGACGGGCAGCCGTACCTGGTCACCGAGTACGTCGACGGTCTCACGCTGGCGCAGGCCGTGGCTGTCGAGGGCCCGCTGCGCTCGGCCGACCTGGAGCGCGTCGCGGTCAGCGTCGCCGCCGCGCTGACGGCCATCCACGGTGCCGGGCTGGTGCACCGTGACCTCAAACCGTCCAACGTGCTGCTTTCGACCCTCGGCCCGCGGGTGATCGACTTCGGTATCGCCCGCGCCCTCGACGCCCAGACCATGCTCAGCCAGGAGATCCAGCGCATCGGGACGCCGGCGTTCATGGCACCCGAGCAGGCCAACGGCCTGGCGGTGACCGCCGCAGCCGACATCTTCGCCTGGGGCGGGCTCGTCACTTATGCCGGCACCGGCTCCTATCCGTTCGGGGACGGGCCGACGCCGGTCCAGCTCTACCGGGTCGTCCACCGGGAACCGCTGCTGGACGGCCTCGACCCCGCACTGCGGCCGATCGTCGAGCACGCCATGCGCAAGGACCCGGCCGAGCGGCCGTCCGCGCAGGAGCTGTTCCTCCGGCTGGTCGGCATGGGGCCGGCGACCCATCCCGACCCCGACGTCACGCGGGTCATCAAGACAGGTTCACCCCCCGTCATCACCCCGGGCACGGACCCTCGGGCCGGCTCCGGGGCACCACCGTCGGACGGCGCTCCCGCCGGCGCCGCGCCGTCAGGCCAGGCTGGCGGCGTCGCGCTGCCGGGCCAGGCCGGCGCCACAGTGCAGGCGGCCCGCGGCGGCGTGGCCGGCACGGGCGCTGGCGTGGCTGGCGCGGGCGCCGGTGCGGGCGGCGCGGGGAAGGCCGGCGCGGCCGCCGGCGGCGGGACGGCGGGGCACGAGACACGCTCGCTCGCCGATGTCCCCGCGCAGCCGGCGCCCGAGCACGACCAGGCCGGCGGCCCCCGCCAGCCGGCGCCGGGCGGCGGGCACGGCCCCCGGGCCACCCGGTTCCTCGCGACGACCTCGCGGCGCCGGTTCGCGCTGTTCGCCGCGCCGGTGATCGCGCTGCTGCTGATCGCCGCGCTCATCCCGCTCGCCTTCAGCACCGGCGCCGGCAAGGAGGAGACGCAAGCCGACGTGGCGCGGCGGGTGGCCTCGACCGCCGAGGCGGTGCGCGACTCCGACGCCGGCCGCGCGGCGCGGCTGAGCCTCGCGGCGTTCCGGATCAGCCCGGTGCCGCAGGCCCGCGCCAGCCTGCGGACGTCCTATTCGGCCGCCACCGCGACCGTACTGACCGGGCACACCGGCTCCGTGCTCGGCCTGGGCATCAGCCCGGACGGGCGGACCATCGCCACCTCGGGCGCCGACAACGTGGCCCGGTTGTGGGACGTCTCCGACCGGACGCGCCCCCGGCAGCTGTCGACCATCGACGCGCACGGCGCCTGGGTGCTCGACGCGGCGTTCAGCCCCGACGGGAAGCTGCTCGCGACCGTCGGCTACGACCGCTCCGCGCGCCTGTGGGACATCGGCGACCGGACCAGGCCGAAGCAGCTCTCGTCCATGCTGGCGCACAACGGGTACGTTCTCGACGCCGCCTTCTCCCCCGACGGGAGGATGCTGGCCACCTCGGGCTACGACAACACCGCCCGGTTGTGGGACATCACCGACCCGCGCCAGCCCCACGAGCTCGCCGTGCTCGACCGGCACACCAGCTGGGTCAACGAGGTCGCCTTCAGCCCGGACGGCAAGCTCCTCGCCACCGCAAGCGCGGACCACACGGCCCGTCTGTGGGACATCGCCAACCCGCGCCAGCCCCGCCCGCTGGCCGCCATCACCACGCACACGGACTTCGTCTGGACGGTGGCCTTCAGCCCCGACGGGCGGCGCCTGGCCACCGGTGCCTACGACGGCCTGGTCAAGATCTGGGACATCACCGACCCGACCAGGCCAGGCGCGACCGCCTCGTTCCGTGCGGACGAGAAGTGGGTCTTCGACGTCGCCTACAGCCCGGACGGCCGGACCCTGGCCACCGCCGGCTGGGATACCAGCGTCCATCTGTGGGACCTGACCGCGCCGGGCCAGCCCGCACCGGCCGGCCGGGTCTCCGGCCACGGCGACTGGGTCCAGGCCGTCGAATTCACTCCGGACGGAACGTCCATCGTGTCCGTCAGCGACGACCACACGGCCCGGATCTCCCGGATCGACGACGCCGGGCTGGTCGCGCGCGCCTGCGCGGGCCCGTCCCGCCAGATCACCGCGGCCGAGTGGCAGCGCGACATCATGGACGTCCCCTACCAGCCGGTCTGCTAGTCCTGAGTCGGAACCAGTCGAGGCGGAAGCGGGTCGTCGTCACGGTCTGCGCGCCCGCCGCGCCCGCCGCGGTCGAGGCGGTCGAGGCGGATTCCGTTCCAGTAGCCGGCGGGGGCCGACTTGAGTTCGTGGATCACCTTCGGCCGTTCGTCGTGGGTCGCGGCGGCGATGGTCGGCATCACGGCGGTGAAGATCTGGAACGAGACCGTGGCGGCAAGATGGACCAGGTAGCGCCGGGCGAGGGCTTCGACGATCGCCGGCTTGTTGGCGAAGTACTGGTACAGCGAGCCGGGTGAGATCCCGGCCCGCGCCGCGATCAGGTTGGTCGTGGCGGCGTCGTAGCCGACCTCGGCGACGACCTGTTCGGCGGCGTCCAGGATCGACTCGATGCGGCGACGCCGCGCAGAACGCGCTCGCGACGCACATCGCCCGGCCCGACGACATCGCCGACGCCGTGCTCTACGTGCTCGGCACCCCGCTCCCGACCCAACATCCCCGAGATCGTCGTGCGACCGGCGCAGACGCTGCCACTCTGACCAACCGCCGCGGTCACCGGACCGCCTGCCTAGTGCTCGGGGTCAGCGGAAGCGGCGGGCCCGGCGGAGCCGGTGGCGGGGCGGCTCGTGGTGGATCCGTGGTCGGCGAGGCGGGTCAGGCCGGAGCCCAGCCGGGCGACAACGGCACTGCCCACGCGGCCGCCGGGAGAGCCTGCCGCGGCCTGTGCGCCGGAGCCGCCCCCGAGCCGTGCGCGCAGCGCGGCGTTGGCGATCCGGGCCGCGGTGACCAGCTTCGGCTCGTCCGGGGATGCTGGCGCCCACGGCGGGCGGGGGACCTTGCGCGCGGCGGCCAGCTCCTGCTCGAGCTCGCTGATCCGGTTCAGTCGCTGCAGGTCACGGGCGGCGGCTTCGCTGCGCTCGGCGTCGATCCGGGCCCATTCCCGCTGCCGGGCGCGGGCAGCGCCGACCGCGTCGTCCTGCAGCGCGAGGACACGCAGGTACAGGTCGACGCGGTTGCGCTCCATCCGGGCCAGCAGGGTGTTGGCGACCCAGGGGGCGAGCAGGTCGGCGGCGCGGCGGGCCCAGGGGGCGCGGCGGTCGAGGATCACACCGAGGCCGAAGATCGGCGCGATGGTGAAGAAGCGCAGGTCGGGATGCTCGGCGACGAAGTCCTCGACGGCGGTGCGCACACCGTTGCGGGGGCCGCCCTCGGCCAGGGCCCAGGAGAACGCGCCCATGCCGCGGAAGCCCCGGCCGGGGACGGCGTCCGTCCTGTCGATCTCCACGCCGACGTCCCACGAGTTGGGCTGGCGCACCGACTCCGGGATGCGGTCGGGGGCGTAGTACTGGTCCCGGCGGCCGGCGGGCCATCCGACGTCGTGCAGGATCACCAGTGGGAAGTAGGAGCGGCCGAAGTCACGCACGGCGGTCTCGATCATCCCGAGCTCGCCGCGGACCGTGGCGTAGTTGTGGTCTCCGTCGATCAGATAGGCGTCGGTCGGGGCGTGGCCGTCGAGCGCCTCGGGGCTGTAGCCACGGATGACCTCGACGTCGAGACCACCGCCGGAGGACGGCGCGACGCCCGGTTCGGGGTCGATGACCAGCAGCCGCCCGCCGCCGCCGCGCCGCAGCAGGTCGACGAGCAGGGACGTCGTCACGCCGCTCTCCGAGCCGATCTCGGCGATGCTGCGCGCGCCGGATGCCTCCAGCAGCGGAACCCACATCTCGCGCAGGTCCGACAGTGAGTGCAGCAGCAGGGGGGCGAGTGTCTTCTCGGTGATCTCGGTGATCTCGGGGGCGTGGTCGCCGCCGTCGTAGGTGACAGCCGCGAGCTCGGCGAAGCTGTCGCGCACCTCGACATCCGTCCCCGCGGCGGCGGGTGCGCGCCCGCCTGCCCCGGCATCACCCGACTCACTGCCGGCTGACGCCTCGTCACCCGGGGCGGCGCTACCCGGGGCGGTGCCGCCCGGGGCGGTGCCGCCCGGGGCGGTGCCGCCCGGGGCTGCGTCTTCCGGCGTCACGTCACTCGACCCGGCCTCACCGCGGGTGCCGCCGCCCGGTGCCCGGAGTTCGGGGTCGCCCGGCGAGGCGCCGCCGGAACCCGGCCCCGGCACACCGCCGCCGCTCGCGGCGGAACGACGTGGCGCGGTCCCGGCGCTGCCACGCCTGCCTCCAGCCAGTGGGTCCGGCCCACCCGCGAGCACGTCGAACGTCGCGGAGCTCCCCGGAGAGACGACGTAGCCGGACGAGACGGGAGCGGTCGGGCTCCCCGGCGGCCCGGGTCGTTCCGCGGCGGTTGCCGGCGGCCCGGGGGTGACCGGCGGCCCGGCGGCTACCGGTGGTCCAGCGGTGCCCGATGGTCCGGACGGCCGCGACGGCACAGGTCCGGTCGGCCGCTCGCCGGGCACCGAGGCCGGGGCCGCCTCGGGGCGCGGCACCGAGCGCGGCGTGAAGAGCGAGGACGGGGGCAGCGCGGTCGGTGGCGGCGTCGCCGAGGGCCGCGCGGACGGACGCTGCTCGGCCGGGGTCCGCGGCAGCGCCGCCGGCGGCACCGCGGTCGGCGGCGGTGCGGCGCTCGGCGGCGGTGCGGCGCTCGCGGGCGGCACCGCGCTCCGCGGCGGGGACTGCGCCGGGCCGGAGGCACCGCGTTCGGACGAGCGGCCCGGCCAGGCCACCGTCTGGTCCGTCGACGGGCGGAACCAGCGGCCGGCCGCGTCGACCCCGCCCGGCTGGCCGGCGGGGTCGTCCTGGCCCTGGGCCGGCTGCCTCCCGGCATCCCGCCCCAGGGTCGCACGGTCCCGGCTGTCCGCACGGTCCCGGCCGGTCCCGTCGGTGTCGTCCGGGCCGCCGGGCTCGGACGTCATCGCAGGCCGCCCAGCTCGCGACGGATCTTGCGGGCGGCGCGGACGGGCAGGCCGGTGCGGGCGACACCGGCCGTGCGCACCTGAAGCGTGTCGGCCCGGATCCCCAACCAGCCGAAAGCCATCTCGACCTCGATCGCGTACGTTCCGCCCAGCGTGGGCTGGGAGGTGAAGTCAATCGTGTAGATGATCTGGGGATCGTCGCCGACGATCTCCAGCAGGTTGGCCTGCAGCAGGCGGACCCCGACCAGCGCGATCTGCTGGCCGGCGAGGTCGTCCAGCGACGTGACGGTCACCTTGTACGGCTCGACGGCGTTGTGCAGGTGGAACGAGATCGTCAGCCAGTCGAGACGGAGCAGGCCGCGCCGGCCGGCCGGGTCGATGCGCACCCGCCGGACGCCGACCCCGTCGATGCGCAGGCGCACGATCGACATCCCGTCCCGGCCGGAACGGGTGACCGCGGTCTCCTTCTGCCCGTGGACGAAGTCGGTGCCGGTGTCGACGTACACCTCGACGGGGCCGGCCGCGGCCTCCGGGGAGACCTCCTCGGCGGGCACCCCGGCCGCGGCCGCCAGGCCGCTGATCACCGCGAGCGACCGGTTCGCGACTCCGGCCACGCCCGCGGGCCAGTACAGCTCCCGCATCGTGATCTTCTCGACGTCCGCGGGGGTCAGGTAGGGCATCCGGCGGACCAGCTCGGGCGGGAGCAGGCCCTCGGTGGAGTCGGAGCCGAAGTTGTCGTCGTGCGCCCAGGCCCCGAACGCCGACGCCTCGGCCGCGGTGGGACGGGAGACGAACCGGGTCAGCGTCCGCAGCGACGCGTGCCGGGCCCCGGGCTCGGACAGCGACGGCATCGCCGTCTCCGAGCGCCGGTAGCGCAGCCATTCCCGCTGGAAGGCGAGGATGCCGTCCTGGACGGCGGTCCGCTGGGCGACCTGGGTCCGCGACGTCCGGTCGATGCTCAGGACGGGCCGGCCGTCGTCGTCGAAGGAGACCAGCGAGCCGATGTCGGGCATACAGAGCTGTTCGAGCACCTCGGGGCTGCGCATGAGCTGGTTGGCCATCAGCTCGGGCTGCCCGCCGGAGGCCGCGTAACCCTCGATCTGCAGGCCGGCGAGGCGGTGCGTGCCGGCGGCGGCGTTCGTCGCCATGTACAGGCCGACGACGTCGAACTCGCGCCCGGTGGAGGCGAGCAGCCGGGCGAGCAGCGCCTGGATGGTGCCGCCCCAGCCCAGGTCGACCAGCACGATGCGGCCCGAGTCGGGCAGCTGGGTGTCGAGGTACTGGACGTAGCGGTCACGCAGCCGGCCGGCGGTCAGCACGATCTCGCTGCGGATGCGCTCGTCGGAGCACAGCGCCTCGAGAGTGTCGTCGAGCAGGCCGGGGACGTCGAGCCGGCGGTCGGTGAGCGAGGAGATGCCGGCGACGTTGTCGATGGCCACCCCGAGCTGGCGCAGCAGCTGGCCGACGCTGGGCGCGTGCCGGCGGACGAGGAACCCGCGCAGCTCCTCGGGGCTGCCCTCGAACACGTTGGCCAGCGCGCAGACCTGCCGGGACGCCCACAGCGTCGAGGTGGTCACCCCGGCGTCGGCACCCGGGTCGGCGATCAGCCGGGAGAGGAAGTCACCCTCCCGCATCAGGCAGTAGATGTGGTCGGCGCCGTGGTCCCCGGTGCGTTCCACCGCCCAGTCGGCGAACCCGGTGAAGACCGGGCCGAACACCGTCGCCCCGGACTCCCAGTAGCGCCGCAGCCCCGGCGGGACGGCGGCGGCGTCCGCCCGGTGCAGCGAGCGGGCCCGCAGCGCGGTCATGCCGTAGTCGCCGTTGGCGGCGTCGAGGGGGGTGTCGTCCCCGGGGCCGGTGAGCAGGCCCTCCAGCTCGATCGTCGCCTTCAGCGAACCCGAGTACTTCGGGTAGTGGATGGCGACCAGCCCGTGCTCGCGGGCGCTCTCCACGTCCGCGACCGGGTGGTCGCCGAGGTGGACGACCCGCGAGGGCTGCAGGTTCGAGGCCGCCAGCATGTGCCGGAACAGCCCGTCGCTCTTGCTGATCCCCGAGTCGGAGGAGGTGAAGATCTGGGTGAACGGCACCCCGGCGAGCTCCGGGCGGCTGAGCAGCCGCTCGAGCTGGGCGGCCGAGAAGTATGTGTCGGAGAGCAGGTAGACCGGCAGGCCGAGCTTGGTCATGGCGAGCTCGGCGAGCTCCACCACGGCCAGGTCGGCGCGGCACAGGTCCCGCTCGACGGCGAGCTCGACGTCCATCAGGTCGCCGATGCTGCCCGCGCCGGGCAGCGCGGGGACGAGAACCTGCCAGATCTCGTCCAGGCGCACCTCGTGGGTGCCGCGCACCTCGTGCGAGTGCAGCCTGGCCTTGTGCTCGGCGAAGACCCGCAGCCGGGCGAACTCGCCCGGCGTGACACCGGACGGCAGCTGGCCGAGGTCGGCCAGCCGGTGCCCCAGGGTGATGAACGCGTGAACCGGCTCGGGCACCATGCGCCAGAGCAGAGTGTCGAATACGTCCAGAGTCAGGGCCTGCGCACCGCCCGACTCCAGATGCGACCAGACCTCGCGAAGTCGGACGTCGGTGAACACTGCCCGCCCCCTCCAGGCGACCGGGTCCCCGGTCACCTCTTCTGGGCCGGCCAGGCGCCCGGCGGGAACATGCGGCTCGGGTACGAGACGCGGTGTTCGGGTCGTGGCGGCTGCCGGCCGGAGCCAGATAGACGGGTCGATACTATGAACCACCCTGGAGGTGGCAGTCACCGGACTGGGGGCATCACCTCTCGGGCGGGTGCGCGGTACGGTCTACGGCCATCGTCACGAACCCGAGTTGACGACACTCGAGGCCAACCGGTGACGGTTGCGCTGGGCGGAGGAGGGGCCGAGCACGGTGCGGGTCCGAGATGCACGCCCGACGCGGGGAGAAGCAGGCCATGTCGAGGGTGGCTGATCTGTCCACGCTCCCGAAACCGGAGCCGACGCGCGGCGCTCCGGCGAACCGTCCGCGCGGGTCCGGTGCGCGTCACGTCGACCATCGCAGCCGTGCGCAGACCCGGGTCCGCTGGGAGCTGCTGCGAAACCTGATCCGCAAGGACCTGAAGGTCAAGTACAAGGGATCGTCGCTCGGTTTCGCCTGGTCACTGGCGAATCCGCTGCTCCTCCTGGCCGTCTACACCTTCGTCTTCCAGGTCGTTCTGAAAAGTGGGATCGACAACTTCGGCTTCTATCTGATGTCGGGACTGCTGGTCTGGAACGCGTTCTCAGGCAGTGTCTCGGCCGCCTGCGGCGCCGTGGTGGGCAATGCCAACCTGGTGAAAAAGGTGCGCTTCCCGCTGCTGGTGCTGCCGCTGTCGGCGGTCGGCTTCTCCGCGGTGCACTTCGCGCTCCAGCTCGCGGTGCTCTTCGCCGTCATGCTGGGGTTCGGCTACAGCCTGCTCGGGCCGGAGCTACTGCTGCTGATCCCGGCCGGCGCGGTGGCTCTGCTGTTCACCGTGGCGCTGTCGGTGCTGGTGTCCGCGCTCAACGTCCGTTACCGCGACACCCAGCACCTGCTGGACGTCGCCCTGCTCGCCTGGTTCTGGATCAACCCGATGGTCTACGCGTTCGGCCTGATCGAGAACAGGCTGAACGAGTGGACGTGGGTGTACATGCTCAATCCGATGGCGGTCGTCGTGACCACCTTCCAGCGGGCGATCTACGATCCGCCCGAGGGGAACTCGACCGGCTCGGCGCCGATCCTTGCCGATCTGGGGTACCGCTTCTACCTCGAACACCTGGCGATCGCCGGGCTCATCTCGCTGGCCGTGCTGTGGCTGGGGCTGCGAGTGTTCCGGCGGCTGCAGGCCGACTTCGCCGAGGACCTCTAGTGCCGTCGCAACCGCTCGCCCCGCCCCCGATGCAGCCCGCGCAACCGGCCGCCTCCGCGCCGTCGGCGCCGCCGGCACCGGGCGCCCCGGTGGTCATCCGCGCCTCCGGCGTCGGCAAGAAGTTCGTCGCCTATCACAAGCGCGCCACCAGCCTGAAGGAACGCTTCGTCCGGCGGGACACGACGAGCGGCGAGGACTTCTGGGCGCTGCGCGACATCGACGTCGAGATCGGCCGCGGGCAGACGGTGGGGCTCGCCGGGGCGAACGGCTCGGGCAAGTCGACGCTGCTCAAGGTACTCGCCGGAATCCTGCGCCCGACCCACGGCGACGTGTCCGTCAGTGGTCGGATCGCGTCCCTGCTCGAGCTGGGCGCGGGGTTCAACGGCGAGCTCTCCGGCCGGGACAACGTCTACCTCAACGCGTCCCTGCTCGGCCTGTCCAAGCGCGAGATCGACCGGCTCTTCGACTCGATCGTCGACTTCTCCGAGCTGCGCCACAAGATCGACGACGAGGTCAAGCACTACTCGTCCGGCCAGTACGTGCGCCTCGGCTTCGCCGTGGCCGTGCACGTCGACCCGGACGTCCTGCTCGTCGACGAGGTGCTCGCCGTCGGCGACGAGGCGTTCCAGCGCAAGTGCCTGGCCAAGATCGCCCAGTTCCGCGACGAGGGCCGGACGATCCTGTTCGTCACCCACTCCCTCGACCTGATCGAGAACATGTGCGACCGGATCCTGGTGCTGGAGTCCGGCGGCCTGATCTTCGACGGGCAGCCGGTCGTCGGGACGAAGCTGCTGCGCCAGCGGCTGGGCAGCCTGCCCGCGGACAGTCCGATCCCCTTCGACCTGGCGCCGGTGAAGCCGACGGCGGTGGCGTTCAGCCGCAACCCGGGCGGGCCGACCGAGGTGCAGTACGACCCGGGTGAGCAGCTCACGGTCAGCGTCGAGCTCGACCTCACCGACAGCGCGCCGCAGTACGTCTACCTGCACGTGGAGATCATGGGGCAGGGAGAGGTACCGATCTGGATGATGGAGACCCCGCCGGGCGGGGTCAGCCCCGGCCCGGGGACCGCCGTGGTGGACTTCGTCGTCCCCCGGCTGCCCGAGCTGCTGGGGGCGTTCGCGATCAACGTCCGGGTGTCGGACGCGGCCACCGGCCAGCCGGTGACGGTACGGCGCTTCGAGGAGCTGTTCGGGGTCAGCGGCCCGCAGGTCGCCGGGCTGCTCAAGGTCGACTACGAGGCGAGGCTGCGCCGATGACGGACCGGGCGACGAGCAACGGAGCGATGACCACCATGGCCATGAACGTGGCCATGACGGGCCAGGCGGCACCCGAGCCGCTCGCCACGATCGTCATCGTGAACTGGAACGGTGCCCACCTGCTCCCGCCCTGCCTGGACGCCGTCGCCAAGCAGGACGCGCCGTTCACCTTCGAGACGCACGTGGTCGACAACGCCTCGGCCGACGACTCGCGCGAGGTGCTGGCACAGCGCTACCCGTGGGCGAAGCTCGTCCCCTCGGACCGCAACCTCGGCTTCGCCGGCGGCAACAACCTCGCCCTGCGAGGTGTCACGACCCCGTACGCGGTACTGCTGAACAACGACGCGATCCCCGAGCCGGACTGGCTGGCCCGGCTGCTGGCCCCGTTCGCCGAGCCGGGCGGCAACCGGCTCGGCGCCGTCACCGGCAAGGTCGTGTTCCTCCCCCGCTTCCTGCGGCTGACCCTGTCGACGCCCACCTTCTCGCCGGGGCCGCACGACCCGCGCGAGCTGGGCGTCCGGGTGAGCTCGGTGACGGTGAACGGCCGCGAGGCGCTGCGCGAGGTGCTGTGGGAGAAGCTCACTTTCGGCGCCGAGGGCCCGGCGGACGCGCCGTTCTTCTGGACCCGCGGCGAGGGTGAGCTGTGTGTGCCGGTGCCCGAGGGCGGCCCGGTCACCATCGGCCTCACCTGGGCCGCGGACACCGCCAAGCAGGTCACGCTGGGCTGGGCCGGCGCCGGTGACACCACCGCGACGCGCACGCTGCCGGTGGGCACCGAGCCGTCCGCCGTGTCGTTCACCGTGGACGAGGGCGCCCCGCGCGTCGACGTGATCAACAACGTCGGCGGGATCGTGCTCACCGACGGCTACGGCGCCGACCGCGGCTACCAGCAGATCGACACCGGCCAGTTCGACAACCCCGAGGAGGTCTTCACCGCCTGCGGCAACGGCATGGCGATGCGGACCGAGCTCGGCCAGGCGCTCGGCTGGTTCGACGACGACTTCTTCCTCTACTACGAGGACACCGACCTCTCCTGGCGCATCCGGGCCCGCGGGTACCAGATCCGCTACGTCCCGGGCGCGGTGCTGCGGCACGTCCACTCGGCGTCGAGCGTCGAGTGGTCCCCCCTGTTCGTGTTCCACACCGACCGCAACCGGCTGCTGATGCTGACCAAGGACGCGACCGTGCGCACGGCCGTCTCGGCGGTCACGCGCTACCCGCTGACCACCGCGTCGATCGCCGTGCGGACCTGGCGACAGGCACTGCGCTCGCGCAGCCGCCCGGCGGTGCGGCCCACCGTGCTGCGGGTTCGGGTCTTCGCCTCCTACCTGCGGCTGCTGCCGGCGATGCTGCGCCGCCGCCGGGAGATCGGCGCGACCGCCACCGAACGCCGGGTCAGCCTGCAGAGCTGGCTGGTGGAGCGATGACCACGCCCGGGCTGCGGGCGGCGGTCTACAACCGCTTCTGGCACTCGATGGGCGGCGGCGAGCGCCACAACGGCATGATCGCGCAGGTGCTGGCCGCGGACGGGCTCGACGTCGACCTGATCGGGCATTCCGACGTCGACCTCGACGCGCTCGGCAGCCACCTGGGCCTGGATCTCTCCGGCTGCCGGTACCGGCGGCTGCCGGACCGTGGCGAGGACGCGATCGCCGCGCTGTCCGAGTCGTACCACCTGTTCGTGAACGGCTCGTACATGAGCCGGCTCGCCCCGCGCTCGCCGCGGTCGGCCTACCTGTGCTTCTTCCCGACGCCGTTCGACCACGACATGGCCGCCTGGCGCAAGGCCGCGGTGCGCACCGCCGGCCCGCTGCTGCGCGGGGTGAGCCCGGCCGTCAGCTTCGGGCAGGGCTGGTACCCGCCCGAGGGCGGCCGGCGCCGGCAGTGGACGTGGACGAACGGCGAGGGCATCCTGGCCGTCAACCCGGGCGGCGGGCGTACCCTGCGCGCGGACATCGGGCGTCCCGGGGCGAGCGGTGGCGTGCGGCTGCGGGTCGTCGACGCGGACGGCACCGTCCTCGCCAAGCTCCAGATCGAGCAGGCGTTCGCGCCGTTCGAGGTCACCCTGCCGTCGTCGACCGCCGGGACGGAGCTCACCTTCGTCAGCGACGTCTTCTCCCCCGGGCCGGCGGACGTCCGCGAGCTCGGTGTGGCCGTCAGCCGGCCGCGGGTCACCGACGCCGACGAGGGGCCGCTGGAGCGGATGGCGCTGCGTTTCCCCTGGCTGCTGCGCGACCCGGCCGACCTCGGCTACCTCGAGGGCTACGACACCGTGATGGCCAACTCCGAGTACACCCGGGGCTGGATCCGGCGGATGTGGCGGCGGGACTCCGACGTGCTGTTCCCGCCGATCCAGGTCGACCGGCTCACCCCGGCGCCGGAGCGCGAGAAGGCCGTCATCACCGTCGGCCGGTTCTTCGCCCCCGGCCTCGGCCATGCCAAGCGGCAGCTCGAGATGGTGCAGTGGTTCGCCGAGCTGTACCGCTCCGGTGCGCTGCCCGACTGGCGGATGTACGTCGTCGGCGGATGCGAGGACTCGCAGAAGCCGTACGTCGAGCAGGTCCGCGCCGCCGGGGCGGGGGTGCCCGTCGAGGTCCTGCCGAACGCCCCGCGCACCGAGGTGGAGCGGCTGCTGTCGACCAGCTCGGTCTTCTGGTCCGCGACCGGCTACGGCGAGGACGACCGCAAACGCCCCTGGACGGCGGAGCACTTCGGGATGACAACCGTCGAGGCGATGGCCGGCGGCTGCGTGCCCGTGGTCATCGACCGTGCCGGGCAGCGCGAGATCGTCCGGCACGGGGTGGACGGCTACCGCTGGACCGGCCCGGAGCAGGTCGCCTCGTTCACCCGCCGGCTCGCCGCCGAGGACGGGCTGCGCTCCCGGCTGGCCGCCGCCTCCGTGCAGCGGGCCCAGCAGTTCTCCGACGCCGCGTTCGCCGAGCGGTGGCACGGCATCGCCGAGCAGCGCCGGCTCTACTCCTGACCGTGGACCCCCTCCTGAGCACGAACTCACTCCTGAGCACGGACTCCTGACCACGGTGCCGAAACTGCGCGTCGTCCTCGACGGAACCCCGCTGCTCGGGCCGCGCACCGGCGTCGGCCGATACACGGCGGCGCTGCTGGCCGGCCTCGTCGAGCTGCCCGGGGCGGATCTCGACGTGGCGGCCACCGCCTTCACCTGGCGCGGCGGGGCGGGGCTCGACGCCGCCCTGCCCGCCGGGGTCCGCCCGGCGGCGCGGCGCGTCCCGGCGCGGCTGCTACAGGACGCCTGGACACGCTCGGAGCGCCCGCCCACCGAGTGGCTCACCGGGCGGGCGGACATCGTGCACGGGACGAACTTCGTCCTCGGCCCGCTGTCATCGGCGCGCGGTGTGCTGACCGTGCACGACCTGTCGTACCTGCGTACCCCGGACACGGTGTCGGCTGCCTCCGCGCGCTACGCGACGCTGGTGCCGCGCGGGCTGCGCCGCGCCGCCGCGGTGCTCACCCCCAGCCGCGCCGTCGCCGACGAGGTGATCGCCGCCTACCGGCTCGACCCGGACATGGTCACCCCGACCCCGCTCGGCGTCGACGCCGCCTGGTTCGACGCCGCTCCCCCGGCCCGCGGCTGGCTCGCCGCGCGCGGGCTGCCCGAGCGGTACCTGCTGTTCGTCGGGTCGGCGGAGCCGCGCAAGAACCTGCCGGTGCTGCTGGAGGCGCTGCGCCGGCTGCGCGCCGACGCGCCCGACACCCCGCCGCTGGCGCTCGTCGGCCCGCCCGGCTGGGGCCCGGCGCTCGACACCTCGGGCCTGCCCGCGGACGCCGTCGTCACCGTCGGCTACCTCGACGACGCCGAGCTGCGCTCCGTGGTCGCCGGCGCGGCCGCGCTGTGCTTCCCGTCCCGCTACGAGGGCTTCGGGCTACCGCCGCTGGAGGCGCTGGCCGCCGGTACCCGGGTCGTGGCCGCCGACATCCCCGCGGTGCGCGAGGTGGTCGGCGCCGCCGCCGGTGTCCGCCTGGTCACCCCCGGCCGGTGGGACGTCTTCGCCGACGACCTCGCCGGAGCCCTCGGCGCCGCGCTCGCCGAACCGACCGGCACCGCCCAGTCCGCCACCCAGGCCGCCGCCGGCCGCGAGCACGCCCGCGCGTTCACCTGGCGGCGCACCGCCGAGCTGACCGCCGCCGTCTACCGCCGCGTCGCCGGCTGAGGACGGCGCGCTCCTCCAGGCCGGGATGGCGCACGACGCGAGCCTGGCCATCGAAAGGGCTATCAGGAACACGCCCAGCACGCCCAGCACTGCCAGGACGCCCAGGAGCACCGGGGCACGGTCCGGGCCGACGGCCGTCGCCGCGAGCGCGCCACGCAGCCGGCCGGTCAGATCCCGCCCGGCGAGCTGCGGGTCGCGCCGCGCCAGCTCGCGGCTGAGCATGACCACGACGGTGATCCCGAGCGCCGTGACCAGGGCGGACGTGGGCAGGCCGCGCCGCGCCGCCGGGAGCGCCGAGCACGCGCCGGCCAGCGCCACGACCAGCAGGGGCAGCGCCGGCAGCAGATAGCGGGTGAAGGGAGCGCCCCCGGCGGCGACGAACCCGACCAGCGTCGCGGCCGCGACCACAGCCTGCGCGATGGCGACAAGCCAGCACAGCATGCCGACCGCGGTACTCCACCGGATACGGCCGCTGTCGCGCCGGAGGTTCCTGGCCGCGCGGACGGCCGCGGCGAGCAGTCCGACGACCGTGACCAGGCCGACGCAGACGGCCATCCACCGGGCCACGCCGGTCAGCAGGACCTGGCGGCCGAAGAAGCCGCGGTAGACGAACCACCAGAAGTCACCGGAGGTGAGCACCTCGTGCACCGAGCGCGGTTCCGCTCCGGTGGGGAACATGTCGGCGATCAGTCCGGTGGCCGTCGGATCGCCGTAGAGCTTGATGTTGCGCAGGTAGAACCATCCGGCGGCCAGCACGGTGAGCGCGGCCGTCGCGATGGCGGCGGCGACTCCCAGCAGGAGGGTGCGGGCCCGCTCGGCGCGGGCCCAGCCCGGCGCGCCGCGGCCCAGCACGAACGCGACGCCGACCGCCGGCACGAGAACCGCGGCGGCCAGCGCGCCGCTGGCCCGGCTCAGCGCGGCCGCCGGGATCAGCAGCGCCAGCAGGACCAGAGTGCGTGCCGACGGCCCGCGCCGGGCGAGCGTGAGCGTCGCCACCGTCGCGCCGGTGATCAGCGTGACGGCGAGCGCGTCGTTGTAGACCTGGCCGGCGACCGCGACGAACCCACCGATCACCGCGGTGAAGGCCGCCGCGGCGACCGCCAGGTCGGGCCGGGTGGGCAGCAGGGCCCGGGCCAGTGCCGCCGTGGCCACCAGGGCGCCGATCCCGATCGCGAGGTTGAGCAGCCGCGCCCCGTAGAAGCCGGCCAGCGGATGCCCCGCGGCCCGGCCACCGCCGAGCGGGACGGCCTCGAGCAGGTAGAACAGCGGCGGATGGTTCGCCGTGTAGACGAGGTCGAAGTTGCTCAGCCCGCCGGGGCGGCGGGCGCAGGCGGGCAGGATCGCCACCTCCCGCAGGTCGATCGCGGCCCGCGCCTCCTCGGGGGGCACCCGGCAGCCGGCCGGCAGCCCGGGCATGCCCGGGACGGCCGCGCGCACGGCGGTGTCCAGCTCCGGCAGCCGGCCGTCGGCGACCTCGAGGGCGTAGGCGGTGTGCTGCGCCTCGTCGGCCCCCGCGAACGGGGCGGTCGCGAACGCGGTGAGCAGGCCGACGGAGCCGAACAGCAGGCCCGCGCCGGCCACACCGAGCACCAGCCAGCGCCGCCGCGGGTCCACCCGGAACCAGCCCGAGCGGCGCCCGCCCGGGCCGGCTCCGGGTGGGGCGGGCTCAGGCCGGGTCGGGCACATCCGCGGCGGCCAGCGCGGCGAAGTCGTGCTCGGCGTGGCCGGCCCGGGTGGCGGCGGCGGTGAGGGCCAGGGTCGCCTCGGCGATCGGCAGCCGTCCCGCGACCGACTCGGTGGCCAGCCGGACGTCCTTGGCGAGCCCGGCCACGGTGAAGGCCGGCGTGGAGTAGTCGCCCGACTCCAGCATCGCCCGCTTGTACTCGACGATGAATCCCAGCGGCCCGGCGGCGAGCTCGGACAGCAGCAGGCTCCGGTCGACGCCGAGCTCGGTGCCGTAGCGGAGCACCTCGGCGGCGGCGGCCGTCGCCTCGGCCAGGCCGAGGTTGAACACCGTCTTGAGCGCGCTGGCGGCACCGACCGGCCCGACATGGTCGATGCGCCCCGGGTCGCCGAAGGTCTCGAGGATCCCGCGGGCCGCGGCGAGATCGGCGTCGGCGGCGCCCACCAGGACGCGCAGGGTGCCCGCCTCGGCCGGCCCGATCGTGCCGATCACCGGCGCGTCCAGGTAGCGCAGGCCCGCTGCCAGGGCGACGCTGCCCTGCTCGCGGGCGGCCGCGGGGCCGACCGTGGTGCAGTTGATCACAAGCAGGCCGGGCGGCGCGGCGGGGATCACCGCGGCGAGGACATCCGCCGCCGACGCCGGGTCGAACAGCATCAGCACGCAGGCGTCCGCGCCGCGCACCGCACCCGCCGGGTCGGCCGCCTCGCTGGCGCCGCGGGCCGTCAGCTCGCCGGCGCGCCCGGGTGTCCTGTTCCAGACGGCCAGCTCGTGCCCGGCGGCCAGGATGTGGTGGGCCATCCGGACGCCCATCCGGCCCAGGCCGAGAAACGCGACCTTCACGCGATACCTCCCTCGTTGACGCTCCCGCCGCGGCCGACCGGCCGCGGTCGAAGCACCCGTGCCAGCCCGGCCGCGCCGAGCAGCGCGGCCGGGGCGAGCAGGCCGACGACCGATCCCAGGTAGCGGTAATCGAACGCCGAGGTCAGGGAGCTCAGGAGCAGGGTGGACAGGCTTGCTCCCCCGAGCAGCCAGAACAGCCGACCGGGGCCGGCGCGCCCGCGCACCCGCCCGACGATCTGAGCCAGCAGCCCGGCGAGCAGACCCAGGCCGACCAGGGGCATCGGCCCGTAGCCGAGCCGGGAATAGAAGGCGAGCAGCTCGACCGGGGGGTCGTTCAGCCGCGCGACGGAGAAGTACCCGTCGGCGGCGTGCGGGCCGTCCGAGACGAGGCGGTTGGTGCCCGTCCGGGGCAGCTCCCAGGTGTCGGCGCGGCTCGTGAGCCTGTTCTCGTACGGGACGGGCGAGAAGTACCCGGCCAGGTAGCGGGCGGTCGAGGTGACCATCGTCCAGGGCTGCTCACGGATCACGTGCCGGGCGAACTCGCCGGCGAGCTCCTCGCGGCCCGGTGGGACCAGGTCGTTGCCCTGGCGCAGCGGCGAGTCGTCCGGCCAGAGGTAGGTCACCGGGGAGCCGTGCTCGCCGACCGGGCGCGGGTCGCACAGCGACAGCAGGTCGGGATCGTCGGGCAGGCGGGCGCAGTCGGCGAACGGGGCGACCCGGCCGTACAGGAAGAACCCCGAGTGCGCGGTGACGGTGAAGCCCTTCCCCTGCCCCGCGCTCCACGCCGAGTACGCGACGACCGGGACGGCCGCTCCCAGGACGAACGCGAGCACGGCCCCCGCCGCCACGACCGCCGCGTGGGCCCGCCGCCAGTGCGTGACAGCCAGGACGACGGCACCGGCCGCGCCCACCGCGAGCGGGCCGTAGCCGACCGTGCGGACGGTGAGGCTGGCGCCGAGCAGCAGCCCGGCGACGGCGAAGCGCCACGCGGCCGGCCGCCCGGGCCAGGCCAGCAGCACGAGCCCGCCGAGGACGAGCGTCCCGAACAGGCTGTCGGCCAGGACGAACTGGCCGAGGTCGAGCACCCAGGGGGCCAGCAGCGCCGGCGCCGCGACCACCGCGGCCGGCCAGCCCCCGGTGCGGCCGGCCGCCGCGACGGGACCGTGCCGCTCGAACAGCTGACGCGACGCCGCGTAGAGGGCGACCCCGGCCAGCAGGGCCGCCGTGTGCTGCACGACCACCAGCCGGGTCAGGTGGTCGGGGGCGCCGATGACCCGCAGGAACATCGGGTAGCCCGACGGCCGCCAGTCGCCCGCCCACAGCCGGTTGGTGGCCTGGTCGAGGTAGGCGGGCGAGTCGCCGTAGTAGAAGAGCGCGGGCCGATAGGCCAGCAGGACGGCGGCCCGGGCCCCGACGGCCAGCGTGAGCAGGATCAGGAAGGCGGCATGGCGCCGCACGAAGCCCCAGCGGCGCGGCGCGGCGGACGGCCGATCCGCGCGCCACCGATCCTCACGATGAGGTCGCGAATTGTGACGATCAGGCTGGGCAGGGTCGGGCTGTAGCGGTAGGTTTCCCGCCGCCGGCCCGGCCTGGGAGGGTGGCGTGCCCAGGACGGGCGGCGGGCCCGATGAGCTCGCCATTGCGCCACAGTCTCCCAGGCCGGTCCGACACGTTCGGCGGCGCCCCCGGCACGGCGGCCGCCCAGGTCAGGCGTCGGCGTCCAGCGAGGCCTTGTCCAGCGCGCCGACGTCCAGCTTGGTGAACAGGCCGCCGGACCACGCGAGGCGACGACCGGCCGGGACGGGTCGGCGCTCCCAGCCGTCGAGGTCGATGCCCAGCACCTCGGCCACCCGGTCCGAGCTGAACGGCAGGAACGGGGCCAGCGCGGTGGTGATGCCGGAGATCGCCTGGATGGAGACCGCAAGGCTGCGCGCCGCGGCCGCCCGGTCGACCTTGACGGTCTTCCACGGCTCCTCGCGGTAGAGGTAGGCGTTCACCTCGGCGGAGATCTCCATCGCCGCCCGCAGCGCCGCCCGCTGCTCGACCTTGCCCAGCAGCTCGCCGACCCGGACGAGGCCGGCGTCCACCGAGTCGAGCAGCGCCGCGTGCACGCCGTCGAGCTCGCCGGTCTCCGGCAGCTCGCCGTCGAAGAACTTGTTGATCTGGGCGAGGACCCGGTTGACGAGGTTGCCCCAGTTGGCGATCAGCTCGTCGTTCACCCGGCGGATGATGTCCGCGTCCGAGATCTCGGTGTCGTTCTGCTCGGGCAGCACCGAGGCCAGGGCGAAGCGCAGCGCGTCCGGCTGGAGCAGGTCGAGGTACTCGCGCACCCCGCGCCCGATGCCCGCCGACTTCGACGCCTTCGCCCCGCCGAAGGTGACGTACTGGTTCGCCGGGACGTCCGTCGGCAGGTTCAGGCCGCCGTAGCCGATCAGCATCGCCGGCCAGATGACGGTGTGGAAGGGGATGTTGTCCTTGCCGACGAAGTAGTACGCCGCCGCCTCGGGGTCCTCCCACCAGGCCCGCCATGCCTCCGGATCACCCGAGGCGGCCGCCCACTCCTTGCTCGCCGACAGGTAGCCGATCACGGCCTCGAACCAGACGTAGAGCCGCTTGCCCGGACCGAGCTCGTCGGTCGGCAGCGGGACGCCCCAGTCCAGGTCCCGGGTGATCGCGCGGTCGTGCAGGCCGTCCTTGACGAACTGCACCGACCAGTTCAGGACGTGCCGGCGCCAGCCCTGGCGGGTCTGCAACCAGTCGAGGAGCTGGTCGGCCAGGCTCGACAGCCGCAGGAAGAAGTGCGTCGTCTGGCGCATCTCCGGGACGGCCCCGGTCACCTTGCTGCGCGGGTCGATCAGCAGCTCCGGGTCGAGGGTGCGCCCGCAGTTCTCGCACTGGTCGCCGCGCGCCTGCTGATACGAGCAGTGCGGGCAGGTGCCGACGACGTACCGGTCGGGCAGGAAGCGCCCCGCGTCCGGGTCGTAGAACTGCGAGGTCTCCTTGGCGTAGATGTAACCGGCCTCGCGCAGGCGGGTGAACACGTCCTGGGCGACCGCGCTGTGGTTGTCCGTCCGGGTGCTCGTGAAAAGGTCGAAGCTGATCCCGAGCTCGGACCAGATGCGCAGGAACTCCGGGTGGTACCGGTCGACGATCTCCTGCGGGGAGACGCCCTCCTCGTCCGCCCGGACCGTGATCGGGGTGCCGTGCGCGTCGGACCCCGAGACCATCAGCACCCGGTTGCCCGCCATGCGCTGGTAGCGGGCGAAGATGTCCGCGGGCAGGTAGGCGCCGGCGATGTGCCCGAGATGCGGTGCCCCGTTGGCATACGGCCACGCGACGGCGACAAGGACGGGACGGCTGCCGTGCCGCGCCGCCGTGTCGGGAGTCTGAGTGCTCACAGCCATCAAGCTACCCGCTGGACGTCAGCCGAGATCGGCACCGGCGACGAGTGCCCGGCTTGGTCGAGGGCCGGGCGGCCCGTGGCAGTGGCAGTGGCCGTGCCGGTGTCAGCCCCGCAGCTCGGCGCCGAACTCGGCGAACGCGGCGGCGAAGCCGTCGTCCCAGGAGCGCAGCGGCCGCAGGCCGGCGTCCAGCCAGGACCGGGCCGAGAGCACCGAGTAGGCCGGCCGGCGCGCCGGGCGGGGGAACTCCTCCGTCGTCGTCGGCCTGACCTTCGCCGGGTCCTGGCCGAGCGCGGCGACGATCGCGCGGGCGAAGCCGTACCAGGTCGTCTCCCCGGCCGCGGTGCAGTGGTACACCCCGGGCGCCGGGCGCGCGGTGACCAGGTCGAGCAGGCCGGCGGCGAGGTCGACCGACCAGGTCGGGCTGCCGTGCTGGTCCGCGACGACGGCGAGCTCGTCGCGCTCCCGGGCCAGCCGGGCGATCGTCTTCACGAAGTTGCCGCCGGTACGCCCGTACACCCACGCCGTCCGCACGACGTACGACTCCGGGCAGAGTGCCAGGACGGCCTCCTCCCCCGCGAGCTTCGTCCGGCCGTACACCGACACCGGCGCCGGCGGGTCGTCCGTCTCGTAGGGCTTGGTCGCGTCACCGTCGAAGACGTAGTCGGTGGAAAGGTGGACGAGCGCCGCACCGGCCTGGGCGCACGCGGCGGCCAGATGGGCCGCGCCGGTGGCGTTCACGGCGTACGCGCCCGCCTCGTCCGACTCGGCGCCGTCCACGTTCGTCCAGGCGGCGGTGTTGATCACGGCGAGCCCGCCCTGGATCTTCGCCGGCCGGGCCTGGTCAGCGATGACCGCACGCACCTGGGCCGCGTCGGCGAGGTCGAGTTCGGATCGGGCGAGCCCGCACCAGGCCCGTACTCGCGGGTTGTCAACCTGCGACTGAGCGTCGAGGAGACGACACAGGTCGCTACCGAGCTGTCCACCGGCACCAGTGACGAGGATGCGCACCCCGCGAGTCTGGCAGACGTATACGAACAGCCGGCGACACCCCGACAGTGACGTCGCCATCACGCGCAGTCGGCCGGACGGCACCGGCCGGCCCGAGAAGGGTGCGGCTACCCTGATCCCGGTGACGCCCGAGACGCCAATGACCGAAAAGCCCGACCTGCGCGAGGATCAGCCCCGCAGGTCAGGCGGCCCGGCCGGCGCGGGCACCGAGGAGGCGACAACCGCCTTCAGGGAAGAGCCAGCTGACCTCGAGGCGCCTCCCGGCCCGGACGTGCCAGCCGCACCGGCCACTCCGGTGCCTGCCGTTCCGGTGCCTGCCGTTCCGGTGCCTGCCGTTCCGGTGCCTGCCGTTCCGGTGCCTGCCGTTCCGGTGCCTGCCGTTCCGGCACCGGCCCCGCCCGCGCCGGACGTGCCCGCACCAGGCGTGGCGGCGTCCGCGGCCCGGCCTCCGCGGCGACCGCGGCGCGTTCCGGTGATCGTCCTGCTCATCACCGCACTGCATGTGGCCCTGCTCGTGACCTACTCGTTCGTGTACACGACCTGGACGGGCTACGACGAGGCCCAGCACGTCGACATGGTCTACGGCCTGCAGCACGGGGCCGGCTGGCCGGCACCGGGCGAGAAGATGATCGCCACCGGGGTCGCGGCGACATCCGACGACTTCGACCGCGGCCGGTTCCAGGACATGTTCCAGTCCGGCGGCAAGCGGCGTGGCTCCCCGTCGTTCGCGGAGATCGCCCCCACCCCGCGCGACGCCCGGCAGTCGTTCGACGAGCTCGGCGGGCCGACCCCGGTGGACGACGGCCGGCTGTCCAACCAGATGATCCAGCATCCGCCGCTCGTCTACGCGATCGGAGCGGGCCTGCTGGAGGCACTGCCCGGCTCCGAGAACTGGGCCTACGACCAGCAGGTGCTGGTCCTGCGGCTGCTCAACATCCTGATCGTGGCCCCGCTGCCCCTGCTGGCCTGGGCCGCGGCGTGCCGGTTCGGCCTGCGCGGCCCGCTCGCCACCGCCGCGGCAGCCCTTCCGCTGGCGATACCCGGGTTCACCAGGGTCGGCGCGACCTTCAACAACGACGGCATCCTCATCCTGGCGACCGGTGCCCTCACCATGGTCCTGGCCGGCGTCGTACGCGGCGACCTGCGCAAGCGGACCGCGGGGTGGGCCGGCGTCTGGTTCGGCGTGGCCATGCTGTCCAAGGCGTTCGCCTTCGCCCTCCCGTTCACGATCGCCGCCGCCTACCTCGTCGGCTGGCTCCACACCCGGCGAGCCCGGACGTCCGCAGCTACAGCCGGCTCCGAACCCGGAGCCGAGTCGGTTCGGGGCGGGCCCCGGGGCCGGCTGCCGGTGCTGCCGGTGCTGCCGGCGGCGATCGCCGTCGGGCTCGGGCTGGCCATCGGCGGCTGGTGGTGGGTCCGCAACTACCTGCTGTACGACGCCCTCCAGCCGAACGGCTGGGCGACGAACCCGCCGCGCCGCGAGCCTCTCCTGCTCCCCGACTCGTTCCTCACCTGGTTCTGGTACTTCGTCCGGACGATGATCAGCAGGTTCTGGGGCGGTCTCGGCATGTTCGAGCCACCACAGCTCTCCCCGGTCGCGATCGTCGCCGCCACAGTGGTCACGACCGCGCTGTGCGCCCTCGCCGTGATCACTGCCGTCCGTCGCGCCCCGTCCCCCGCCGGGACACCCGGTTGGCAGGCTCGACTGGCTCGGCTGGCGGCGCCGCTGGTACTGCTCGCCCCTGTTGCCTTCGCGTACCTGATGGTCGGGCAGCGGAGCTGGGCCGAGTACGAGCGCTACACCCGCGGCATCGCCGTCCAGGGCCGCTACCTGTACCTGGGAATCGTCGGCCTCGCGGTCGTCGCGGTCGCCGGGCTCGGCCGGCTGTTGGGCGCGCGTGCCCGGTGGGCGCCGGTGATCATGCTGGTCGGCGGGCTTGTCATGCAGGCCCTCGCCCTGCTCGCCGTGTGCAGCTACTACTGGCTGCCGCGCCAGGTCTCCTTCACTCCCGCCCGCATCCCGGACGTCGTCTCCGCCATCGCCCGCTGGGCGCCGCTCCCCGTGGGCGTCACGATCACCGTTCTCGCCGGGACGGCGCTGCTCTGGATCACCGCCCTCACGCTGGCCCTCATCCCGGCCCTGCGCGACCGCGCTTCCGTCAGCACGCCTGCCGGCTGACCGCCTCCCAGCTGCTAGCTCGTTGCGACCGAGACCCGGGAGTGATCGCCGATCATCAGGCGGTGCGCCTTGGGGAGAGCGCTCGACGGTACGACCTCGGCGTCCCGCCCGATCAGGGAGTCCTCGATGCGGCCGATGCCGCGGATGGTGGCCCGCTCGAGCACGATCGAGTACTCGATCTCGGTTCGTTCGACGACGCACGAGTGGTAGATCGAGGTGAAGGGGCCTACGTAGGTGTCGACGAGCCGGGTGCCGCGGCCGATGATCGCCGGGCCGCGCACCGTCGAGCGCACCAGGGACGCACCCTCCTCGATCACCACCCGGCCGACGATGGTGCTGTGCTCGTCCACGGTGCCGTGGATCGCGGGCTCGATTGACTCGAGGATGTGCCGGTTGGTCTCCAGCATGTCGTCGAGCCGGCCGGTGTCCTTCCAGTAGCCCTCGACAAGGTGCGGCGCGACGTCGTAGCCGCCGTCCACGAGCCACTGGATCGCTTCGGTGATCTCGAGCTCGCCGCGTCCTGAGGGCTTGATCGAGCGGACGGCCTCGTGGATCGCGAGACCGAACATGTAGACGCCGACGAGCGCGAGGTCGCTCGGCGGGTCGGCGGGCTTCTCGACGAGCCGGATGATCCGGCCGTCCGCTCCCAGCTCGGCGACGCCGAACGCCGAGGGGTTGTCGACCTTGGTGAGCAGGATGAGCGCATCGGAGGTGGTGTGCCGGAACTCCTCGACCAGCCCGGAGATCCCACCGATGATCATGTTGTCGCCGAGGTACATCACGAACGGCTCGTCGGCGAGGAAGTCCCGCGCGATGAGGACGGCGTGTGCCAGACCGAGCGGCGCCTCCTGGCGGATGTAGGTGACGGTGATGCCGAACTGCGATCCGTCACCAACCGCGTTCTCGATCTCGGCCGCCGTCTCGCCGACGATGATCCCGACATCGGTGATCCCGGCGCCGCGGATCGCCTCGAGCCCGTAGAACAGCACCGGCTTGTTGGCGACGGGCACGAGTTGCTTGGCCGAGGTGTGGGTGATCGGCCGAAGACGGGTCCCGGAGCCACCGGCGAGCACGAGTGCCTTCATGATCCGAAACCCTATCGTGGGTCGCTCCAGGAGACAGGCCCTGACGGAAAGTAACCAAAACGTGATGCACGCCACAGCCAGATGCCCACGTCGGCCTTCCCCCTCGACAAGTCCACGCGGACGCCGACCCATGAGCGCTTACGCCGTCACGTTCCGGGTACGTTGAGTAACCAAGGGGTGCGGGTCGCCGTCACCGCGGACCGGCGTGCCAGCCGTCCGACGGGCAGGCCGGTCGACCGACAGGCACGCCGAGATACCCGGCACACCACAGAGGGGGGACGCGGTGACCGGCGCTGGACCGCGCGCCTCGACAGGGCCCCGACAGTGGCCTGAGTCGCCCCGCACCGGCTCCGACCCCGCAGCGGGCGGGCGGCGCCGGCCGAGGTCACGGCCGCACGCACGCTCGCGCCAGCGCGAGGTCACCCACTCGAACCAGGACGGGTCGGAGACCGAGCTCACCGAGCCGAGACCGAACCAGCGCCGCGGCGGCTGGGACAGGCTCCAGCGCCGGAACCCGGGCGAGGCCGGCCCGGACGCCCGAACCCGGGAGCAGCACCTGGAGCAGAGTCAGGACCACGCCCAGGACGGCGTCCACGACGACACCACCGACCACGACCACAGCACCGACCACGGCCACGGCCACGGCCACGGCCACGGGTCAGGGTGGCTCCCGGGGTCGGCCGGTCGGCGGCGTGGCGTGGCGTCGCGGCTCGCCGTCGTCGTCTCCGCCATCCTGTCGTGCCTGATCTTCGCCTTCGCCGTCGGCGGGTTCGCCGTCTACGAGCACTTCGACCGCCAGATCAACCGGCTGCGGCTGAGCCTGGACGGCGACCGGCCCGCAAGCCCCGTCGAGGGGACGACCAACTTCCTGCTCGTCGGCTCGGACAGCCGGGCCGGCACCGGGGGCGAGTTCCAGCGCGGCGGCAAGGTCGCCGGCCAGCGTTCGGACACCACGATCCTCGCCCACCTCGACGCGAACGGGACGACGACCCTGGTGTCGTTCCCGCGCGACACCCTCGTGCGCATCCCCGGGCACGGCCGGGACAAGCTGACCCAGGCGATCTCCATCGGGGGCCCGGGGCTGCTGGTCCGGACCATCGAGAACCTCACCGACATCCGTGTCGACCACTACGTGTCGGTCGACCTCGCCGGGTTCCGCGAGATGACCGACGCGATCGGCGGGGTCACGGTCTGTGTGAAGGCGCTGCCGGACGGGCGGCGGACGAACCTGCGTGACGAGTGGTCCCAGTGGCGGGGGCGGGTCGGCGAGAACCACCTGACCGGCGACCAGGCCCTCGCGTTCGTCCGCCAGCGCCACGGCCTGCCCGACAACGACTTCGACCGCATCCGCCGGCAGCAGCAGTTCATCGGGGCGGTCTTCCGCAAGGCCACCAGCGACGGCGTGCTGACGAGCCCGGCCCGGCTGGAGAACCTGATCAGCGCGGTGACGCGGGCGCTGACCATCGACGACGGAACGGACATCGAGGATCTCCGGCTGCTCGCGAAGCGGATGGGGTCGATGAGCTCCGACCAGATCAGGTTCGTGACGATCCCCGTGCACGCGCCGTCGCCGGCCGAGGGCGGGAACGCGCTCGGCGAGCTGCCCCGGTTCGGTTCCGTGCAGCTTTACGACCAGGCGCAGCTCGACGCGTTCCTGGCGCCGCTGCGCGGCCGGGACGGCACCAGCCCGACGGCCGTCCCCGCCCCGCCGGCGTCGCCCCCGGGCGAGGTTTCCGTCGACGTGTTCAACGCCGCGCGGGTCGGGGGGCTCGCAGCGGCCGTGCGCAGTGACCTCGCCAGTCTCGGGTTCCGCGTCGGAACCCCGCGGGACTGGCCCGCCGGCTCGCTGCAGACCAGCGAGGTGCGGTACGGGCCCGGCGGCGAGGCGGCGGCGCGCGCCGTGCGGGCCGTCGTGCCCGACGCCAGGCTTGTCCGCGACGACGACCTGGCCGACCGGATCTCCCTGGTGCTGGGCGAGTCGTTCGAGAAGGTGGACGCGACCGGCGTCCCCGCGGCCGGGGCCCGAGCGGTCTCCGGTATGCGCCCGTCGGCACCGGGCAGCGCCTCGACGGGGTCCGCGGGCCCGGCCCTGTCCGGAGCCCCCACCAGGCCGACCGCCCCGGTGACGGCGACCGAGCTGACCACCGGCTGCACGTACTGACCGACTGCACCTCCTGACCGGCGGCGCGCCGATCCGGCCGTGGGCGGCCCCTATCCGCGGGCCGCCCACGGCGCCGGCGAACGGCGCGAATGTGCGGGGCGTCACACACCACCCTCGGATCACCCCAAACAACCACCGGACATCACCGGGCGTCTGAAATCTGCGATGAGACGCCCGAGAGACGAGCTTTCAGCCGAAAGATCCGACCTGACCTGGTCGGATGCGGCCGAGCCGCCCGCGCCCGCGACCTGGCGTCCACCGAGCCCACGCGAGCCGCACTTCCGGGAAGCGCGCGTCGCGGAGCCGAATCTCCCAGAGCCGTGTTCCGCGGAGCCGTACTTCACGGAGGCGCGCCTCGCGGAGCCGACGCCCGCGATCGGGTCGCACGCCGCGCTGCCACCCGAGCTGAGCCCGCGTCTTGTCCGGCGGCGGCGCTCGCCGCTGCGCCGGCTGTCCGTCACGCTGGTCGCGATGATCTCGCTGTGCGTCCTGGGGGCCACGTCGGTCGGGTGGGCGGCCTACCGGCACTTCGACAGCGCGATCGACCGCAAGGACTGGACGCCCGTCGCCGGCGCCCGGCCCGCGGTGGTCCCGGGCGACCTGAACGTTCTCCTGCTCGGCAACGACAGCAGGGAGGGCACCCACGGCGAGTTCGGCGACCCGGGCGGCACCCGGGCGGACACGACGATCGTCGCCCACTTCGACGCGGACCGCTCCGTCACGCTGGTGTCCTTCCCGCGCGACACGCTTGTGCCCGTCGTGCCCGCGGCCGCCGCCACCGCCCCGGACGGCCTGTCGAAAATCGCGGACGTCATCCCGCTCGCGGGCGTGCCCGGCCTGATCTCGACCCTCGAGGCGTTCACCGGGCTCAAGATCGACCACACCGTCTCGATCAACCTCGCCGGCTTCCGCGCGATGACGGATGCCGTCGGCGGCGTCACGGTATGCGTCCTGCCGCTGCCCGACGGCAGTACCCGCAACCTCCGGGACCGGGAGTCGGGGTGGCGGGGCCAGCTCGGCGAGAACCGGCTCAACGGCGACCAGGCGCTGGCGTTCGTCCGCACCCGCAAGGCGCTGGGCGAGGAGCGGCTGCGCATCCTGCGCCAGCAGCAGTTCCTCTCCCGGCTGCTCGACGCGGCGACGAGCGCCGGTGTGCTCACCAATCCCGCGCGGATCACCAGTCTGCTCGGCGCCGTCGGTGGCGCGCTGCAGATCAGTGACAGCCTGACCCAGACGGAGATGCTCCGGCTGGCGAAGCGGATCAGCGAGCTCGGCCCGGGCGGCCTGCGGTTCATCACGATCCCGACGTATGTCCCGCTGCCCTCGGACGGCGCCGTCGACGAGATGGGCACGATCCCACCGCACGGCATGGTCCTCCTGCACGACCCGGCCGGCCTGGAGGCGATCGTGGGCCCGATGCGGGCCACGGCCGAGAACGGCGGCGGCTCCGGATCGCCCACAGCGCCGGGCGTCTCCGTGGCCGCCGGCGCCGCGCCGGGGGCAACCACGCCGGGGGGAACGGCGCAGGCCTCCCCCTCCGCCAGCCCAAGCGGCACAGCGTCCGCCGGCACAGCGTCCGCCGGCACGACGGCCGACCGCACCGCGGTCCCCGGCACGACGCCGCTCCCCGGCACCGCCGCTGGGACGGCATCGGCGGTGCCGGTGCCCGCCGACACCTCCTGCACCCCCTGACCGCCGAGCCCGGCTGAGGGGGCCCGATCCCCGGTACGCGAACGGCGTCCGCGCCGTGTCGTGCCTGTGGACGTCCGAGCTGGGGACGGGAGTCGGTAGCGTTACCGCCCGCGGCGGATCGCCGGCGCTCAGCTCGCCGGAACCCGACCACCGCCGGGCCCACCCGCCCGCCGACGAACGACCGGATTGGAGACCGGAACCGTTGGACGTCCGGTTCGTCCCAGCACCGTCGATCCTTCCCGGCGGCTCCGTGCCGCCCGACGCGCCGCCCGCGCGGTTCCCCGGGGTGGCCGCCGCGCTCGCCGCGCGGCTCGCGCGCGACCCGGCGCGTCCGATGATCACTTTTTACGACGACGCCACCGGCGAGCGGGTGGAGTTCTCCACCACGACGCTGGACAACTGGGTGGCGAAGACGGCGAACCTGCTCGGTGACACGGTCGGCCTCACGCCCGGGGACGCGGTGGGCGTCGACCTGCCGGCGCACTGGACGACCTGCGTCATCCTGCTGGCGGCCTGGTCGGCGGGGCTCGACGTGCATGTCGCCGTCGGCCCGGAGACGCCGGACGGCGGCCCCGGCGGCAAGGGAGCCGAGGGAGCGGAGGGTGCCGGGCCGCCGGTCACCGGCGCCGGCGGCTACACCGGCGCCGGCACCGCTCCGGAGGAGCTCGGTGTCGTCTTCGTCAGCGAGGACCGGCTCGAGATCGCCACCGGACTGGGCGTCGACGAGATCGTCGCGCTGTCGCTGCGTCCGCTCGGTGGCCGGCTGCGGCGTCCGGTGCCGGGCGTGCTCGACTACGCGGTCGAGGTGCCGCCGCACGGCGACCGCTACGCGGCGCCGCCGCCGCCCGCGGGCCAGGCGGAGCTGATCCGCATCGCCGAGAGCGCCGCCCGCCGCGCCGGGCTGGGCCCGGACGACCGGATCCTCACCGCGGCCGGGCCCGCCACCGCCGCCGGCCTGCTCACCGGGATCCTCATCCCGCTGGTCAGCGGCGCGTCGGTCGTGCTGTGCCGCAACCTGGACAGCATCGAGCCGGCGGCGCTGGCCCGCCGGGCCGACAGCGAACGGATCACCGCGGTGGACTGGTCCGTGCCGGGGCCACTCACCGAAGCCCTGCCGGCCGGGGTTCGTCCCATCGACCCCGTCGACGCGCATGCCCGGCGGCGGTAGCGACGACGTGACCCGGCGGCCCGCGGTCCCCCGGCCGCTCATGACGGGCGGCCTGCCGGCCGTCCGCCGCATCGGCGTGGTCGGGACGGGCTACCTCGGCGCCACGCACGCGGTCTGCATGGCCGAGCTGGGCTATGAGGTCGTGGGGCTCGACACGGACGCCGACAAGGTCCGCCGACTCGGCGCGGGCGAGGTGCCGTTCTTCGAGCCGGGGCTCGAGGAGCTGCTGCGCAAGAACCTGGAGGCGGGCCGGCTGTCGTTCACCTGCGACCCGGCCGAGGTCGCCGGGTGGGCCGACGTCCACTTCATCTGTGTCGGCACGCCGCAGCGGGCCGGTGACGGCGCCGCCGACATGACCTACGTGGACGCGGCCGTCGAGACACTGATCCGCGCCGGCCTGCGGCCGGACGCGCTCGTGGTCGGCAAGTCGACGGTGCCGGCGGGCAGCGCCGAGCGGCTCGCGCGCCGGCTGGCAGCGGGAACCGGCGGCACCGGGCCGGGCGGCGCCCGGACGGGCGAGGCGGCGCCAGGCGGAACGGGGACAGGCCGGGCACGGACGGCACAG
This sequence comes from Parafrankia sp. EAN1pec, assembly GCF_000018005.1. Taxonomy (GTDB): domain Bacteria; phylum Actinomycetota; class Actinomycetes; order Frankiales; family Frankiaceae; genus Parafrankia; species Parafrankia soli. The sequence goes on from NC_009921.1 coordinate 7,174,682, forward strand.
CCGGCGCCGGGCGGAGTCGAGCTGGCGTGGAACCCGGAGTTCCTGCGCGAGGGGTTCGCGGTCGACGACACGCTGCGCCCGGACAGGCTGGTCTTCGGCGTCCGGCCGGGCGGGCGCGGGGAGGCGGTGCTGCGGGCCGTCTACGCGCCGGTGATCGAGGCCGGCACGCCCGTGATCGTCACCGACTACGCCACCGCCGAGCTGGTGAAGGTCGCGGCGAACGCCTTCCTGGCGACCAAGATCTCCTTCATCAACGCGATGTCGGAGGTCTGCGACGCCGCCGGCGGAGACGTGACGAGCCTGGCGCGGGCGCTCTCCCACGACGCCAGGATCGGCGGGAGGTTCCTGCGGCCGGGGATCGGCTTCGGCGGCGGCTGCCTGCCCAAGGACATCCGGGCCTTCCATGCGCGGGCGGCCGAGCTCGGCGCCGGCCCGGCGCTGGGCTTCCTGGCCGAGGTCGACCGGATCAACCTGCGGGCCCGGGAGCGGACCGTCGCCCTGATCACCAGGGCACTCGGGGGCCGCGCGGAGGGCCGGCGGATCACGGTGCTCGGCGCGGCGTTCAAGCCGAACTCGGACGACATCCGCGACTCGCCCGCCCTGGAGATCTCCGCCGAGCTGCACCGGGCCGGCGCCCGGGTGGTCGTGTACGACCCGGCCGCGATGGCCAACGCCCGGCGGCGCTTCCCCGAGCTGGAGTACGCGCCGTCCGCGCACGAGGCGGCGACCGGCGCGGACGCGCTTGCGGTGCTCACCGAGTGGACCGAGTTCCGCGACCTGGACCCGGACGCGCTCACCCCGCGGGTGGCCGGGCGGGTCGTCGTCGACGGCCGGCACGCGCTCGACGGCCCGGCCTGGCGCCGGGCCGGGTGGGCGTACTACGCGCTCGGCCGTCCACCGGCCTGACCGTCAGCCGGGGCTCAGCCAGCCGGGGCTCAGCCGCGCAGGTCAGGCGGTCGCCTGGGTGGGCGCGCACGCGGCCGGCTGTGGGCTCTCGGTGATCTCATCGAGCTCACCGGTCTCGACGTCGTACACGAACCCGCGCACTGAGGTCGACGCGCGCAGGAACGGTGACGAGCGCAGCGCCGTGACCGAACGCCAGACGTCCTCCGCGGCGCTGGTGAACGACTGGAGCCGCCACGTCGGACGCACACCCGTCCGCTCGGCCAGTGAGGCGCGGAAGCCGTCGTCGGTGAGCGTCTCCATGCCGCACCTGGTGTGGTGGATCAGGATGATCTCGGTGGTCCCGAGTGCGTGCTGGCTGACGGCCAGCGATCGCTCGATGTCCTCGGTCACCACCCCGCCGGCGTTGCGCAGGATGTGCGCGTCGCCCTCCGCGAGGCCGAAGATCGCCTCGAGGTTGATGCGGGCGTCCATGCAGGCCACGATTGCCACGCCGGTGGCCGGGCTGGCCGGCCGGGCCGAGCCGCCGCCCGCCGCGCGGCGCCGTGCGGCGAAGCTCGCCGCACGTGCCAGCAGGATGTCGGTCGTGCCCTGGGCGTGTCCGAGTTCTTCGGGCGCGCTCATGACCGGGGGGTCACCTCCGTCGGTTACGTCGCTCACACGGCGTCACCGCCGCGGAGGCTTGCCACTCTGACAAGAATGCAGTGGACGGGACGTCCACCGCCACCCATCTGCCGCGATCGGGCAGGTGCGTCGGATCACGGGACACGCCCAGGAGTGCCGACGTATCACGCAGCGCACAGCTGGGAACACTAAGGCAGTGACCCGTCACCTGACGTTGTCTTTGCCCTGGCCGCGCCGAGGCATCGCTCCCGGCCGGCGCACCTGGCCCGGCCGGGGCACGATGACAGGCGCCCCAGGGCGGCGAACCCGGCGGAGCGCCCGGGCGGCGGGCGCGGTTCCCCTCAAGGAACGGACGCCAGTTGGTAAACGGACGATTCGGGACGGCGACCGGACAGGCGTCGGCGGAGTGCGCATTCGGGGGTGGCAGATGGCGCCGCACAGGTCGTCGGTAGTCTCTCCTGGTGGTCAAAATCGATGTTCTCGAAGTCGATCGGCGCCGCCCGTGGTGAGCCATCGGGTTCCACGTTCACCACTTCAGGTCCTCATCCATGAGGTGGGCAAGTTCGGCGTCGTCGGCGCGGTCTGCTACGCGATCGACTTCGCCGTCTCGAACCTGTGCCACACCCTTCTCGGGATGGGCCCGCTCAGCGCGAAGACCGTGTCGACGGTGGTCGCGGCGACCTGCTCATACGTCGGCAACCGGCAATGGTCGTTCAACCACCGCGCCCGGACGGGCCTGCGCCGGGAGTACACGCTCTTCGTGATCCTGAACGCGGTCGGGCTGGCTATCGCACTGGCCTGCCTCGGCTTCGCGAAGTACGTGCTCCACCTCGAGGGCGTGCTCGCGTTCAACCTGTTCGGGAACGTCCTGGGCACCGGACTGGGCACAGTCTTCCGCTTCTGGGCGTACAAGAAATACGTCTTCCTGCACCCGGACCACCCAAAGGTGGTGGTACCTCCGGTGAAGGCCGACCGGGTCCCCGAGCCCGCCGGCCAGGCCTGATCCACCCAGGGCGCCGCAAGGCTCCGGGTCCTTCGCGACCCGGCGCCGGACGGCGCCCTGTCCCGTTCTCATCCCATCGGGACTCTAAGAGAACCATGGGGTTCCGGTACCGATCAGTTCTCCTGGCGCCCGGCTGCGCTAGGCTCTCGAGGCCAGCCCATGCACAGCGTGCCCGGTTCTCCACCAGTGGTGACTCGCTCACCGGGACCGCCGCGCAGCCGGTTCGAGAGCCAGGAGGGTGCGCCGTGACGCGGCCGACGCTCGCATCGCCCCGGCCGGGCGGTCGCCCGCGCGACGAGAGCCGCGACGGCGCGATCCGCCAGGCGACCCTCGAGCTGCTCGCGGAGCACGGCTACGACGGCGTGACCATGGACCGGGTCGCCACCCGCGCCAAGGCCGGGAAGGCCACCATCTACCGGCGCTGGCCGTCCAAGGTCGCGCTGGTGATGGATTCGATCACCCAGTTCACCGAACAAACGCTGCAGATCCCCGACAGCGGCTCGCTGCGGACCGAGATGATCCTGTTCCTGACCGCGTTCCATGAGCTGGTCGGCAGTGAGCAGGGCCGGATCATGGCCGAGATGGTCTCCGAGATGCCGCGCAATCCGGAGCTGCGCGCCGCCGTGCGCGAGCGCATGTGGAGCCAGCGCAAGATGATGTCCGAGGTCATCATCACCAGGGGGATCGCGCGCGGTGAGATAACCCCGGAGGCCGACCCGGCCATCCTGATGGAGATCGGCACCGCGCTGATCCTGCAGCGGCTGCTCATCACCGGGGACCCGGTCGACTCCGCCTTCATCGAGCACGTCGTGGACGACGTGATCATCGCCTACGCCAGCCGCGGCTGACCGCGGGGCCCGGCCAGCTCTGAAACGGGCCCGCTGGTAGCGGGCCACCTGGAGACCGCGGCGGCGGGACAACAGCGGGACAGGTCCGCGGGAGATCGGCGACGCATCCGCTCCGTGCTGTGACGGTGCGAGAACCAGAACCGATCAGTCATGTCCGAAATACGACCCGCGCCTCCGTTATCAACACGGAACTCCTACGCTTGAGCCGGCGCCTGGTGTCGAACCCTCACAAGACCCTCCGCGGGCACGCGCTCGACGCCCTTCGGAGACGGGGGAGGACCGGGCGCCCGCAAACGCCCGGCGCCTCGGCGCCCAGCCCATACGGCGCCGTCCCGCGGGGCGGTCTCAGGTACCGCCGCTCCACCGCCGGCCACGGTCCATGCCGACCGTCGACGCGGGCGACATAGGCACATCAGGAGGAACGTCATGCAGCCACCGAACCCGGGTTCGCAGGACCCGGACGCCGAGACTCGGCGGGTCGACAGCGGTGGCCAGGGCTACGGCGACGACGCCGAGACCCGGCTCGTGAACGACGGCGGCTACGCGGCGCACCCCGGTGACGAGGCGACGCGGCGCGTCGACGACGGCGCGGCAGGCGGCTACCAGCAGGGCGGCTACCAGCAGCCCGGCTACGGGTCGACCGGTGGCTACGCGCAGCAGCCGGGCGCGGGCTACGGCCAGCCCCAGTCGGGCCAGCAGGGCTACCAGCAGCCTGGATACGGCCAGCCCGGATACGAGGGCTACGGCCAGCAGAACCCGCCAGGGCAGCAGGGCTACCAGCAGACCCAGGCCTTCCCTCCGGGCTACGGCGCCGCGCCGGGCGCGGAGGGCTACGGCCAGACGGGCCAGAGCTACCAGCAGCCCGGCTACGGCGACTACGGCCAGCAGGGCTACCAGCAGACGGGTGGCTACCAGCAGCCCGGATACGGCCAGCAGGGCTACCAGACCGAGGGCTACCAGCAGCCCGGATACGGCCAGCCGGGCTACGAGGGCTACCCGCCCGGCGGCGGCTACCCGGGCGGCCCGGGGGGCCCCGGCGCGCCCGACCCGAACAAGCGCCGCAACATCATCATCATCGCGGTGGCCGCGGCCGTGGCACTCGCCATCGCGATTCCGGTCGCGCTGGTCGCGACCGGCGGCTCCGACGACAAGCCGTCGCCGCCCGTCGCCTCGGGATCGTTGACCCCGTCCGCCTCCACGAGCCCCAGTGCCAGCCCGTCACCGGCTCCGACCAGCGCGTCGGCGTCGCCGTCGGCGTCCCCGTCGGCGAGCTCCGGCGCGCTCACGGCGGCGCAGTCGGCGCTGCTCGCGAAGCTGGACCCGACGACGATGACCGACTGTGAGGCGAACCCGGGCGGCGAGGACGAGGACATCGACGCCTCGCTGTTCTGCACCGCCGACAACGGCCAGCTCGTCGCCGCCTACCACTATGTGGACGCCTCGCACCTCGACAACGACGTCGAGTTCCGGAAGACGCAGGTCGACGACCAGGGTGACTGCGCATCCGGTGACCCCGACATCTTCACGTGGAATTTCAAGGAAGGTCAGACCGAGGGCACGGCCCTTTGCTACTACTACGAGAACAGTTTTTTCATCTTCTGGACCTATGACCGCGATCAGGTCTCGTTCATGGCGCTGAACGACAACGCCTCCGCGCTGTACGAGTGGTGGGCCAAGTTCGACCCGATCCCGCGAGGCTGAGCGGCCGCCGGCATCCGGCGGCGGCACCCGGATCCCGCCGGGCTCCCGCCGGATGCCCAGCGCCCGCCGCGGACGGCCCGTCACCGGCGCAACAGGGCCCTGGTCGGGACGCCTCGGGACGATCCGGCGGAACCGTGTGCCTACCCTGTGACGCGCGGCATCATCAGCATGGTGCCATCATCCGTCCCGGCAGCATCTATTCCGGCCAGATCCCCTCTCGGGAGGAATCGTGCCCAGCCATGGCCCCGGCGACGACGGCGTGTCGCCCGTCCCTGAGCCGCCGGCAGGCCCGCTCTCGTCGCGTGACGACGCGCAGACCGCCGCGGACATCGAGGACGAGCTGGACAGCACGCAGATACTGAGGCCGGACGGCGCGCGGACCGGCCTCTCGCTCAGTGCCCCGCCACCCGGCGAACCGGGGTGGACCGGACCGCCTCCGGGCTCGCCGGTGCCTCCGCGTGGTCCGGTGTCGTTCGGCGGCGGTCCCGCTCCCGGTGGCTTCCCTGGTCTGCGCCCTGGTCCGCACGCCGGTCCGCAGCCGCCCGCGCAGGGAGGACCGGGCGGGCCGAGATGGCCGCCTGCCGGCACGGGGCCCGGCACCGGCTACCCACCCCACTCCGGTGACCGTGGCTTCCCGCCCCCGCCGCCGGTGCCACCCGGCCAGGGCGGGCCGCCCCGGGGGCCCGGGTCGCCAGGCCCGGCTGTGCCGCCCGGGCAGTTCGGACCACCGGCGCCGCACGCGCCCTACGGCCAGCCGCCGCCCGGCCAGGCCCCGTACGGCCAGCCACTGCCACCCGGCCAGGTCCCGCCCGGGCAGCCCGGGCAGCCGCCGTATGGCCAGTCGCCTTACGGGCAGGTGCCGGCCGGCCGGCCGCTGTACCGGCAGCCGGCCCCGTACGGGCAGCCCGGGCCGGACCTCCCGCCGATCCCACCGGGCCAGGGGAACCCGCCCAGAACGCCCTTCCCCCCAGGACCGGCCGACCCACCAGGACCCGCCGGCGCTCCCACCGGGTGGGCCGACTCCCCCGGTGGCCCCGGTGCCGCGGAGGACCCCGGGCCCGCAGCGTCGCCCACGCCGGCCGAGGCCCAGGTCAAGCCGCCGGACGACGAGCTGACCTACCGGCTCGCCCCGCCGGGGCCGCCCCCCGCCGTCCCGGACCGGGCAGACTCCCCCGCCGGGGACGGCCCCGGGTTGACGGCCGACGCCGACGCCGGCCGCGCCGAGAGCACTCGCCACGAGCCGGCCGCCCACGCGTCCGACGACGGGAACCGCGAGGACCGGTCTTCCGGGTTCCCGCCCCTGACCGGGCCGCATCCGCTGCCGCCGCCGCCCAGGGAGTCGTTCACCATGCGACGCCCGATGCTGCCGCCCCCCGGCCGTATCACGGACGGGCCCGTCTGGCCGGTGCCGCCGCCCAGCTATCTCGACTCACCGTCCGGCGGCGGTCTGCTGCCGGCGATCCCGCCCGACATCACGATGACCAGGGACGGCGCGGCCGGCGACCCCCCGCCGGGGTCCGGCCGCTCGCCGGAGTCCGAGTTCTCATCCGGGTACCCGGCCGGCTCCGACTTCTCGGCCGGCTCCGGGTACCCGGCCGGTTCGGAGTACCCGTCCGGATCGGGGCTCCCGCCCGTCGGCGACGGTGGTCAGGTGCCCGAGCCGGCCGGCCGGCCGAGCCGCGGCGTGATCATCATTGCCGCCGTGGCCGCCGTGATCGTGATCGGCGCGGTCATCGGCATCGTGCTGGCGACCCGCGGGGACGACAGCGCCGAGACGACCGCCACCTCGATCCCTCCCGCGGCCGCGGGCGTCCCCACGGACGTCCCCGGTGAAGCCCCGGCGGGGCAGGAGCAGCCGGCGCCGCAGACCAGCAGCCCCGAGGACACCCTGCGCTCGCTGCTCAACCCGGTCACGATGACGGGCTGCGAGACGCCGCCGGTCAGCGACGGCGCCTACGCGGACGCCACGCTGCAGTGCGTGGGCGCCGAAGGCGTGACGGTGACGGCCTACCACTTCCCGGACCACTCCGCGCTCGACCGCCAGATCGGGGCACGCGAGACCTACTACACCGATGTCGGCAACTGCGACAACGGCCAACAGAGCTCCGAGGAGTGGAACTCGCCGCTGGAGCCCAACGGCGGGTCGCGGCTGTGCTACCTGTTCGCCCAGCGCTTCATCACCTTCTGGACCATCGACGATGACCTGGTCGCGTTCTCCGCGTCGGATTCCGACCCGAAGCGGCTGGTCACCTGGTGGCAGACGTTTGACCCCATCCGCCGATGAGGCGGCTCCTGCCGGCGGGCGGGCGGACGCGCGTCCTGATCCCCGGCGGGCTGGCCCTGGCCGCCGTCGCCACGGCGGGCGTGCTGATCGCCCGCGCGGCCGGCGGGCCGTCCACCTCGGCTGAACCGGACACCGGGAGATCACAGCCGCCGGCGACGGTCTCCGCGCCACCGGGCCCCCGGGGCACGAGTACCTCGCCCGAGCCGGCGGACCTGGACGGCCCTGAGCGCGAGCTGGCGGCCCGACTGTCCTCGTTCGAGATCACCGGCTGCCGGGGGGCGACCACCGAGGCCGCCGCCCCGGGCGGATCGGGCGACCCGGCCGACCCGCGGGCGGCCGGCGTCCAGGCCGCGCTGCGGTGCGTGCCGGGGGTGGCGGCCTCCGGGGCGCCGCCGGCAGACGTCCTCGTGCTCGGCTACATCGATGAGGCGGCCGTGGCCTCCGATGCGGCCCGGCGCGCGGCGGCGATCGTGGACGGCGGCTCCTGCGAGGCGGGCCAGACCAGCACCGAGGCGTACCTGCTGCCGTCCCGGCGCACGGGCACCTTCGTCTGCCAGGCCGCCCCCGGCCGCTTCGCCGCCTACTGGACGATCGACAGCGAGCGGGTGGCGTTCGTCGCGCAGAGCGACGACCCGGCCGGGCTGATCACCTGGTGGCGCGGCTTCGACCCGCTCTGAGCCGTGGCCCGGTGGTGATCCGGTCAGCCGCCGGAGCGGCGGCGGCCGTCCGCCGCCTCGGCCAGCTCGTACAGCGTGGCGTGCACATCCTCGACCCGCGGGACGTGTGAGAGGACCATCCGCCCACGCTCGCCAGCGCTCTCGATGGAGAGCGTCCCCGCGCTGAGCATCCGGTCGAGCAGGCTCTGCTCATAGGAGACGTCGTTGAGCCAGACGAGCGGGATGTCGCGCCCGGATCGGGTCACGATCCCCTCACGGATCATCAGCCGCTCGGTCGTGATCACATAGTGGGTGGTGATCCAGCGCAGCCAGGGGGCCGCTCCGAAGTACCCGATGGCGGCCAGCCCCAGGGCGAGGATGAGGTACTGGACCGCCTCACGCAGGAAGCCGTCCGGAACGAAGAACACGCCGAAGGTCGTGAGGGCGAGCGCGGCGACGACGGAGAATGCCGGCACCACCAGGCTGCCCCAGTGCGGGTGCAGGTGGAGGACCACATCTTCGTCGTCGGTCAGAACGTCGTCGGGGAACGCCACCGCCTGATCGTCGCATCCCGGACGACCGCGGCACACCGGTGGGCCGCCCCCAGCTGGCACAACACAGCCGTCGTCAGCGCAGATGGACGATGTCGGCGGCACTGAACGCCTGCCCGTCGACGATGAGCCGGCCGAGCTCGTCGACGTCGGTCGCCGTGCCGTGCGTGGACGTCCCGTCCGGAAGCTCGACGCGGACCCGCCGGCCCAGCGTGGCGCACGTGTCGCGGTACTCCCCGCGGGCCCGCTCGGGCGCCGCCTCCCACCGGCCCAACGCATCGACGAGGTCGGTCAGCAGGGCGCCGAGCAGGGCGGAGCGGTCCAGGCGGGCGGGGTCGGCGCCGAGCAGCAGCAGGCTGGTGGAGCGCGGCGGCAGCTCCGCGGCGCGGGCGGTGACGTTCAGCCCGAACCCGATTACGGCCGCCGGCGGCACAGCAGGGCTCGGCGCCAGCTCCACGAGAATGCCGGCGAGCTTCGCCCCGTCGACCTGCACGTCGTTCGGCCATTTCAGCACCGCGGGCACGCCCGCGTACCTGCGCAGCGTGCGTACGAGCGAGGTGCCGACGACCATCGGCAGCCAGCCGAGCCACCGGGGCTCGATCTCGGGGCGCACCAGCACGGACACCATGAGCCCGGCGCCGGCCGCTGACTCCCAGGAGCGGTCGAGCCGCCCGCGGCCCGCGGTCTGCCGCTCGGCGGCGAGCACAAGCCCGGCCGGGGCACCGTCCGTAACCGTGGGCGGGCGGGTGACCGCGGGCAGTCCCACCGCGCCGGGCAGGCCGCGGGCGATCCGTCCGAGCTCGGCGTTGGTCGAGTCGATCTCGTCGACGACGGCGAGCGCCAGCCCGAGGCGGGCGGCGAGCGGGCGGAGAGTGTCGGTGTCCAGCGGCCGTCGTGCCCCTGGCGGCACCGCCGGGGCTGGGCTGTGACCTGCGACAGGGGGCGAGATGGCCGGCTCGACAGGGGCCGTTCGCCGCCCGGGGGATTCGGCGGGATGCACTGGCACGGGACCACCTTCCCAGAGGCATGGTGAGACGGTCTCCACATCAATCGAGCACGTGGACCACCGACCGCCGTACGCTTCGCGGTATGGCTCTCCCGGCTTCCCCGCAAGAACCGACGCCCGAACCGCACAGCACAGCCGGCCGCCTCGCCCGGCTGCAAGCGGTGACCGACGAGGCCGTCCATGCCGGTTCGCAGCGCGCGGTGGACGCGCAGCACGCCAAGGGAAAGATGACGGCCCGGGAGCGGATCGAGGCGTTCCTCGACCCCGGCTCGTTCGTGGAGACGGACGCGTTCGCGCGCCACCGCTCGCACGACTTCGCGATGGACCGCAACCGCCCCTACGGCGACGGCGTCGTCACCGGCTACGGCACGGTGGACGGCCGCCAGGTCTGCGTCTTCAGCCAGGACTTCACCGTCTTCGGCGGGAGCCTGGGCGAGGTCTTCGGGGAGAAGATCGTCAAGATTATGGATCTCGCGCTCAGGACGGGAGTGCCGGTCGTCGGTATCAACGACTCCGGCGGCGCGCGGATCCAGGAGGGCGTCGTCTCGCTCGGCCTGTACGGGGAGATCTTCTACCGCAACGTCATGGCGTCCGGCGTCGTGCCGCAGCTCTCGCTGATCATGGGCCCGTGTGCGGGCGGCGCGGTGTACTCACCCGCGATCACCGACTTCACGCTCATGGTCGACCAGACCAGTCACATGTTCATCACCGGCCCGGACGTGATCAAAGAGGTCACCGGCGAGGACGTCGGCATGGAGGAGCTGGGTGGCGCCACCACCCACAACTCCCGCAGCGGCGTCGCGCACTTCCAGGCCGCGGACGAGGCCGACTGCCTGGAGCTGGCCCGCGCCCTGCTGTCCTACCTGCCGTCGAACAACATGGACGAGGTGCCGGCCTACACCGAGGTCGCCGACGTCGAGGCCGAGGTCGACCCGGAGCTCGACACGTTCATCCCGGATTCGCCGAACACCCCGTACGACATGCACCATGTGATCGAGCGGATCCTGGACGAGGAGGACTTCCTCGAAGTCCACGCCCAGTTCGCACAGAACATGATCGTCGGCTTCGGGCGCATCGACGGCCGCTCGGTCGGCGTCGTCGCCAACCAGCCGATGCAGTTCGCCGGCACCCTGGACATCGACGCCAGCGAGAAGGCCGCGCGCTTCGTGCGCACCTGCGACGCGTTCAACATCCCGGTGCTGACGTTCGTGGACGTTCCCGGCTTCCTGCCGGGAACGTCGCAGGAATGGAACGGCATCATCCGGCGCGGCGCCAAGCTCATCTACGCCTACGCCGAGGCGACCGTTCCCAAGGTGACGGTCATCACACGGAAGGCCTATGGCGGCGCCTATGACGTCATGGGTTCGAAGCATCTGCGCGCCGACATCAACCTGGCGTGGCCGACGGCCGAGATCGCCGTGATGGGTGCCCGCGGCGCGGTGAATATCATCTATCGCCGCGAGCTCGCCGGCTCGGAAGCGCCCGAGCAGCGCCGCAGCGAACTGATCCAGGACTACACCGATCATTTCGCGACGCCGTACATCGCCGCGGAGCGCGGATACCTGGACGCCGTCATTCCGCCGTCGGTGACTCGGCGCGAGGTCATCCGGGCGCTGCGCCTGTTGCGCACCAAGCGCGCGACGCTCCCGCCGAAGAAGCACGGCAACATCCCGCTGTAGGCCGCGGCATTCCGCCGGAGCCGGGATCGCGGGACCGAACGACCAAGGACCGAACGACAAAGGACCGAGGAGGAACGGCCGGTGGCCGACAGACCCGACGAGCTTCCCGGCCGGGCGCACCTGCGGCTGGTCCGCGGGGACGCGACCCCGGAGGAGATCGCCGCGCTCGTGGCCGTCCTGGCCGCACGGTCGGCCCCGGCCGCGCCGCCCGCACGGGTCAGGTCCACCTGGGCCGACCCGGCGTTCCGCCTGCGCGGCGGGGTCGCGGCCGGGCCCGGTGGCTGGAGCCGGTCGGCCCGCACGGGCGGCATACGCTTCCCCGCGGGCGGGTGACCAGACAAAACCGATCATGGCGTCGACGGCGGGGCAGGTCTTTCCCACCCTCGCCGGCAGAGCCGGAATGGCAAAGAAGAAATATGGTGCGGCCCGACTCGCCTAGACTCAGGCCGGACGAGGACGGGAGGAACGTGCGTAAGATCCTCATCGCCAACCGGGGGGAAATTGCCGTCCGGGTGGCGCGGGCCTGCCGCGACGCGGGATATTCAAGCGTCGCCGTGTATGCGGAGCCCGACATCGACGCCATGCATGTCCGGGTCGCGGACGAGGCGTACGCGCTGGGCGGGACAACGCCCGGCGACTCGTACCTGAGAATCGACAAGATTCTTCAGGCGTGCGAGCTCTCCGGCGCGGACGCGGTGCACCCCGGCTACGGTTTCCTCTCCGAGAACGCGGATTTCGCCGAAGCCGTGATCTCCGCCGGGCTGACCTGGATCGGCCCGCCGCCCGAGGCCATTCGCCGGCTCGGTGACAAGACCGCCGCGCGCCACATCGCGCTGGCCGTCGGCGCCCCGCTCGCCCCGGGCACCGCCGACCCGGTCGCCGGGGTCGACGAGGTGGTCGCGTTCGCGAACGAGCACGGCCTGCCGGTCGCCATCAAGGCCGCCTTCGGCGGCGGCGGCCGTGGGCTCAAGGTCGCGTGGAGCGCCGAGGAGCTGCCCGAGCTGTTCGAGAGCGCGGTACGCGAGGCCGTCGCGGCCTTCGGCCGGGGCGAGTGCTTCGTCGAGCGCTACCTCGACCAGCCCCGCCACGTCGAGACCCAGATCCTGGCCGACACGCACGGCAACGTCGTCGTCGTCGGCACCCGGGACTGCTCCCTGCAGCGGCGCTACCAGAAGCTCGTCGAGGAGGCGCCCGCGCCGTTCCTCACCGAGGCGCAGAACACCGCCCTGTACGAGGCGTCCAAGTCGATCATCCACGAGGCCGGCTACGTCGGCGCCGGCACGGTGGAGTTCCTCGTCGCCAAGGACGGGATGATCAGCTTCCTCGAGGTCAACACCCGGTTGCAGGTCGAGCACCCGGTGACCGAGGAGACCTCCGGCGTCGACCTGGTGCGGGCCCAGTTCCGCATCGCCGAGGGCGAGGCCCTCGACCCGGTCGACCCGACCCCGCGCGGCCACTCGATCGAGTTCCGCATCAACGGCGAGGACCCGGGTCGCAACTTCCTCCCGGCGCCGGGCACCGTGACCACGTTCACGGCTCCGGCCGGCCCCGGGGTCCGCCTGGACACCGGCGTCGAGAGCGGCAGCGTCATCGGTGGGGCGTTCGACTCGCTGCTCGCCAAGCTCATCGTCACCGGGGCGACCCGCCAGGAAGCCCTCGAGCGGGCCCGGCGCGCCCTCGACGAGATGGTCGTCGAGGGCATGGCCACCGCGCTGCCGTTCCACCGCGCGGTCGTACGCGACCCGGCGTTCGCGCCGGAGGCGGCGGACGAGCCGTTCCGGGTGCACAACCGCTGGATCGAGACCGAGTTCGACAACACGATCCCGCCGTTCGCCGGCGGCACCGACGCCGACACCGAGACCGACCCGCGGGAGACCGTGGTCGTCGAGGTCGGTGGCAAGCGGCTGGAGGTCGTCCTGCCCGCCGGGTTCGGCGCGGGCGGCGGCGCGGCCGTCTCCGCCGGTGCCGCGGCACCCAGGCGGCGCTCGGCGAGCAAGGCCGCGGCCAAGGTCACCGGCGACGCGCTGACCAGCCCGATGCAGGGCACCATCGTCAAGGTCGCGGTCAGCGACGGCGACACCGTCGAGGCCGGCGACCTGATCGTCGTCCTCGAGGCGATGAAGATGGAGCAGCCCATCAACGCGCACCGGGCCGGGACCGTCGGCGGGCTCGCGGCAGCGGTCGGGGCTGTCGTGACCAGCGGTGCCATTCTCTGCGAGATCAAGGACTGACCGAACGACGCCCACCGGCGGCGTTCCCCGGACGGGGAGCGCCGCCGCCGCCGTTTCCGACACGGCCGCGATGGCGGTGGCGGCCATCCGCGATCAGCGCCGGCCCGATCGTCCTGGACTCCGATCCGATCACTTTGGGCTTCATATCGATCACAGTGGGCGGCGGCTCGATCGCGGTGGGCGGCGCACCGGCCGCGGTGCGGAACGCTCCCGCCGGGGTGCTCCGATCGGGTGCGCCGCACGGTGGTGTCGCGTGGTTCGGGGCGCCGAAGCTCCGCCACACTCTAGGCACAGGTCCAGGTGAGGACGATGCCGTCCGATCAGCGACGTCGCGGGGCGCCAGACGGCTCGCGCGCGGCGATCCGGGCCGTTGTCATGGCCGCGGGTTCTGCCGCCCTGGCGCGAGGAGACGCGCATGCCCGACACCGATCTGCTGCTGGTCCGGCACGGCGAAGCACACTGCGACACCGCGGGCATCGCCGGCGGCGATCTCGGCTGCACCGGCCTGACCAGGCGAGGACGTTCCCAGGCAGAACGAGCCGCCCGCCGGCTGACAGTCATGCACACCATGGAACGCCGGGTGGACGCGGTGTACGCCGACCCACGCCGCCGGGTCCGGGAGACCGCGGAGATCATCGCGGGCCGGCTGCGGATGCCGGTGATCCTCGAACCCCGGCTGGCCGAGGCCGGCCACGGCAGCGCCGACGGCCAGTCCTGGACCGACATCCGGACCACGTTCGGCGGCACGCCCGCGGACCGGCCCGACGACCCGGTCGCCCCCGGCGCGGAAAGCTGGAACCACTTCGTCGACCGGGCGGCCGCTGGGCTGCGGCACATGGTGGAGCGCCACCGCGGCCAACGAGCCCTGGTCGTCACGCACGCGGCGACCGTCGAGGTGGCGCACGCGACGATGCTCGGGCTGCCGCACGACCCCGACCCGCGGGCCGCGTTCGTGCTGGCGCACGCGTCCATCACCTGGTGGTCGCACCGCACCTCGGAGACCGGCCCGCCCCGGTGGCATCTGGTGTGGCACAACTCCACCGCGCATCTGGCCCACAGCCTGTTCGACCGGGACGTCGAGCCCGCCGTCCGGACGCGCCGTGACGTACGGCGGCCGCCGGGCCGTCCGTAGGCTCTAGCCCGTGACTCCTCCGACGGTTGGAGCCGTCGGCTTCTCAGGCCGCTTCCGCGGCCTGACGGGCCAGCCCGACCCGAAGAATGTTGACCGCCGCGTTCACGTCGGCGTGCGCGGCGTGTCCGCAGGCGACACAGGTGAACGCGGCCTGTGTTCTGCGGTTGTCGGCGTGGCAGTGCCCGCACGCCGCGCAGGTGCGGGAGGTGTGGGCGGGGTTGACCTCGACGACCACCCGTCCGGCACTTTCAGCCTTGGCGCGCAGCACGGCGAGGAACACCCCCCATCCCGCGTCAAGGATCGACTTGTTCAGCCCGGATTTGGCGGCCTGACCGTTCGGGAGGAACGCCCCCGACTGGTCAGGGTCGGGCTTCGGTTCGGCCCTGCGGGTCATGTTGGTGACCTTCAGCGCCTCGACGGCGATCAGATCATGCTCACGGACCAGCCTGAGGGCCGCCTTGTGGGCGAGATCGAGTCGCTGGCGGCGCACCGTGCCGTGCAGCGCCGCGACCGTGGCGACCGCCTTCCGGCGCCGGGTGGACCCACGCTTCTTGCGGGCCAGTTCCCGCTGCGCCCGCGCGAGCCGGCCGGCCGCCGCCGCGAGGTAGCGGGGGTTCCCGACGTGGCGGCCGTCGGAGAGGGTGACCAGCGACGCCACACCCAGGTCCGCCCCGACCACCACCCCGGTGGCCGGGAAGGGCTCAGCGGGCACGTCGTCGCAGGACAACAGCACATACCAGCGGCGGCCTTCCCGCTTCAGGCTGATCGTCTTGACCGTGCCGGCCACGGGCCGATGCTGGTTGACCCTGACATGTCCGATGCCCTGCAGTCGGACCCGGGTCTGGGCGGGATGCCCGGGCTGGGAGTCCCAGCGGCAACCATCACCGTCCTTCGGCCACTCCACCGTGTCGAACCGGCCCGCGCCCTTGAACCGCGGGTAGCCGGGCGTCGCGCCCGCCCTGACCCGGCGGAAGAACGCGGCCATCGCCTTGTCGAGCCGGCGCAGGGTGGCCTGCTGAGAGGAGAACGACCAGCGGCCCTGGTCCGGGTCACAGGCGCGGATCTCCTTCAACTGGGCGGACTGGTCGCCGTAGCGGATCGTGGTCTTCGACGGGTGACGCCAGGCGTCGCGGCGTTCCTGCAACGCGGCGTTGTACAGCGCCCGGTGGTCGCCGAGCATCACGCTCAGCGCCGCGGCCTGCCGGGCGGTCGGGCGAAGCTGGAACCTGAAGGAACGTCTCACCGGGCGTGCTCCTTGCGCCACGGCCACTCGTACCGGGTGTCGACGTACCGACGGACCGTGTCCACGGACACCACACCGACAGCGGCCACGACATACGACCCTGACCACAGAGTGGGAAGCCGGGACCGCAGGTCCCCGAACTCCGCACGCAGCACATACGAGGAGAAACCCTTGAGCTGGTTGGCGACATACGACAGGGAGTGCTTCGAGTGAGCCCTGACGGACAGGTACACGTGGTCGGGCATGACGTCCAACGCGATGACCGACCCGGCGAGCACACGACGGCGGTACTTCGAGCACCACACGACGTGGCACCCGAGGTCATAGACGCCACCCGCGCCCACCATCGCCCACCGGACCATGATCCAAGTATGCCAGTGCCGCACATCCATCAGGGCTACGATCCGTACCCGATCCCCCTGACGCCTGAAAGCACCAGCCCCCTCCGGAGCGCCTGATGGACGGCCAGGGAGAGCACCCCGCAACCGACACCCCACCCGACGGGGACGCGGCCCGGGCCCGGCCCGGCGGCCAGGAGCAGCAGCCAGGTGACGACGGGACGATCGCCCCGTCCCCCGACCGGGAGACTCCCCCGCTGGCGGGGCGGCTGCACTACCTGATCGGCGGGACACTCCCGCCCCGCTACAACGACTGGGTCTCGAACGACCTGACCGGCCCGGGCTGGCGGCTACGCCAGGCGTTGCGCCCGTTCCTGCTCATGCTGCCGTTCGCGATCATGTTCGCGCTGCTGCCCGGCCAGTTGAGCGTGCGGCTCACCCTCGTCGTGTTCCTCCTGCTCTCGGGGATCGGCCTCGGCTTCGCCACCAGCGGCTTCTTCCGCAACCGCCGCTTGGAGCAACACGGCTTCCCGCCCGTCTTCACCATCTCCGAGGACTAGCTCCGGACGAGCCCCGCCCCGGGCGAGCGCCGCCCGGCGGCGGGCCGGTGGCGGGCCGACGGCGGGGTCAGGCCGGGATGTCGGCGAGGATGTCCTTGGTCGCGGAGAGGCCCAGGCGGGTGGCGCCGGCGTCGACGAAGGCCAGGGCCTGGTCGGCGGTGCGGATGCCGCCAGAGGCCTTGACGCCCAGCCGGCCGCCGACCGCGGCGACCATTGCCCGCACCGCGCGCAGCGAGGCGCCGCCGGCCGGGCTGAAGCCGGTCGAGGTCTTCACGAACTCGGCGCCGCCGTCCTCCGCGGCTCGGCAGGCCGCCGCGATGCTCTCGTCCGGGAGCAGGGCCGTCTCGAGGATCACTTTGAGGATCACGTGCGGCGGGACGGACAGTCGCACCTCGGTGATCTCGGTCTCGATGGCGCGCCAGTTCTCATCCATGATGTTCGCGATGTCGACGACCATGTCGATCTCGGTCGCGCCGTCGGCCACCGCGCGCCGGGCCTCCTCGGCCTTGATCACCGTGAGGTGTGTCCCGTGCGGGAAGCCGACGACCGAGGCGACCGCGAACGACGGATCGGCGTCCTTGCCGGCCTGGCGGGCGCTGGCGGCGGCGAGGAAGACGTGGGTCGGGGCGACGCAGACGGTGCCGACGCCGAGTTTCGCCGCGTCCGCGCAGAGGTTGACGATCTCCTCGCCGGTCGCCTCGGGGCGCAGCAGGGTGTGGTCGATCATGCGCGCGAGCTCGGCGCGGCGGGGCGCGACCCGACGCCCGGCGGCGTCGGAGTCGGCGCCCGGCGCGGGACGGTCGGGTCCGGCGGGAGCCGTTGTCATACCTTGCATCATCGCCCATGCGCAGTGTGGGTTCTCGAGTGTCCCGGTAGGAGCCAACCGTGCAGGTTCAGGTCGTCGATCATCCGCTGGCAGCGACCGCGCTCACCGTCCTGCGGGACGAGCGCACGGCACGCGCCGCCTTCCGCGCCGCCCTGCACGACCTGTCGACGATGCTCGTCTACGAGGCGACCCGCGAGCTGCCGACGATGCCCGTCTCGGTGACGACGCCGCTGGCGACCACCGCCGGGGTGGTGCTCGCGGCCGAGCCGGTGGTCGTGCCCGTGCTGCGGGCCGGTCTCGGCATGCTGCCGGCCGCGCTCACCCTGATGCCGGACGCGCGGTCGGCGTTCATCGGCCTCTCCCGCGACGAGACGACCTTCGAGCCCCGGGTCTACCTCGAGTCGGTGCCGGCGGACCTGGCGGGGCGGCCGGTGTTCCTGCTCGACCCGATGCTGGCGACCGGCGGCTCCGCGCTGCACGCACTGCGGCTGCTCACCGCCCGGGGCGCGACCGGCATCGTCGTGGTCTCCGTCGTCGCCGCGCCAGAGGGGGTCGCCGCGCTGGAGGGCAGCGGCCTGGACATCAGCGTGGTCACCGCCGTGGTGGACGAGAAGCTGAACGACACCGCCTACATCGTTCCGGGGCTCGGCGACGCCGGCGACCGGATCTACGGCGCCGTCTAGCGCGCCGCCCGCCGACCCGCGTGTGCGTCGGGACCGCTCCGCGCGTGTCACCGGGGAGATCGGCACGCTCCCGCAGCACGCCCTTCTCCCCGCTGTCCGCCGGCTCCCGCTGTCCGCCGTTCATGCGCCCCCACGGGCGACATCGATGACGATCTTGCCTTCGGCTCTGCCTGATGCGCGCTACGTTCTATGGATCACGCCCCCATCATCGTCTCCCGGGCCGCCGCGGCGGTAGCGTCGAGCCACGCCACGATGCCCACTGCCGGCACCTGCGCTCGTGGCCGGCCTGCACTAGTGGTCGCGGCCCAGCAGGTCGGCGGCGGCGTCGCGCAGCGCGTCCAACTGGGTCTGGGCACGGCGGCGCGCGGCGGCCGGGCCGATCGCCGCCACGGCCGCACGGTCCGCGACGGCCTGCAGATAGATCTTGAGCTTCGGTTCGGTGCCGCTCGGCCGGGCTACGAGCCGCGCTCCGCCGTCCAGGTCGAAGATCAGGACGTCCGCGGGCGGGAGACCGTCCACCGCGCCGGTGAGCAGGTCCCGGACGGCGGTCACGGGACGGCCGGCGACGCGGTCGGGCGGGGACGTCCGCAGCCGGCGCATCGCCGCGGCGACGGCCGCGAGATCGTCGAGGCGGACGGACACCTGGCCGGTGGCGAACACGCCGATGCGGCGGTGCAGGTCGTCGAGGACGTCCAGCAGGGTGCGCCCGGCGCGTTTCTCGCGCTGGGCGGCCCGCGCGAGGGCCAGCGCGGCGGTGATGCCGTCCTTGTCCCGCACCAGGTCGGGGGCCACGGCGTAGCCGAGGGCCTCCTCGTAGCCGAACACGAGGCCGGGATCGGCACGCATGATCCATTTGAAGCCGGTCAGGGTCTGGGCACAGGGCACGCCGTGGTCGCGGGCGAGCTCCGCCAGGGCCGAGGAGCTGACCACGGTCGTCGCGACCGGTCCGGGCCGCGCCCGCAGGACGTGGTCGGCCAGCAGCAGCCCGATCTCATCCCCGGTCAGCACCCGGCCGCCGACCGCCGCGGCGCACCGGTCGGCGTCCGGGTCGTTCGCGAGCACCAGGTCGGCGCCCACCCGCTCGCCCAGGGCCAGCACGGCGTCGAGCACCCCGGGCTCCTCCGGGTTCGGGAACGGCGCCGTGGGGAAGTCGGGATCCGGGGCTCGCTGGGCGGCAACGGGCACCGGGACGGGCAGGCCGGCGCGGGCGAACACCGCGGCCAGGACGTCGGCGCCGACGCCGTGCAGCGGCGTATAGGCGATCCGCAGTGGCGGCCCGTCCACCGGCGCGGCGGTGTCGACCGCGCGCACCGCGCCCTCGACGTATGCGGTGACGACCGAGGCGTCGAGACGGGTCCAGCCGTCGGCGAGCGGGATCGCAGCGGCCGGGCCGACCGCGGCGATCTCGTGCTCGATCTCGGTGTCAGCCGGGGCGACGAGCTGGGCGCCCCGCCCCGCCTCACCCACGGAACCGCCGAGATAGACCTTGTAGCCGTTGTCGGACGCCGGATTGTGACTCGCCGTGATCATTATTCCGGCCGCCGCGTCCAGGTGGCGGACGGCGAACGCCAGCACCGGGGTGGGCCCCGACTCTGGGAGGACCAGCGCCCGGACGCCCTGCCCGGCCAGCACCCGGGCCGCGTCGAGGGCGAAGTGGTCGCTGCGCCGGCGGGCGTCGTATCCGATCACCACCACCGGCGGCCCGGTCACGCGGCGCCGTAGCCAGGAGCCGAGGCCGGCGGTGGTCCGCCGCACCACGGCGGTGTTCATCCCGGCCGGCCCGGCCCGCAGCGGCCCGCGCAGCCCCGCGGTGCCGAAGGCGAGCGGTCCGGTGAAACGCTCGGTGAGCTCGCGGGTGTCGCCCGCGGCCACCAGCCGGGCGAGCTCGGCCCGGTCGCCGGGGTCCGGGTCCGCAGCAAGCCAGGCCGCGACCCGTGCCGGCAGCGGCTCGGGCAGCCCGCAGACGGGGGCGGTCATGGCTCCACCAGAATGCCGGCACGCCCCACCCGCCCGACGGCCCGGTTCCTTCCGGCCCGAGGCCCGTCCGGCCTGGTTCGGTGTCGAGTCGTCACGGGCGGTCGTCACCAGTGCTCCTGGAGGATGCCCTGGCCTTCAGGCCGGGGAGGAATCCGGTCTCCCGCGGAGCGGGGCACGGGCAGGCGGTCCGCTGTTAGGCGGGCCACTGTCGGCGAGCGCAACATAACAGATGAAGGATCCAGCCTTTTATAAAGTGACCGCTTCCTTTCGTAATGTTGACAATAATAGTATGCGGGTCTTACGAGAGTGGGATATAGGGCTGGGGTCTGCTCGTCCGCCGGTTGGAGCAGAAGGCCCCCGGGCGGGTTGAGAAGGTCCCCGCCGCGTACACGAGTCAGCGTTGCTCTGCCTGCGGGCATGTGGCGTCCGGGAACCGCGAGAGCCAAGCGGTCTTCCGGTGCCTCGCCTGTGGGCACACGGCCAACGCCGACGTCAACGCGGCGGTGAACATCGCGGTTGGGAACATCGCGGCCGGACGGGCCGTGACCGCGCGGGGAGGCGCGGCGTTGGCCGGGCCCGCGAACCGCGAACCTCAACACTGCGCACCCCTTCCGACGGGTGTGTAGGGGTTGGAATCCCCGCGTTCACGCGGGGGAGGGATGTCAAAGCGCGGTGATGACCTCGGCGAGCATCGAGCCCATCCGGCCGGCCGCCGCGGCGCCGGCGGCGAGGACCTCGGTGTGGTCCAGTGGCGCGCCGGTCATCCCGGCGGCCAGGTTCGTGACCAGCGAGAGCGCGAGCACGTCGATGCCGAGCGCCCGGGCGGCGATCGTCTCGTGCACCGTCGACATGCCGACGAGGTCGGCACCGAGCCCGCGCAGCATGCGGATCTCGGCCGGCGTCTCGAAGTGCGGGCCGGGCAGCGCCGCGTAGATCCCTTCGACCAGGCTCGGCTCCACGGTGCGGGCGAGAGCGCGCAACCGGGGCGAGTAGGCGTCGGTGAGGTCGGTGAACAGCGGGCCGACCAGAGGCGAGCGGCCGGTCAGGTTGAGGTGGTCGGCGACCAGCACCGGTTGGCCCACGTGCAGGTCGGAACGCAGCCCACCGGCCGCGTTCGTCAGGACGACGGTGCCCGCGCCGGCGGCGTGCGCGGTGCGGACGGTGTGCACGACCCGGGAGAGGTCGTGGCCCTCGTAGGCGTGCACCCGGCCGAGGAAGACCAGCAGCCGCCGCCCGCCGAGCAGGATGGAACGGGCCGTGGGCGCGTGCCCGGGAACATCCGTGGCGGGGAAGCCGCCCAGGTCGGCGAAGTCGACGTCCACGACGTCGGTGCCGAGACCAGCCAGGACGTCCGCCGCGGGCCGCCAGCCGGACCCGAGGACGATCGCGACGTCGTGCCGGTCGGCCCCGGTGCGCTCGGCCAGGCAGGCCGCCGACGCCGCGGCGTCGGCGGCGGCGCTGATGATGTCGCTGTCCGCCACCAGGCGACTGTACGACTCGCGGCATACCACTCCCGCGTGGCCCCGGCCCGGCACCGCCTGGCGTTTCGGGAGCACACTGGTGAGGTGTCCCTCGTCCCCTCCGTCCGGAAGCCCCCGCGGGTGCCGCTTGAGGACGGAGAGCTCATCGAGGTCGTGCTGCGCGGTCGGATGACGGACCCGGCCGGTGGCGGGCGAGTCACCGCGAAGGCCGAGCGCTTCGTCGGGCATCGCCTCGGCACGTCCCGCTGGATCATGCTGACCACGCGGCGGCTGCTGGTGGTCGCGCCCTTCCCGCGGGAGGGCGACTGGTTCGACGTCTCCTACGACCGGCGGGACGTCTCCGCCTCCCGCGGCCTGCGGCACGGCGAGGTGATCGTGGTCGAGCTGAAGACCCCCGGCGGACGACAGATCCTGCGGCTGCCGAATCGCATGCGGTCTGAGGCGGCACGCCTCATCAGGGCCCTGCGCCCGGCCGAGCCCACCCCCCGCCAGACCTGAGCGCCGGCGGCACGGCCGCCACCACGGCCCACGCGGCGATCATCGGCAGGGCCGTCCGATAGGGTCGACAGCGACGTGACGCGGCTCCCGATCAGTCGCATCAGTCAAATCAGCTATTGGTGACATCAGCACTAGCGGTGACATCAGCAAGTGGTGACACAGGACGGATGGCCATGTCGACAGCCGCCAGCACGCCCGGAACGCACAGCACCGCGATGCGTACCCACCTGTGCGGTGATCTGGGGCTCGGCAACGCCGGCCAGCGGGTGACGGTCTGCGGGTGGGTCGCGCACCGCCGCCAGCACGGCCAGTCGCTGATGTTCGTCGACCTGCGCGACCACTCGGGCCTGCTCCAGTGCGTCGTCGACGGCTCGGTCGACGCTCGCTCCGAGTACGTCCTGCGGATCACCGGCACCGTCACCGCCCGCCCGGAGGGCACCGTGAACCCGGCCCTGGCCACCGGCGAGGTCGAACTGACGGACTGCGCCGTCGAGGTGCTCTCGGTCGCCGCGCCGCCGCCGTTCCCGCTCGACGACCGGGCCGACTCCGTCGAGGAGAGCACCCGGCTCACCTACCGGTACCTCGACCTGCGCCGCGACCGGATGCAGCGCAACCTGCGGACCCGCTCGGCGGTCCTCGGCGCGCTGCGCACCGCGTTCGCCGACCGCGGGTTCGTCGAGGTGGAGACGCCGCTGCTGATGCCGTCGACGCCGGAGGGCGCGCGCGAGTTCGTCGTCCCGTCCCGGCAGTTCCCGGGCAGCTTCTACGCGCTGCCGCAGTCGCCGCAGCTTTTCAAGCAGCTGCTGATGGTCGGCGGGATGGACCGCTACTTCCAGCTCGCGCGCTGCCTGCGCGACGAGGACCTGCGCGCCGACCGGCAGTACGAGTTCACCCAGCTCGACCTGGAGATGAGCTTCGTCGGCGTCGACGACATCCTCGATGTGGTCTCCGCGGCGGTGCTCTCGGCCGCCGCCGCGGCCGCGGCGGGCTCCGGGCGCGCCGTGCCCGAGATCGAGCGGCTGACCTGGCACGACGCGATGAACCGGTTCGGGGTCGACAAGCCCGACCTGCGGTTCGGGATGGAGCTCGTCGAGCTCACCGCGATCTTCGCCGACAGCGGCTTCAAGGCGTTCGCCGGCGCCCCGGCGGTCAAGGGCATCCGGGTGCCGGGCGGGTCGGCCACGCACAACCGCAAGGCGCTCGACACCCTCACCGACCGCGCCAAGAAGCTGGGTGCGAAGGGCCTGGTGTGGATGCGCGTCGCCGCCGCCGGGGGGCTGGAGTCACCGGTCGCGAAGTTCCTCTCCCCCGCGGAGCTCACCGGGATCGTCACGGCGACCGCGGCCGAGGAGGGCGACCTGCTGCTGCTCGTCGCGGACGAGTGGGAGACCACCTGCGAGGTGCTCGGCCAGCTGCGCAACGACCTCGGGCGTCCGCCCGCCGGCGCGGGCGAGCTGCGTTTCGCCTGGGTGGTCGACTTCCCCCTGTTCGTCGGCGTGGACGCGGCCACCGGGCGGCCGAAGCCGGGGCACCACCCGTTCACCCGGCCGCATCCCGACGACGTCGAGAAGATGGAGTCCGAGCCGCTGGCGGTGCGCAGCCTGGCCTACGACCTGGTGCTCAACGGGTGGGAGCTGGGCTCGGGGTCGATCCGGATCCACGAGAGCGAGCTGCAGCAGCGCGTCTTCGGGCTGCTGGGCATCTCGCCGGAGGAGGCGAAGGCCCGGTTCGGGTTCTTCCTCACCCCGTTCGGGTACGGCGCCCCGCCGCACGGTGGATTCGCGTTCGGTATCGACCGGCTTGTCGCCGTCCTCGCGGGCGAGGACAACATCCGTGAGGTCATCGCCTTCCCGAAGACCCAGTCCGGGCTCGACCCGCTGACCGGCGCTCCCACGACGATCGACGAGCGGCAGCTCCGCGAGCTCGGTATCCGCGTGGTCGCCCCCGCCGTGCCCGGTCCGGCGGCGCCCGCGAAGCCCGGCGGTCCGGCGGCGCCCACCGTTCCCGCCGCGCCCGCCCGCCCGGCATCCTGACAGCGGCCGGGTTCCCCTGTCCCCGGCGCTGCGGAGAGATCCCGGTCAGTCACGCGGAAGTACTCGCCGCCACGAAAAGTCAAACTAAGATAACTCTCAGTCGGAGCAAATCCGGACACTGAGGCGCGCGTGGCCAACGACCCGTAAGGGGTGTGCCTTCGTCCCTTCGGGGGGTACGGCCGCGCGATCTGGGTAACCAGCCCGGAGAGCTCGCTGCCCGAGTTCCGGGCCCGCCCGCTGGCGGGGCCCGCTCACCCGGAGGAGCCGCGGTGCACATTCCCTTCTCGTCGTCGCCGAGTTCGAGCCTTGGGATCGAGTGGGAGCTGGAACTCGTCGACCTGCAGAGCCGGCACCTGCGTGGCGGCGCGACCGAGATCCTCGAGGACCTGCGGGCCAAGGTCGGCGAGGAGGGCGCCGCCAAGGCCAAGCACGAGCTCTTCGAGTCGACCATCGAAGTGATCACCGGGGTGTGTCAGACCGTGCCCGAGGCCACCGCCGACCTGCTCGGCACGGTCGAGGTGCTGCGGGATCTGGCCGAGCGGCGCGGCATCGGCCTGATGTGCTCCGGCACCCACCCGATCAGCGAGTACTCCACCCAGAAGATCACCGCGGACGACCGCTACGACCGCCTGGTCGGCCGGATGCAGTGGCTGGCCCGGCGGCTGCTCATCTTCGGGGTGCACGTCCACGTGGGCGTGCGCTCGCCGGAGAAGGCGATGCCCATCGTGAACGCGCTGATGTCCTACATCCCGCACTTCCTGGCGCTCTCGGCGTCCTCGCCCTACTGGCTCGGCTCGCACACGGGGCTCGCGTCGTCGCGCTCACGGGTGTTCGAGAGCCTGCCGACCGCCGGCCTGCCCTACCCGCTGCACGACTGGGCGGCGTTCGAGGGGTTCATGGAGACCCTGGTGACGGCCGGCACCATCGAGACGATCCGCGAGGTGTGGTGGGACATCCGCCCCCACCCCAACTTCGGCACCGTCGAGCTGCGCATCTGCGACGGCCTGCCGACGCTGCTCGAGGTCGGCGCGGTCGCCGCGCTCGCGCAGTGCATCGTCGACCGGATGAACACCCAGCTCGACCGCGGGTACCGGCTTCCGGCCCCGCAACGCTGGGTGGTGCAGGAGAACAAGTGGCGGGCCGCCCGCTACGGGCTCGACGCGGAGATCATGGTGGACGACCGCGGCACCGTGCGCCCGGTCAGCACCGACATCGTCGACCTCGTCGAGGATCTCCTCCCCGTCGCCCGCCGGCTCGGCTGTGAAACCGAGCTCACCAACGTCGACCGGATCCTCACCTCCGGGGCGAGCTACACCCGACAGGAACTTGCCGCGCGGCGGGCCGGCGGAGACCTCACCGCTGTGGTCGATACGCTGCTTGCGGAGATGAACGCGGGGCGACCGGTCACCCACGGGTAACCGGCCTGCCGGAGCGACAGCGGAGGGCCCGGCCCGGTAGATGACAGCGGACATGACACACAGGACCGCCGCGGCGGGCATGCCGATCACGGCGGCCTGGCTCGCGGAGCACGAGGACGAGCTGATCGCGCTGCGGCGTGACCTGCACGCCCATCCCGAGCTGGGCCGCCAGGAGCATCGCACGGCGCGCGTCCTGGAGGAACGGCTGCTGGCCGCCGGCCTGAGCCCGCAGCGGCTCCCCGACGTGCCCGGCCTGTGGTGCGACATCGGCGCGGGGGTCGACTCGGGCGGCCCGGTGGTGATGATGCGCGCCGACATGGACGCGCTGCCACTCGCCGACGTCAAGGACGTCCCGTACCGGTCGACGGTGCCGGGCGTCGCCCACGCCTGCGGGCACGACGTGCACACCACCGTGGCCCTCGGCGCCGGTCTGGCGCTCGCCGAGCACGCCCGGGCACACCCGTTGCCGGGTACCGTGCGGCTGCTCTTCCAGCCGGCGGAGGAGACCATGCCCGGCGGCTCGCTCGACGTGATCGACGCCGGCGTGCTCAAGCCGGTGACCTCGGCGATCACCGTGCACTGCGACCCCGCCCTCGACGTGGGCACCATCGGGCTGCGCTCCGGCCCGATCACCTCGGCCGCCGACGCGGTGGAGATCACCCTGGCCGGGCCGGGCGGGCACACCTCACGGCCGCAGAACACCGTCGACCTGGTGTACGCCCTCGCCCGGCTGGCGGTGGACCTGCCGGCCGCGCTGTCCCGGCGGGTCGACCCGCGCTCCGCGCTCTCGCTGGTCTGGGGCCAGATCCAGTCGGGCACCGTCACGAACGCCATCCCGCGCACCGGCAAGCTGCGCGGGACGATCCGCACGCTGTCCCGGGAGACCTGGGAGGCGGCGCCGGAGCTGGTCGAACGCCTCGCCGAACAGCTCGTCGCCCCGTACGGGGCGCAGATCGCCGTCGACTACGTGCGCGGCGTCCCGCCGGTGGTCAACCACGCGGACGTCGTCGACGCGTTCGGCGCGGTGGTCGACGCGGTGTTCGGGCACGGGGCGGCCACCTCGGTCGCCCAGTCGCTGGGCGGCGAGGATTTCGGCTGGTATCTCACCCACGTGCCCGGCGGCCTGGCCCGGCTGGGCACCCGGACACCGGGCGGCCCCACCTACGACCTGCACCAGGGCAGTTTCGACGTCGACGAGCGCGCGGTCGGCGTCGGTGTGAGGTTCCTCTCCGCCGCCGCCTGTGAGCTGCTCGACCGCTCGGCCGACCCGGTGGGCCCGGACGACCTGGCCTAGGCCAGGTCGTCCGGTGCTGCCCGGCCGGGCAGGCCGGGCAGGCCCGGATCAGGCGATCGGGCGTCCACGGAGCTCGGTGACGTACTCGGAGGGGGCACCGGCCTTCTCGGCCGCGTCCGCGATCATGTCGAGGTAGTTGCGCGACGGCAGCCCGCCCTCGTAGGTGTTCAGCACGTACGTCCAGGCCAGGCTCTCGCCGTCCAGGGTCGACACCCGCACCCGGATGCGGGTGTAGAGGCCGGTGTCGGCGCCCTCCCAGATGTCGAGCCGCTCCAGGTCGTAGCGGTCGAGGTCGTACAGCAGGACGTACACGTGGGCGCCGGGCGCCTCGACGATGGTCGCCAGCGCTCCGTCCCAGCCGACGTTCTCACCGCCGAAGGTCAGGCGCCAGCCCCTGATCCACCCGGTGCCGATCACCGGGGAGTGCGGCGTGCGCTGCTTCATGTGCGCCGGATCGAGGTTGCTCGCGTAGGCGGCGTACTTCGTCATCGTCGGGGTCTCTTCCGATCTCCCCCGCCCGGTGCGAGAGCGCGGGGGTGGCTTCCACGCCGGGTGCGGCCACCGGCGTCACGGGGATGGACCGACGTCACGGGGGGCGTCCGACGTCGGTGGAAGATACTACGGAGGCCGCCGCACCGGGACGAGAGGGACGTCGGAAGAGGGGCAAACTAGGGAGGTACGACGAGCTCTGGAGGATCCCACGTGACGCGCATCGTCATCCTTGGCGGCGGACCCGGCGGCTACGAGGCGGCCCTGGTCGCCGCGTCCCTCGGCGCGACCGTGACCGTGATCGACTCAGACGGCATCGGCGGGGCGTGTGTCCTGACCGACTGCGTGCCGTCGAAGACCCTCATCGCGACATCGGAGACGATGACGAACTTCGCGATGGCGCCGGCGCTGGGGGTGCGCCCACATGGCGACCCCTCGGCCGAGGTCGGCAGCTGGGAGCTGACCGGCCTGCCCCACCTCACGCCACCGGACGTGGTCACGGTCGACCCCGAGCAGGTCAACGAACGGGTGCGGGCGCTGGCCCAGGCCCAGTCCGCCGACATCGAGCGCCGCCTGGAGCGGGAGCGGGTCGAGGTGGTGCACGGCACCGGACGCCTGGTCGGCCCGCACGCGGTCGAGACGTCCGACGGCGAGACGTTCGTCGGCGACATCGTCCTGGTCGCCACCGGGGCGTCGCCGCGGGAGATCTCCGGCTGCGAGCCGGACGGCGAGCGCATCCTCACCTGGCGCCACCTGTACGACCTCAAGGAGATCCCCGAGCACCTGGTCGTGGTCGGTTCCGGCGTCACCGGCGCCGAGTTCGCCAGCGCCTACCGGGCGCTCGGCGCCGAGGTGACACTTGTCTCCTCACGCGAGCGGGTGCTGCCCGGCGAGGACCCGGACGCGGCCCGGGTGATCGAGGATGTCTTCGTCCGCCGCGGCATCGAGGTACTCAACCGCTCCCGGGCCGCCGCGGCGCGCCGGATCGGTGACGGCGTCCTCGTCGAGCTCACCGACGGCCGGACGGTGACAGGCAGCCACGCGCTGATGGCGGTGGGTTCGGTGCCGCGGACGAAGGGCCTCGGTCTCACCGAGGTCGGCGTCCGGCTCGGCTCCGGCGGCCACGTCGTCGTCGACCGCATGTCCCGGACGTCGGTTCCCGGCGTGTACGCGGCCGGCGACTGCACCGGCGTGCTCCCGCTGGCGTCCGTCGCCGCGATGCAGGGCCGGATCGCGATGTGGCACGCCCTCGGCGAGGCGGTGACCCCGCTGCGCCTGGGCACCGTGTCGTCGAACATCTTCACCGAGCCCGAGATCGCCACCGTCGGGGTGACCCAGCGGATGAAGGACTCCGGCGCGATCGCCGCCGAGGTCACCACAGTGCCACTGATGCGCAATCCTCGAGCGAAGATGATGGGGATAGCGGATGGCTTCGTGAAGTTGTTCTGCCGGCCCGGAAGTGGCAGCGTCCTGGGTGGCGTCATCGTTGCTCCGCGTGCAAGTGAACTGATCCTCTCAATTTCACTCGCGGTGGAGAACGGTCTGACCGTCGACCAGATCGCGCACACCTTCTCGATCTATCCCTCCTTGTCCGGTTCCATCACTGAGGCGGCCCGTGTCCTGCGGCCGCGCGACCTGTTCGCCGGCTTCGACACCCCCGCCTGAACAGGCCTGTCACTCCGGCCCAGGCCGGATAATGGGCCCATGAAAGGCGTCTTCGTCGGCCTGACGACGCTTGATTCGGTCTACCTCGTGGATCGGCTTCCAGGTGCCGACGAGAAGTGTGTGGCGCGGGATTTCGCCATGAATGCGGGCGGGCCCGCGACGAACGCCGCGGTGACGTTCGCCTACCTCGGCGGGCGGGCCTGCCTCGTGAGCGCCATCGGCACGTCCCCGGCCGCGGCGCTCGTGCATGCGGATCTCGCGCGCTACGGGGTCCGGCACATCGAGCTGGTGCCGGAGCAGTCCGGCGACGGTGCCGCCGGTCCCTACGGAGCCCTCGCCGCGCAGGGAGTGGCCGGTCCCGCCGGCCAGCACGGCCCGCCCGGCAAGCCCACCGGGCTGCGCTCCGGCGGCACCCGCTCCGGCTACGGCCCGGCGGGACCGCTCACCGGATACCCGCACGTGCGCGGCCGGGGCGGGCCCGGCCTGCCCGGCGGCGCGACCCACAGCCCCGCCGGGGCGGTCAAGCCAGCCGGCCACGTGCACGGCCCGGTCGGCGGCGCCCACGGCGGCGGGCACGGTGGGCACGGCAGCGGACCCGGCGGTGGCCACGGTGGGCCTGGCGGTCACGGTGCGATCGGCGGTCACGGCGGCCACGGCGGGATCGGCGGCCACGGGGTGGCCGGCGGGGCCGGGCTCGGTGGAGCCGGCGTCCTCGGCGGGATGGCCGGCCTGGCCGGTGCCGTCCAGACCGGGCCGAACACGGCGGCCGCCGGCCACCTGGCCGGCCAGTCGGCGATGTCCTACGCCCTCCCGATGTCAGCGGTCATGGTGACCTCGCAGACCGGTGAGCGTGCGGTGACCTCGACGCACGGCATGGTCCCCCGGTGCACCGCGAACACCTCCGCCGCGGCCGCGGTCGCCGACGCCGACGTGGTCGTGCTCGACGGCCACCAGGTCGACGCCGCCATCGGCCTGCTCCGCACGCTGCGCGGCTCAGGCCCGCCGGTCCTCCTCGACGGCGGAAGCTGGAAGCCCGGCACCGAGCAGATCCTGCCGTTCGTCGACGTCGTGATCTGCTCGACCGCGTTCCGCCCCCCGGGCTTCGACCCCGGCGCGGACATCCTCGGCCTGCTGCTGCGCTACGGGCCGTTCTTCGTCGCCGTCACGGACGGCCCCGGGCCCATCCGCTGGGCCACGGCGGAACGGCGCGGCCACGTGCTGCCCCCGGTGGTGGCCGCCCGCGACACCCTGGGCGCCGGCGACGTCTTCCACGGTGCCTTCGCCTGGATGATGGCCCACGGCGCGCTCGCGACCGACGAGCTGGTCGGAGCCCTCGGCGAGGCCTCACGGGTCGCCGCCCGCTCCGTCCAGACCTTCGGCCCCCGCAGCTGGATGACCTGACCCGGCGGGCTGCCGGGGATGCGGTCAGCCCGCAGGCGCGGTCAGCCCGGCGGCCTGGGCGGCGGGCTCGACGGCCGCGTCCCGCGCCGCGCAGCCGGCGAGGTGGTCGTTCACCAGCCCGCACGCCTGCATGAGCGCATACGCGGTGGTCGGGCCGACGAAGACGAAGCCGTGCCCCCGCAGCGCCTTCGCCAGCGCCTTGGACTCGGCGGTCACCGCCGGGACGTCGGCGAGCCGGACCGGGGCCGGACGGGACGGCGGCGCGAACGACCAGACCAGCTCCTCCAGCGGCTCGGTCAGGGCGAGCACCGCGCGGGCGTTCGCGATCGTCGCCTCGATCTTGCGCCGGTTGCGGACGATGCCGGCGTCCAGGAGAAGTTCCTCGACCGTGCCCGCGCCGAACGCGGCGACGGCGGCCGGATCGAACCCCGCGAACGCCGCCCGGAACGCCGGACGCTTGCGCAGGATCGTCAGCCACGACAGCCCGGACTGGAACGCCTCCAGCGTCATCCGCTCGAACAGGCCGACAGTGTCCCGAACGGGCCGGCCCCACTCGGTGTCGTGGTACTCGACGTACAGCGGCGTCGACAGCCCCCAGGGACACCGCGACCGCCCGTCCACCCCGGCTGCCAGGTCGGACAACCCGGTCACGGGACGAGCCCCTCGAAGCCGGGCTTGATGACCTCGTTGATCAGCGCGAGACGCTGGTCAAATGGGAGGAAGGCAGACTTCATCGCGTTCACGGTCAGCCAGCGGATGTCGGACCAGCCGTAGCCGAACGTCTCGACCAGGGTCGCGAACTCGCTGGACAGCGTCACCCCGCTCATCAGCCGGTTGTCGGTGTTCACCGTGACCCGGAAGTGCAGCCTGCGCAGCAGACCGATCGGATGGCGCTCGATGCTCGGCGCCGCCCCGGTGTGCACGTTCGACGACGGGCACATCTCCAGCGGGACACGGACATCGCGCACATAGTCGGCCAGATCCCCGAGGGTGGCGTTTCCGTCCGGGTCGACCGTGATGTCGTCGACGATGCGCACGCCGTGCCCCAGCCGGTCGGCGTTGCACCACTGCAGCGCCTCCCAGATCGACGGCAGCCCGAACGCCTCACCCGCGTGGATCGTGAAGTGCCCGTTCGCCCGCTGGATGTACTGGAACGCGTCCAGGTGGCGGGTCGGCGGGTTGCCCGCCTCCGCCCCGGCGATGTCGAACCCGACCACCCCGGCCTCCCGCCACCGGACGGCCAGCTCCGCGATCTCCAACGAGCGGGCCTGGTGGCGCATGGCGGTCACCAGCGCGCGCACGTGCAGGCCGGTTCCCGCCGAGCCGGCGCGGAAGCCGTCCAACGCGGCCTCGACCACCTCGTCGAGCGACATGCCCTGCTCGACGTGGAGCTCCGGGGCGAACCGGACCTCCGCGTAGACGACCCCGTCGGCGGCCAGATCCTCGGCGCACTCGCGGGCCACCCGGGCCACGGCCTCGGGCGTCTGCATGACGCCCACCGTGTGGCTGAACGTCTCCAGGTACCGCACGAGCGACCCGGTGTGCGCACCTCCGCGGAACCAGGTACCGAGCTTGTCGACATCGGTCGTCGGCAGCCTGGTGTACCCGGTGGCGTCAGCCAGCTCGACGATGGTCGCGGGCCGCAGGCCACCATCAAGATGATCGTGCAGCAGGACCTTGGGAACCCGGCGGATCGCAGCCTCAGTGATCTTCTCGCTGGCCTGGCCAGCAGGGATGTCCACGCTCACCTCCCTGACGGTAGGCCACCCCACCGACAGTTCGCCGTCCGCCACATGACGACGAGCAGACACCGCGCCCCAATCCACCGCACCCGCACCGCCTGCCCCCCATACCCCCATGCGCTGCAGCCCGCATCCCGCGACCCGGCGCACCGCAGCCCGCGCATCCCAGCACACTGCGGTTCACCAGCCGCCCATCAGATTCACAAATAACCCAAACAGAAAACAATCTGCACACACCAAAATGGCATGTCGCGCGGATCAGCAGCGCGGCGCGCAGATCAGCGGGGCGGGGCGCGGGTCAGCGGATGTGGTCGAGGATCAGGGGGGTGGGAGGGGGCGGCTCGTCGGTGACCGAGACGGCGTCCGCGAGTGCGGAGAGCGCGCGGGGGAAGGTCGCCTCGTCGTCGGAGTAGAGCTCGATCAGGGGGGCGCCGGCCTGGACCTGCTCCCCCACCGCCGCCAGCCAACGCAGTCCAGCTGCCGGCGAGACGGGATCTTCCTTCCGCGCGCGCCCCGCGCCCAGGCGCCAGGCGGCGATGCCCAGGGCGCGGGCGTCGAGGCGGCTCAGGTAGCCGTCCGCCGGAGCGGAGACAGTGCGGGTGAACGCGGCGGTCGGCAGCGGGGCGTCCGGATCGCCGCCCTGGGCGGCGACCATCGCGCGCCACACGTCGTATGCCGCCCCGGAGGCCAGGACCTCCGCCGGATCCGGCGCGGCACCGGAACCACCGCTGAGGCCGACGATGTCCAGCATGACGCGGGCGAGGGCGACGGTCACCTCGACGAGGTCCGACGGGCCCGCCCCGCGCAGGGTCTCGACCGCCTCGGTCACCTCGGGGCCGTTGCCCGCGGTGCGGCCCAGCGGGGTGTCCATCGCGGTGAGCAGGGCCTCGGTGCGCACCCCGGCGCGGGCGCCCAGGCCGACCATCGTCCGCGCGAGCTCGCGGGCGTCGGCGAGTGAGGTCATGAAGGCGCCGGCGCCGACCTTGACGTCCAGGACCAGCGCGGACGTCCCCTCCGCGATCTTCTTGCTCATGATCGAGGAGGCGATCAGCGGGATGGACTCGACCGTGCCGGTGACGTCGCGCAGGGCGTACAGCCTGCGGTCCGCGGGAGCCAGGCCGGGGCCGGCGGCGCAGATGACGGCGCCGACGTCCGCCAGCACGGCACGCATGGTGCCCGGGTCGAGATCGGCGCGCCAGCCGGGGATCGCCTCCATTTTGTCAAGCGTCCCGCCGGTGTGCCCGAGCCCACGTCCGGACAGCTGCGGGACGGCCGCTCCGCACGCGGCCACCAGCGGGGCGAGGACCAGCGAGACCTTGTCCCCGACCCCGCCGGTGGAATGCTTGTCGACCGTCGGGCGGGTCAGGCCGGACAGGTCCAGCCGTTCGCCGCTGGCGATCATCGCCGACGTCCAGTGATCCAGTTCGTCGGAGGCCATGCCGCGCCAGACCACGGCCATCAGGTAGGCGGACATCTGCTCGTCGGCGACCCGGCCGTGGGTGTAGGCGTCGATGAGCCAGGCGACCGCGTCCGCCGGCAGCGCCGCCCCGTCGCGCTTGGCCCGGATGAGGTCGACGACGTCGTGGGACGCCGCAGGACCGCCGTGATCGCTGCCGGGGGCATCAGCGCTCATGCTCCGCGCTCCGCCGCAGGTGCCCGCTCCGCCGCAGGTGCCCGCTCCACCGCAGGTGCCTGCTCCGCCGCGGGCGGCAGGTCCGCCGGGCCGAAGGCGCCGGGGAGGAGCTCGCCCAGGGTACGGATTCCGTCCGCGGTCGCCAGTTCGAGCTCGGGACCTCCGTGCTCGTGAAGAAGCTGGCGGCAGCGACCGCACGGCGCGAGCGGCGCGCCCGTGCCGTCCACACAGGCGAAGGCGACCAGCCGGCCACCACCGCTGGCCCGCAGCGCCGAGACAAGACCACATTCAGCGCACAATGTGAGCCCGTAGGAGGCGTTCTCTACGTTGCAACCGACGACGACCCGACCGTCGTCGACCATCGCCGCAGCGCCGACCCGCAGGCCCGAGTAGGGCGCGTAGGCGTGCCGCGCCACCCGCACCGCCTCGCCCCGCAGGTGCTCCCAGCCGCTGTCGTCCACGTTCCCTCCCCGACGGTTCGCCTTCCTTCCAGGCTGTCCGCCCGGATGCGCCAGGTCGCCGACCAGATGCACCGCGTCACGCCGGGCCCGGCGGACCGGCCCGCACGGCCCGTCGGCGCCGGCCCCGACCAGCATGCCCCACTGCCGGTGAGCGGACCGGATGTGATCCCATGAAATCGTCAACGCGCAGCGGAGAGGACAACCGATGTCAGGCGAGCGCCGGGGCGAACCCGGTCCAGCCGGTCCACGCGCTCTCGTCGGGCGTCGGTACCGGCTGGACGGGGTGATCGGCCAGGGCGGCTTCGGTGTCGTGCACCGGGCCACCGACGAGCTGCTCGGCCGGCAGGTCGCCGTCAAGGAGGTCCGGCTCCCCACCGACGGCAGCGAGCGGGAGCGGGAGCTCGCGCGGGAGCGGGTGCTGCGGGAGGCGCGCGCCGCCGGCCGGCTGCATCATCCCGGCGCGGTCGCGGTCCTGGACGTCATCGCCGAGGGCGACCTGCCCTGGATCGTCATGGAATTCGTCGACGGGCGGTCCCTGTCGGCGATCATCGAGGAGCGCGGGCGGCTCGGGGTCGGCGAGGTCTGCCGCATCGGCATCAGCCTCGCCTACGCGCTGGAGGCCGCCCACCGCCTGGGCATCGTGCACCGTGACGTGAAGCCGAGCAATGTCCTGGTGACAGCGGACGAACGCGCCCGGCTCACCGACTTCGGGATCGCCGTCAGCCATGGCGACCCTCGGCTGACCAGCACCGGGATGGTTCTCGGCTCCCCGGCCTACCTGGCACCCGAGCGGGCCCGCGGCGACGCCGGAACGGCCGCCAGCGACCGGTGGGGGCTGGGCGCCACGCTGTTCACCAGCGTCGAGGGGGTCTCCCCGTTCCCCGGGAACGACCCGATCTCCATTCTCGCCGCGGTGGTGCAGAGCCGGCGCCGGCCGTTCCGCGCCGCCGGGCGGCTCGCGCCCGTGATCGACGATCTCATGGCCACCCACCAGGCACGCCGGCCGAGTCTGGCGACGGTGCGCTCGCGGCTGCGCGACATCCTCGAACGCGGCGGGGACACCCGGCCCTCCCGGGCCCGCAGCCGACCATCCCGGCCCGCGGTAACAGCGATCACTCCGACGTCGGGCACACCCGCGGCCCCCGCACCCGTCGCCCCCGCACCCGTCGCCCCCGGGCCTCCGACGGCCCCGATCCCGGCCGGGTTCGCGGCGGACGGCGGTGACACGTTCACCGCGGGCGGAGCATCCACGGGCGGCGCATCCCCGGCCGACCAGGACACCGTGGTCAGCCAGTATGCCGGGCCCGACGAGACCACCGTCCTCGGCGAGTCCGTCCTCGGTGGACCGGCGACCGCCGGCGCGCGCGCCGGTGAGACGCACAACGCCATGGCGGAGGACGACGAAACGTCCGACGACCACTCGTCCCCGGAGGACGGCGGCGCGGACCTGACCGCGCTGCTCACGGGCACGACGACAGCACCGGCCGGCGGCGCACCCGCCGGCCCACCGCCAGCCGCCCCGGGGCTGGCCGGCACCGTGCTGATGAACGCGGCGCCCAGCGAGGCACCACCGGACGACACCATGCCTGGCGAGGCACTGTCAGACGACACCGTGCCCGGCGGCCCACTGTCGGACGACACCCTGCCCGGCGAGACACCATCAGACGACACCCTGCCCGGCACCCTGCCCGGCGAGGCGCCGCCGAATGACACCGTGCCCGGCGGGGTGCTGGCGGACGACACCCTGCTGGCCGAGGCATCGCCGGACGGAACCGTGCTGACCCGGACGTCGCCGGCGAGCACGGGCAACACCGGGTCCGACGCGGACAATGACACCCGCATCGACATCGGTACAGACAGCGCGGCGGTCATCGCCGCGGAGGATGCCGGCTCCCCGATACCGGACTCGGCGGCCGTCGAACCCACGGCGAGCCGGGTCGGGGCAGGCGAGCCGGCGACGAGC
The DNA here is from genome assembly GCF_000018005.1 of Parafrankia sp. EAN1pec. Taxonomy (GTDB): domain Bacteria; phylum Actinomycetota; class Actinomycetes; order Frankiales; family Frankiaceae; genus Parafrankia; species Parafrankia soli. The sequence goes on from NC_009921.1 coordinate 7,211,005, forward strand.
GACGCACGGCCGGCGGGAACGGCGAGACAGTCGGGAACGGCTGGTGCGCACCCGCGGTTGACCGGTCGGCTGGAGCGGCTCCGGGCGATGGAGCGGCGGCGGGGCGCGACGGTTGAGCGTCCCCGGGGCGCTGAGCGGCTGCGACCGGTCGACCGCATGCGGGCACTCGGTGGCATCCCGGCGCGGGCGCGGACATCCCAGGACTCGTTGGATCCGATGACCGGCGGCCTGCCGATACCCGGCGCCGGTGCGGCATCGGCCGCGACGGGAACGGTGCCGGGCCCGGCCGGTTCCGCGGGCACCGAACCGGCCGCCACCACGGCCACCGGGACAGCCAAGGCCACCGGGACAGCCGGGACGAGGAGTACGCCCGACGCCACGGGAACGCCAGGCACCGCCACGGAACCGACGTCCGCTGTGGGGCGCCGGTACTCGGCGGCCGCGGCGTTGTTCTCCCGGCCGGGCAGGTCCACGGCCTCCGGCGATTCCGGTCCGGGGATCTCCGCGGGTCCGTCGAGCGCATCCCGCGCCGCCGCCCATCCGCGACGGGAGCCGGAGCAGGAGCCGCCGACGAGTGGGCAGAACCTGTTCCGCCCGCCCTCCGAACGGCAGCCGGAGGAGCGGCGGCACCCGGGTGGGGTGCTGGGGCGTCCGGACGGGGCGAGCGCCGTTACGCCCAGCCGCGGACGTCGCCTGGCTGTGATCCTCATCGCGTCCGTCGTCGTGATCGCGCTTGCGGTCGTCGCCGCCGTCCTGGTGTTCGGCGGGGGTGACGACGGTGCGGAGCCGGCCGGAGCCGGGCCGCGCCCGACCGTCCAGGCTGACCAGGAAGCCGCAGCAGTCCAGGCTGGAGACCTGGTCGCGTCGAATTCTGAGCCGGTCACGGCGCCTCCGGGCTGGGTCTCCTACGTCGATCCGACAGGCTGGTCGATCGCCTACCCGTCGCGCTGGCAGCGGCGGCCCGGCCCCGGGGGCGAGGGGAATACGGACTTCGTGGATCCGGCTACTGGTACGTTCTTGCGCATCGGGAGCATCGCGAGTGCGAACACCTCCGCTATTGAGGACTGGCGCACGAACGAAATCAGCTTCCGGGATCGAGTGCGGGACTACCGGCGGGTACGGATCGAACCAGGTGACGGGGCGGACGGCGCGACACAGGCCGACTGGGAGTTCACCTACGCCTCCGGTGGGGGGACGGTGCATGTGCTCAACCGTGGCGCGGTGCGAAACGGGCATGGATACGCTCTGTACTGGTACACGGCCGAGGAGCTGTGGGAGGCGGATCAGCCGCTCATGCGACAGCTCTTCGCGACCTTCAGGCCGGCCTCATGAGGAGCCTCAGGGCCGGTTGCCGGCCTGACGGGTCCGATGGCCGGCGGGGTTGCGTCCGGTCCAGTCAATTCGTCTGTCAGACTTGACTCGATGGCCAGATCGGCGAGCGTGCCCCCCGACACCTCTCGGCACGGCACACCCCGCTATGTAGCGCAGCGCTACCGCCTCGACACACCTATCGGGCGCGGTGGCGCCGGCGTTGTGTGGTGCGGCGAGGACGAGCTGCTCCAGCGGCCAGTCGCAATTAAGGAAATCCTCGTGCCGATGGCGGGCGCGCAGGCGGAGCGGGATGCCATCCGGGCCCGGGTGCTGCGCGAGGCGCGTGCGCTGGCCCGGCTGCACAGCCCGGCCATCGTCTCGGTCTTCGACGTCGTCGAGGAGCACGAGCGGCACTGGATCATCATGGAGCTCGTCGACGCGGACAGCCTCGGCGACACCATCAAGAACCATGGCCCGCTGCCGTTCGACCAGGTCGCCGCGATCGGGCTGGCGCTGGCCGACGCCCTCGCCGCCGCCCACTCGGCCGGTGTGCTGCACCGTGACGTGAAGCCGGGCAACGTCCTGCTCGGCCGGGACAACCGGGTTCGCCTCACCGACTTCGGCATCGCCGCGACCGAGGGCGACGTGACCCTGACCGGGACGGGCGCGCTCGTCGGCTCCCCGGCCTACATCGCCCCGGAGCGGGTGCGTGGCTCCTCGGGCACGCCCGCGAGCGACCTGTGGGGGCTCGGCGCGACGCTCTACTCGGCGGTCGAGGGCTGCCCGCCCTTCGAGGGCCCGGAGACCTACGCGGTGCTGAGCGCCGTGGTGGAGGGCCGGCGGCGGCCGTTCCGGCTCGCCGGGCCGCTGCGCGGGCTGCTCACCGACCTGCTCGACCGTCCCGCCGAGCTGCGCCCGGACGTCGACGAGATCCGCCGCCGGCTGACGCCCATCGCGCGCAACGCCACCCCCGTCCCCGATGTCGTGACGAATCCGCGCGGCCGCCAGTCCGAGCCCGCCGCGGACGAGCCCTCGTCTGACGACGGCCTGGAGAACCTGGCCCCGCCGCCGCCTTCGTCGGTGCCACGGACCGACCGCCAGCCGGCGCCGAGCGGCGACATCGGGGTGACCGACCGGCTGATGCCGGGCCGGGAGATGACGCCCCTGCCGCCGCGGGCGGACCTGTCGACTCCGGGCGACGATCTGACGGCCGTCGGGCACGCGCCGGTGACCGGGCCGGGCGTGGCGAGCACTGGCCCGCACGACGACATCACCCAGATCGGCGCGCTCGCCGCGGCCGTCGACATGTTCGACCAGGACGACGCCAACATGGCCGCCGGCCTGCTCTCGCTGGACCGGGACGGCGAACGCGCCGGTCGCGGGGGCGGCGTCTCGCACCGGGCACCGGCCGCGGGGCGCGGCGACCACCGCGGCGACGCCCCCCGTGGATCGGCCCGCAAGGGTCGGCCGCCGACGATCGCGATCGTCGCCGGCGCGGCGGTGGCGGTGCTGGCGGGTCTCGCCGTCGCGCTCACCCTGCTGTTCACCGGCAACGGGGGCGGCTCCGACGGCACCAGCGCGGAGGGCACGTCTCCCTCGCCGTCGTTCGCCCCGCGGACACCGGACCCGCTGCCGACCACCGACGTGGTCGTCACCGAGCCGGTTCAGACGCCGAACCGGCCGGCCTACACGCCCCGGGCACGGCGGACGACCACTCCGACGCCTCCGCCCCCGCCGGCGGAGACCGATCCGCCCGAGACGACTCCCACGGCGGGGCCGACAACACCACCGGTGACCACCGCGCCGGCGTCGTCGGCACCTGCGACCACACCGCCGACGGAGGTCTCGCCGACCGGCGCTGGGCCCACGCCCACCCAGGTCGTCCCCACGCCCCCCGGCGGCGGCGCCTGATCACGGCCGGCACCGACCGCCCGGTCGGGTAGTCAGGTAGGTCAGGTCGACGGTCCGTGAACCGGCCGGTGACCGCCGGCCGGTGACCGCTGCCGCCGTGGTGCGGTTCGGTTCGGGCGTTGTTCGCTCCGGGTGTGGGGTCGGGCCGTCGGGATGCGCCCTGACGACGCGATTCGGGTCCGTGCATGCCCGATTCACTTGACATGCGCCGCGGAACATCACAACATAGGTAAGCCTCACTTAAGCGTCCGACGGTCATGTCGCGAGCGGGCTTCCGCTCGGCCCGCGTGAACCCCGAAGCACGAGGAGTCCGCTGACCGGAAAGGCTCGGCCACCGCGCCGCTTTCCGGCCGGCGGCACCGTCGCCGCGCGAGGGCCGGGCTCCGGTATTCCGGGGGCGGTCGCCCGCCAGCCCGCCGACGGGTCGGATTCCACGCGAGCCGGCGGCGCGGCGTATCCGGGGAAACCGGCGGCCGACACCTGACGTCACCGGCGAATCCCGCGACATCCCCGCCCTTGACCTGCCCGATTTCGAGAGCGCGACCGGCCGATCGGCGCATCCACCATGAAGCAGTGTTCCAGAGAAATCACCGCACGAAGCGCCGATCAGAGGAGAAGCATCGACATGCGCGTTGTAATGTTCGGATATCAGACCTGGGGACATCGAACACTGCAGGCGCTGCTCGACTCCGACAATGACGTCACTCTCGTCGTCACGCACGAAAAGGGCGAAGGCGATTACGAGAAGATCTGGGACGACTCGGTCGCCGATCTCGCCACCGAGGCCGGCGTGCCGGTGGCCATCCGGAACCGCCCCGATGACGAGGATCTGATGTCGCTGCTCAAGGCGGCCGACCCCGACGTCATCGTCGCCACGAACTGGCGCACCTGGATTCCGCCGCAGATTTTCAACCTGCCTCGACTGGGAACGCTGAACATCCACGACTCGCTGCTGCCGGCCTACGCCGGGTTCGCGCCGCTGATCTGGGCGCTCATCAACGGCGAGCCGGAGGTGGGCGTGACCGCGCACATGATGACCGACGTCCTCGACGCCGGTGACGTCGTCCTGCAGCGGCGGGTGCAGGTCGGCCCGCGCGACACGACGGCCGACCTGTTCCACCGCACCCTGGCCCTGTTCGGCCCGATGGCTGTGGAGGGCCTGGAGCTGATGGCGTCCGGGCGCACCGAGTGGGAGAAGCAGGACCGCTCGAAGGCGAGCTTCTTCCACAAGCGATCGCCGCTGGACAGCCTCATCGACTGGACCTGGACGGCCGAGGAGCTCGACCGGCTCGTCCGCGCCCAGTGCGACCCGTACCCCAACGCCTACACGTACCGCAACGGCGAGCGGCTGCGGATCGTCTCCGCGGAGGTGTCGAAGGGCATCTACGGCGGCACTCCCGGACGGATCTTCATCCGGGAGGGTGACGGGGTCGTCATCGTGGCCGGCGCCGAGGCGCGGCGCGGCCGCAGCCATGGGCTGCTGGTCCGGACGGTCCGCACCGACGACGGGCGCGAGCTGCCGGCGACGGAGTACTTCACCACGATGGGCGGTTACCTTACCCGGCAGCCGTAGCGGTCGGGGCTCGCCGCCGCCGCCGACGGCACCGGCACCACTGCTGACGCTGGCGGCGACGACGATCGGCGACGAGTCGGGTGACGCGCGCACGCCGCGCGTCACCCGGCTCGCCCGGACGTGATCCCGACTGGTCAGCCCGCCGCCGCGACCTTGGCCAGGGTGGGCTTGAGCTGCTCGAGCTGCCAGGGGATGTTCAGGATGGTCGGGTTGTTGACCGCACCCGCCGTGAAGGCGTCGACCTCCTGCGCCCGGCCGTCCATGACCGCCGGGATCCTCGTGTACAGCTCGTTGGCCTTCATCTCGGTGCGCAGTTCGTCGGTCGCGAAGCCGATCATCATGAAGTCGGCGTCGAGCTCACCGATCTTCTCCATGCTCAGCGCGCGGTCGACGACGCTCGCGGTGACCCGCGGCGACAGCTTCATCCCGAGCTGGCCGTAGAGCTGGATGGAGATCGTCTCCGGGTCGTCGATCACGGCGAGCCCGTTGGACTCGTAGTAGTAGCTGTAGCTGAACGTCTTGCCCGCCAGCCCGGGCAGCTCCGCGGCCGCGTCGGAGACGATCTTCTCGGTGGCTTCGATCGCCTTCGCGACGTCGGCCTCACGACCAACCGCCTTCCCGATCACCGTGCTCACGTCCTGCCAGGTCGAGATACCGGCGTCGGTCTCGTAGGCGACGGTCGGCGCGATCTCGCTGAGGCGGTCGTAGTAGTCCGCCAGCCCGTAGAAGTTCGTCGCGAGGATCAGGTCGGGATCGAGTGCGGCGATCTGCTCGAGGTTGAGGTCGCCGCTGGTGTCGAGCGCCGTGCTGTCCGCGAGGTCGATCCTGCCCTCGAGCCAGGGGAAGTCCCCGTCCGGCTTGCCGGGGTTCTGACCGTAGGCGATCGGCGTGATTCCGAGCGCCGCGAGCGTGTCCTCCTCGTAGCTCAGCGCGATGATTTTCTTCGGCTCCGCGGGAATGGTCGTCGATCCGAACGCATGCTTGATCGTGACCGGGAACCCGGCCGCCGCCGCGGTCCCCCCCTCCTGGGACGCGCCCCCGTCGTCATCGCTGCCGCAAGCCACGATTCCGACCATGACGGCCGCCGCGACGCATATCGCCGCGAGCGATTTTCTTATACCCCGCACCGCAACATCAACCTTCCGTAACTAGTTATGCAGCGAAATCGCTACCTGACTGGATTTTGGTCGGATTAACCAAAAATTCGTTGCGGCAAATTCGATGCGGCAGGGACGGGTCCGTCGATTTGCCGCGGGCGCGATGCCCGTGCGGCGCGCGTGGCCGGGCCGCACGCGCCGCGCGCGAGCGGGTTAGCGCAGGTGCCGGGCCCGCGCAGCGAGCGCGGCCAGGGCACGCGTCCACGCCGTGGCGAGATCACCGACCGCGGATGCCGGGAGCCCGCCGGCGCCGGACGTCCACCGGGCGACCAGCCGCAGGCCGCCGGGCAGGTCGAGCGCCCGGATGATCACCGTGAGTGGGAAGGGGTCGGCGCGCTCGGAGTTCCAGCCGGCGAAGAGACCCTCGTCCTCGCGCGCGACATCCCAGTCAGCCGGCTCGGGCCGCGACCACCTGCCCTCGTAGTTCAGGTAGACCGCCGGCTGGCCGGCGCGGGCGAGGACCGGCGCCGTGCGCGGGTTCAGATGGCGCAGCAGGCCGTAGCCGCTACCGCCCCGAGGGGTCTCGGCCTTGCGCCGGTGGACGGCGACGACCGCGGCGTCCAGCGCCGCGCCGGCCGCCGGGTCGCCAAGGTCGACCGGCCGCTGATCCAGGCAGAGCGGGTGGACGTCGGCGAACCACCCCACGGTGCGGGTCAGGTCCGCCTCGTCCACCTCCGGGTCGACGCGGCCATGGCTCTGCAGGGCGACCACGAGCCCGGCGGCCTGCGTGCCCTCCCACCGGCGGCGGCAGTCGGCCACCGCCAGCGCCAGCGCGGCGAGCAGGATCTCGTCGGCCCCGACGCCCCAGGCAGCGGGCGCGACCACCAGCACGTCGCCGGCCCAGGTCTCGGGAATCGTCGCGGTTACCGCCCCGGCGTCGCGCTCGACCACCGCCGTGTCGTGCTCCGGTGCCGCCCGCTCGACCTCCGGTATCTCCGGGCGCGGTAGCGGCGCGCCGCCCTCGACAGTCCGGAGCCAGTACGCCAGCTCCGCCTCCCGCTCGGGTCGCCGGGCTTGCTCGGTGACACCCAGCGCCCACCGCCGGTAGGACGTCGACACCGGTGCGAGGGCCGGTACGCCGCCCCGGGTCAGGGCGTTCCAGGCCGCGGCGAGATCATCCAGGATGATCTGCCAGGACACCCCGTCGGTCACCAGGTGGTGCACGAGGACCAGCAGCCGGCCCGAGTTGCTGTGCCCGGCGTCGAACCAGACGACGCGGACCATCGCGCCGGCGTCGGGGTCGAGCTCCCGGTTGGCGCGGAGCGCCTCGGCGGCGAGCATCCGGTCGAGGTCGTCGTCCGCGCCCACCTCCACCCGGCGCACCCACGAGCCGACACCGGCCGGGCCGGGCGGAGGCACATCGAGGTACCACGCCTCACCGCCGTCGGCGCTGGTCGCCGGCAGGCCGTCGGGGACGGTGCCGGTCGCCGCACGCACCAGCCGGGCCCGCAGGATCTCGTGCCGCTCCGCCACCGCGGCCAGGACGGCCCGCAGCGCCGGCAGGGTGACCGAGGCCGGGACGTGCAGCAGCATGGGCGAGGAGAAACCGTCCACACCGCCGCCGGCGGCCCGCAGCGCGAGCAGCGGCGGGGTCGGCGGCACCACGCCGACGCCGTCGCTGGCCACAGCCGTGGCGACGGCACCAGGAAGCGGCCCGGCGCCGGTCGTGGCGACGGTGCCTGAGAGCGCCCCGGCCCCGGTGAGCACCGCCGCGAGCTCGGCCGGCGTCCGGTGCCGGAACACCTGGGCCGGCCGGACCACGAACCCGTCGGCCCGCAGCCGGCTGACGAGCCGCATCGAGATGATGCTGTCGCCGCCGAGGGCGAAGAAGTCGTCGTCGACGCCGACGGCGGCGGCGGCGGGCTGCCGCCCCGCCTGTTCCTCTGCCGCCGGCCCGCGACGGCTGTCGCCCAGCCCGAGGAGCTCAGCGAACAGCTCGCACAGGCGTGCCTCGGTCGCCGAGGCCGGCGCACGGTCGGCTGCCGAGAGCGCGAACCGGGGAGCCGGCAGCGCTGCCCGGTCGAGCTTGCCGTTGGGGGTCATCGGAAGCCGGCCCGGGACGAGCACCACCGCCGCCGGCACCATGTACTCGGGCAGGTACTCGGCCGCGTGCACGCGCAGCGCCGCCGGGTCGAGCCGGCCACCGCCGGGCGCCGGGCCAGTCTGCGCCGGGTCGACCGGCACGACGTAGGCGACGAGCTGGAGTGATCCAGGGCGGTCCTCCCGGGCCAGCACGACCGCCTGGCGCACGCCGGGGTGACGCATCAGCACAGACTGGATCTCGCCCGGCTCGATCCGGTAGCCACGGATCTTGATCTGGTCGTCGGCCCGGCCCAGGAAGTCCAGCACCCCGCCGGGGCGCCAGCGCGCCCGGTCGCCCGTCCGGTAGAGCCGGTCGCCCGGCCGGCCGAACGGGTCAGCGACGAACCGCTGGGCGGTCAGCGCCGGGCGTCCGAGATAGCCCCGCGCCAGCCCGCGGCCGCCGATGTAGAGCTCGCCGACCGCCCCGACCCCGACCGGCCGCAGCGCGGTATCCAGCACGTAGGCGCGGGTGTTGGGGTCGGGGACGCCGATCGGCACCGCGCCGGTCCAGTCCGGGTCCGCCTGCCACAGGGTGGAGTTGACCGTCGCCTCGGTCAGGCCGTAGGCGGCGACCACCCGCAGGTGGCTCGACCAGCGGCGCACCGTCTCGATCGGCACGGTCTCGGTGCCCACCACCAGCACCGCGCCCGCCGGCAGCGCGCAGTCCGCCGGCAACGCGGCGACCAGGGCGGGCGGCAGGATCATGTGCGTGGCGCCGTGGTCGGCGAGGTACCCGGTGAGCTCCGGCCCGGCGACGCGCCGCTGCGCCGGCACGATGATCGCGCGCCCGCCGACGCACAGCGCCATGCACAGGTCGAAGACCGCGACGTCGAACCCGACCGAGGCGAACTGCGCCACCCGGGACGTCCCGTTCACCCCGAGCCGGTCGACAGCGGTCGCGACCAGGCTGCCCACACCCTCGTGGGTGACCACCACACCCTTGGGACGTCCGGTCGAGCCCGACGTGTAGATGACGTAGGCGGCGCTGTCGAGGCTCGTGGCCACGCCGGTGCCGGGCCGGGCCGGGTCACCCGTGGCCAGCTCGGCCGCCGTCCCGGGCTCGTCGAGCAGCACGAGGTCGAGCCCGGGCGCGCCGGTGCCCGGCGCGCCCGGATCGCCCAGCGGCCCCGGCACTCCGAGCGCCCCGAGCGCCCCGAGCGCCCCGAGCGCGATCAGCTCCTCGGCGTGGCCGCGGGTGGAGACCAGCAGCCGGGCGCCCGCGTCGGAGATCATGAAGGCGACGCGGTCCGCCGGGTGGTCGAGGTCGAGCGGCAGGAAGGCGGCGCCGGTCTTCAGCACCCCCAGCAGCGCGACGACCAGGTCGGCCGAGCGCGGCACGGCGACGGCCACCACCGATTCCGGCCCCGCGCCGCGGGCGGCCAGCAGCCGGGCGAGCCGGTTCGCCCGCGCGTCGAGCTCGGCGTAGGTCAGCTCGACGTCCTCGCAGACCACGGCCACCGCCCCCGGGGTGCGGTCGGCCTGAGCCTCGAAGGCCGCCGGCCAGGTCAGCTCGGTGACCGCGCGCCCGGTGCGGTTGAACCCGGTCAGGACCAGATCCCGCTCTGCGTCGTCGAGAACGGGCAGGGCAGCCAGCGGTGCTGTCGGGGCCGCGAGCACGGCCTCGGTGAGCAGCTGCAGCCTGCGGCCGAACGACGCGGCCGTGGCGTGGTCGAAGAGGTCCGCGCTGTAGGCGAGCCCGACCGCCAGCTCGGTCGTGCCGGCCTCGGTGACGCGCTCCAGGAAGTCGAAGGAGAGGTCGAACTTGGCGGTGGCGGCGCGCACCGGCTCGGGCCGGGCCGTCACGCCCGGCAGGTCGAGCCCGGCGGCGGCGCCCGCCGCCGGCAGGTGGACGACCATCACCTGGAACAGCGGGTGCCGGGCGAGGGAGCGCGGCGGGTTGACCGCCTCGACGACCCGGTCGAACGGCAGGTCCTGGTGGTCGAAGGCCGCGAGGTCGGCGGCCCGGACTCGGCCGAGCAGCTCGCCGAAGCTCACCGGACCCGACAGGTCCGTCCGCAGCACCAGCGTGTTGAGGAAGAAGCCCACCAGGTCGTCGAGCCGCTCGTCGCCGCGGCCGGCCACCGGGCTGCCGATCGGGATGTCGTCGCCGGCCCCGAGCCGGTGTAGCAGCGTCGCGACCAGGGCCTGCAACACCATGAACAGGCTGACGTCGTGCGCCCGGGCGGTGGCCCGCAGTCGGTCGAGCAACTCGGCGTCCCAGGTCAGCTCGACGACGCCGCCGCGGTGGGACGGCTCGGCCGGCCGGGACCGGTCGGTGGGCACCGCCAGCTCGACCGGCAGCCCGGCCAGCTCGCGGCGCCAGAAGTCGCGCTGGGCCGAGGCGGGGCTGGCCGGGTCCGACTCGTCCCCCAGCAACGCGCGCTGCCAGAGGGTGTAGTCGACGTACTGCACCGGCAGCGGGGCCCATCGCGGCGCCTCGCCGCGCAGCCGGGCGCGGTAGGCGGTCGACAGGTCACGGGCCAGCGCCTGGTCCGAGCCCTCGTCGGCGGCAATGTGGTGGACCAGGAACTGGACCACGTGCAGCCGCGGGTCGAGCCGGACGGCGGTGACCCGCACCGGCAGCTCTCGCTCGAGGTCGAACACCCGTGCCGACGCGTTCTCCAGACGCCGGGCCAGGTCCCCGGCGGAGCCGAGCTCGATCAGCTCGACGTCCACCCGGGCCGCGGCGGGGTCGAGGACCCGCTGGTGGGGCACGCCGTCCGGGGCGGGGAAGACCGTGCGCAGCGCCTCGTGCCGGGTGACCACGTCGCCGACGGCGGCCCGCAGCGCACCGACGTCGAGCGGCCCTTCCAGCCGCCAGGTGACCGGGATGTTGTAGGTCGGGCTGGGCCCCTCCACCTGGCCGAGCACCCACAGCCGGGCCTGGGCGTGCGACAGCGGTGGGCGCTGCGGCCGGTCGGCGGGCGCCAGGGCGGGCCGGGCCGCGGCCACCGCCCCGTCGAGCCGGCGGGCCAGGCCCGCCACTGTCGGCTCGTCGAAGATGTCACGGGCGGAAACCTCCACGCCGAACACCGAGCGGATCCGGCTGCGCAGGCGCATCGCCAGCAGCGAGTGCCCACCCAGGGCGAAGAAGTCGTCCTCGGCGCCGATCTCCGCCGTCCCGAGAACCTCAGCCGTCCCGAGGACGGCGGCGAACTGCTCGGCGAGCAGCTCCTCGCGCGCGCCGCGCGGGCGGCGGCCGGGCCACGCCGCCGGCTCGCCGGGTGCCGGCAGGGCCGCGCGGTCCAGCTTTCCGCTGACGGTGCGCGGCAGCTCGGCCACCGCGACGAACGCGCTCGGCACGAGATGGGACGGCAGCGTCCGCGCGAGCTCGGAGCGCAGCGCGCCGAGATCGGCCACGGCGCGATCGCCCGTCGCGCGATCGGCCGCGGCGGGATCGGCCGGGCCAGGAACGGCCACGCCGGGATCGGCCGTGGCGCAAGGGCCGTCCGGGACGACGTAGGCGACCAGACGCGGGTCTCCCGCGGCGTCCTCCCGGACGATCACGGCCGCGGCGGCGACGCCGGGCAGCGCCAGCAGCGCGGCCTCGATCTCGCCGGGCTCGATCCGGAAGCCACGTACCTTGACCTGGTCGTCGACCCGTCCGAGGAAGGCCAGCGTGCCGTCGGCGCGGCGCCGCGCCCGGTCGCCGGTGCGGTACATCCGCCCGCCCGGGGCGCCGAACGGGTCGGCGACGAACCGGGTGGCGCTCAGCCCCGGCCGGCCCAGGTAGCCGCGGGCCAGGCCGTCACCGGCCAGGTACAGCTCCCCGGGCACCCCGTCCGGGACGGGCTCGAGACCGGCGTCCAGGACGAGGGCACGGGTGTTCGCGACGGGGCCGGCCGTGCCGTCACCGTGCCAGCCGTAGGCGTCGACGCTGTACTCGGTCGGGCCGTACAGGTCGTGCGCCACGACACCGGGCAGGGTGCGCAGGCGCTCCCACAGCGGCGCCGGGGTGGCCTCGCCGCCGACCGCGATCACGCCCGGCAGGTGGGCGCCGTCGAGGAACCCGAGGTGGACGAGCTCACGCAGGTATGTCGGGGTGACGTCGAGGAAGTCGATCCGCGCGTTGACCACGTACTCGGCGAGGGCCGCCGGGTCGCGCATCGTCGCTTCGTCGGCGACGTGCACGGTGTGCCCGGCGAACAGCCACAGCAGCGGCTCCCACGACCCGTCGAAGCTGAACGACGCCGCGTGGACGGCCCGCAGCGGCCCGTCGCCGCCCCACGCCGCCACCGCCGGCAGGATCAGCTCCACCTCGTGCGAGGCGAACAGGTTCGTCACGCCGCGGTGCGTGGCGACCACTGCCTTCGGACGGCCGGTGGTGCCGGAGGTGTAGATCACGTACGCGGCGTTGTCGCCGCGCAGCGCCTGGCCCGCCGGCGGGAGGCCGGCGATCGGCAGGCCGGCGGGATGGGCCGCCAGCTCGGCCTGGACGGCAGGGTCGTCGAGGACGACCACCTCCGCCCCGGTCGCCGGCAGCTGGCCGGCGAGGGCCGCGGTGGTGAGCACGAGCCGCGGCCGGGCGTCGGTGAGCAGGAAGGCCAGCCGGTCCGCGGGGTGGTCGGTGTCGATCGGGAGGTAGCACGCCCCGGCGGTCATGACGCCGAGCAGGGCGGGCACCATCCGGGCCCGGGGCAGCGCGAGCGCGACCACGTCCTCGATGCCGGCCCCGCGCCGGGCGAGCAGCCAGGCCAGGCTCCCGACCTGCTCGGCCAGCTCGGCGAAGGTCAGCTTCGTCCCGCCGGCCACCAGGGCGGGGCGGTCCGGGCTGGCCGCGGCCGCCGCGGCGAACAGGCGCACCGCGGTGGGCTGCGGCGGTTCCCGGCGCGGGCCGGTGGCGGACCGCAGGGCCCGCCGGCGCTCGTCCCCGCCGAGCAGGGCCAGCCGGCTGACCGGCCGGTCCGGGTCCCGGGCGAGCTGTCCGAGCAGGTCGACGAGCCGGTCCGCCAGCCGCCGCGCGGTGTCGGCGTCCCACACGTCGCGGGCGTACTCGACGAGCAGCGTGATCTGGTCGCTCCCGCCGCGGTCGACGAAGGTGACGTCCAGGTCGAACTTCACCGTGCCCGCCTCGGTTCGCAGCCAGGACGTCGGCAGGCCGAGCAGGGTGTGCTCGCCGTCGGCCAGGTGGTGGTAGCCGGTCATCACCTGGAAGAGCGGGTTGCGGCCCGCCGAGCGGCGCGGGTTGACAGCCGCGACCACGTCTTCGAAGGGCAGGTCGGCGTGGTCGAACGCGGCCAGGTCCGTCTCGCGGGTGCGGGCCAGCAGCTCGGCGAACGTCGGGTCGGCGGAGAGGTCCGAGCGCAGCACCAGCGTGTTGACGAAGAACCCGACGAGGTGGTCGAGCGCGGTGTCGGTGCGGCCGGCGATCGGCACGCCGAGCGGGATGTCGTCACCGGCGCCGAGGCGGTGCAGCAGGGTGGCCGTCGAGGCGTGCGCGAGCATCGACATGCTGGCGCCGGTCCGCGCGCACAGGCCGCGCAGGGCCGTCACGGTGGCGGCGGGCAGCTCGCGGGCCTCCCGGCCGCCGGCGCCGTCGCGCACCGCCGGGCGCGGCCGGTCCAGCGGCAGCTCGATCTCCGCCGGGATGCCCCGCAGCGCCTGCTCCCAGTAGGCGAGCTGGCGGCCCGCCGGCGACGACGGGTCGGCCGGCTCGCCGAGCAGCTCCCGCTGCCAGAGGGTGTAGTCGGCGTACTGCACCGGCAGCGGATCCCAGTCCGGCTCCCGGCCCGCACGGCGCGCGGCGTAGGCGGCGTCGAGGTCCTCCAGGAACGGCCGGTCCGACCACTCGTCGGTCGCGATGTGGTGCAGGACCACGGCAAGCACCGACTCGGCGGGGCTGGTCCGGAACACGGCCAGCCGCAGGGGCGGGTCGGTCCGCAGGTCGAACGGTTCGGCGACGAACCGCTCGACGAGGCGCGCAAGCTCATCCGGCTCAAGGGGGCGCTCCGGGCCGTCCAGGCTCGGTTCGGCGGCCGGGCCCGTCTCCGCGCCGGCGCTCGGAGCGCCCGGGCACGCGGGGGCGACGTCGACGAACCGGACCTCGGGACCTGCCTCGGCGGGGTCGAGGATCCGCTGGTAGTCCTCGCCGTCGTGCTCCGCGATGACGGTCCGCAGGATCTCGTGCCGGGCCGCGACGTCCGCGGCGGCGGCGCGCAGCGCGTCCAGGTCGATCTCGCCGCCCAGCCGGATCACCAACGGGTAGTTGTACGCGTTCGTCCCGCCCGCGACGCGGTCCACCAGCCACAGCCGGCGCTGGGCCGGCGAGAGCGGGATGCGCTCCGGGCGGTCGGCGGGGACCAGCGGCGGCCGGCTCGACACGGCGGGCTCGTCACCGGCGGCGCCGACCCGGGCCGCGAGCGCGGCCACCGTCGGGGCCTCGAACAGGTCACGGATCGCCAGGTCCGCGCCGAACGCGGCGCGGGCCCGGCTGACCAGGCGAGTGGCCAGCAGCGAGTGGCCGCCGAGCGCGAAGAAGTCATCCTCGACGCCGACCTCGGGCAGCCCGAGCACCTCGGCGTACAGCTCGCAGAGCGTGACCTCCGCCGGTGACGACGCCGGGCGCGAGGCCACCAGGGCCACGGCGGGATCGGCCGGGGGCAGGCTGGCGACGTCCAGCTTGCCGTTGGCGGTGCGCGGGATCTCGCTCAGCGTGACGTAGGCGGCCGGCACCATGTAGTCGGGCAGGGCGGTGGTGAGGTCGGCGCGCAGCAGCGCCGCCAGCGCCGCGGCACCGCGGGCCGCGGTCGGGTCGTTGGCGAGTGGCGGCGCGGCCTCGCCGCCCGCCGGGTCCGGCAGGTAGCCGTCCACGCGGGGGCCCGCGCCGACGTCGACCGCGCGCACGAACACCGCGTCCAACAGGCCGGGACCGGCCGCGGACAGGGTGAGGTGCTGCTCGTAGCCGAGCCGGTCGGCGAGCGCGAACAGCTCCTCGGGGTCGACCGTGTGCTCAGCGTCGACCGCGCACTCGGGCGCGGCGGCACCGCCCGGGACGTCCCGCCCGGCGACCCGGGCCGCGAGGGCGAGCTCGCCGGCCACCCGCGCGTCGGGGATCGCCGCGACCCGCAGCATCGGCGGGCGGCGGTCACGCAGATGCGCCTCGATCGCGTCGGTACCGGCGACCTGATGCCCCCAGACCAGCACGGGGGCCTCACCGAGACGCACCGGCGGCGCGGCGGGCCGGCGCAGCACGACGTCGAACCGGTGCCGGGTGAGCTCGTTGTGGAACGAGCCCCGCTTGACCCGCAGCGAGAGCTCGGCGCCGGTCTCGCTGGCGAGCGCGGTGAAGAACTCCGGCGCCAGCACCAGCTCCTTGTCGAGCCGGACCCGGCGGTCGACGGCCGGCGCGAGCCGGGCGAGGTCGGCGTCACGCAGGCCGCCCGCGGGCTCGGCGAGCCCGCCGGGACCGGGCCGGCTCACCTCGATCGCGATGTGGAAGGCCCGCAGCCTGGCGAGGTTGCGTACGTCCCCGACGAAGAGGGCGCCGCCGGGGGCGAGCAGCTCCAGCGCGGCGCGCAGCACCCCGCGCAGGTACTCGGGGCTGGGAAAGTACTGCACCACCGAGTTGATCACGATGGTGTCGAAGAGCCCGGCCGGCAGGCCGTCGGTGACGTGCGCCGGCTGGCAGCGCAGCTCCAGGCCGGCGAAGCGGGGGTCACCGGCGGTCTCGGCCCGGAGCTTGTCGATCACCGGGGCGGCGAAGTCCGTCCCCCAGTAGCTGTCGCACTCCGGCGCGAGCTGGCCGAGCAGCAGACCGGTGCCGACGCCGATCTCCAGGATGCGACGCGGGGCGAGCTCGCGGATGCGCTCGACGGTCGCCGCCCGCCACTGCCGCATGTGCTCCAGCGCGATGGGCTGCCCGTCGTAGCTGGAGTCCCAGCCGGCGAAGTCCTCGCGGTGCACCGCGGTCGGGATCTGCACGTACTCGTCGCTGTAGACCTGGCGCCACTCACCGACCTGGTCGGCCTCGACGGCGGCCCGGTCGGCGGCGGTCAGCTCCGCGGGCACGACGTAGGCGACCAGCCGCCGGGTTCCCGGCGCCCCGGTGTCATCGGCCGCGACGACGGCGGCCTGGCTGACCCGCGGATGACGGTCGAGCGCCGCGGTGATCTCCCCGAGCTCCACCCGGTAGCCGCGGATCTTGACCTGTTCGTCGGTGCGGCCGAGGAAGTCGAGGTTCCCGTCAGCGGCGCCGCGCACGACCAGGTCACCGGTGCGGTACATCCGCCCGCCGGGGACCCGCGGGTCGGCGACGAAGCGGGTGGCGGTCAGGGCGAAGCGGTCGAGGTAGCCCCGGGCCAGGCCGTCGCCGGCGATGTAGAGCTCGCCCGGGACCCCGTCGGGCACCGGGTGCAGCCAGCCGTCCAGGACGTAGGCGCGGGTGTTGCGGATGGGCCGGCCGACGGTCGGCGTCGGGCTGTCGGCGGTGCCGGCGCCCAGAGTGTTGATCGTGTACTCGGTGGGGCCGTACAGGTTGTACCCGGCGGTGTCCGCGGTGTCGCGCAGCCGGTTCCACACCGCCTCCGAGACCGCCTCGCCGCCGAGCATGACCAGCGGCGGCCGGTGCCGGCCGTCCTCGGCGCGGTCGAGCAGGCCGAGCTCGAACAGGTGGTGGGCGTAGGTGGGCGTCACGTTCACCACGTCCACTTGGTGGGCGTCGCAGTAGGCGACGAGGGCCTCGGCGTCACGGCGCAGGTTCTCGTCGCACACATGCACCTCGTGGCCCTCGACGAGCCAGAGCAGCTCCTCCCAGGACATGTCGAAGGCGAAGGAGACGGTGTGCGCGATCCGCAGCCGGCGCCCGCCGGCCGCCGCCACCGCGGGGGCGAAAATCTCCTCGCGGTGGTTGAGCTGCATGTTGGTCAGTCCCCGGTAGGGGGTCACCACTCCCTTCGGACGCCCGGTCGACCCCGAGGTGTAGATGACGTAGGCGGGGTGGTCGAGGCGGTCGGCGCGGTCCCGGGCGAACAGCCCGAGCTCGGCGTCGGACAGCTCTCCGGCGCCGGTGGCTGCGAGCTCCGCGGCCATCGCGGGGTCGTCGAGCAGCAGTCTCGGTACCGGCTCGTCGGGCCCGGCGCCGGCGCCGTCCAGGTAGGCGGCGGTGGCATCGGTCGCCACCAGCAGCGCCGCCCCGGCGTCGGCGACCATGCCGAGCAGGCGGGCGGGCGGGTGGTCGAGCTCCAGGGGCAGGTAGGCGGCCCCGGTGCGCAGCACCGCGAACAGCGCCACCACCATGTTCACCGAGCGGCCGAGCCCCAGCGCGACGACCGTCTCCGGGCCGGCGCCGCGCGCGAGCAGCAGCCGGGCCATCCAGTTGACCCGCGCGTCCAGGTCGGCGTAGCTGACGCGCTCGTCGCCGAACACCAGCGCGGTGAGATCGGGCGTGCGGGCGACCTGCGCGGCGAGCATGTCGGCGACGGTCTCGGTGCCGACCGGGAGGAACGGCTCGGCCCACCTCGCCGCGAGCTCCGCCCGCTCGGCCGGCAGCAGCACCTCGACCGACCCGACCGGGACGGTGACGTCCCGGACCAGCTCGTCGAGCAGCCCGCGGAACCGGTCGAACAGCGCCGCAGCCCGCTGCGCGCCGACGACGTCCGGCCGGTACTCCAGGCGCATCGTGATCCGCGTGCCGGGGAACAGCACGAACGTCAGCGGGTAGTGCGTGTGGTCGATGCTGGTGCCGCCGGTGATCCCGAACCGGTCGCTGCTCTGCTCGGTGGCCACCTCGTCGATGAAGTTCTGCAGCACGTACAGCGTGTCGAACAGCTGCGTGCGGCCGCTGGCGCGCTGGATGTCGCCGAGCCCCAGGTACTCGTGGTCCATCACGTCGACCCGCTGGTCCTGGACCCGGCGGAGCAGGTCCAGCACCGACTCACGCGGGTCCAGCCGCACCCGGACGGGCACGGTGTTCAGGAACAGGCCGATCACCTCGTCGATGCCCTCGACGTCGGTGGGCCGACCGGCCACCGTGGTGCCGAACACGACGTCGTCGGAGCCGACGGCGTTGCCGAGGACGAGCGCCAGCGCGGCGTTGAACACCGTGTTGACGGTGATGCCGTGGCGGCGGGAGAGCTCCCGCACCGCGCGCGCCGTCGACTCGGCCAGCTCGGTGGTGATCCGCTCGGGCTCGATCGGCGGCAGCCCGCGGGCCTCGGGCACCACCAGCGTCGGGCCGTCGAGGTCGGCGAGCGCGGCCCGCCATGCCTCCTCGGCGCCCGCGGTGTCCCGGGCCCGCAGCCAGACCAGGAAGTCGCGGTAGGAGGCGGCCGGGACGGGCAGCCCCTCGTCACCGCCGCCACGTTCGTAGAGCCCGAGGAGCTGGTCGATGACCAGGGCGCCAGACCAGCCGTCCCAGACCAGCACCTGCCGGTTGAAGACCAGCCGGTCGTGGTCGGGGCCGAGGCGCAGCAGGGTGAGCCGCCACAGCGGCGGGTTGGAGATGTCGAAGGGGCGCTCCCGGTCGCGGCGCGCCAGCAGCTCGGCCTGCTCGGCCCGCTCGGCAGCGGGCAGGCCGGTGAGGTCGGTCTCCTCCAGCGGCGCGGGCAGCTCGGTGACGACGAACTGCAGCGGCGCGGGCAGCCCGTCGCCGAGGAAACCGGCGCGCAGCGTCGGGTTGCGCCGCATGAACGTCTCGCAGGCGCGGCGCAGCCGGTCTACGTCGAAACGGTGGCCGAAGTCGAGCGCGAACTGGGCGGTGTAGGCGTCGCTGGAGCGGTCGAAGGCGGAGTGGAAGAACAGGCCCTCCTGCAACGGCGAGAGCGGCCAGATCTCGGCGACGGGCCCCGGGCTCACCCGCTCGACCCGCGCCCGCTCGGCCGGCGACAGCTCGACCAGGTCACCGGTCGCTGCCGGGCCGGCGGCGCCGTCCGCACCGGTGACGGCGGCCGGACCAGCGGTGTCAGCCTGGGCAGCGGCGCCAGCCAGGACGGCATCGTCGGCCAGGCCGGCCAGGCCGTCGAGCGCGGCCAGCCAGGCGGTGGCCAGGGCGCCGGCCGCGGTCCGGTCGATTACCGTGGTGAGGTAGGTGAGGGTGGTCCGCAGCACGGGCCCGTCAGGCGTCTGGACGCTGACGGCGTCCACGGTCAGCGGGTAGGCGACGCCCATGGCCGGGTCGGGCTCGGCGGCGAGGGCGTCGAGCTCCGGTGCCGGCGCCCAGGCGTCGGCCGCGTCTGCGCCGAACCGCCCGAGATAGTTGAACAGGACCTCCGGGTGCTCCGCCCCGGCGAGCACCGGCGCCGCGGCCGCGTTGGCGTAGCGCAGCAGCCCGAACCCGGCCCCGCCGTCGGGGATCTCGCGCAGCCGGCCCGCCACGGCCTCGAGCGTGCCCGCCAGCCCGCCGGACGCCAGCCCGCCGGAGGCCGGATCGCCGGAGGCCGGATCGCCGGAGGCCGGCAGCCGGACGGGTGAGATGGCGGTGAACCAGCCGACCGTCCGGGAGAGGTCGACCTCGGGCGCGATCGGGTCGCGGCCGTGGCGCTCGAGATCCACGAGCAGGTCGGACGATCCGTCCCAGCCCCGCTCGCGGCGCCAGCCGGTGACGGCGGCACGCAGCGCGGCGAGCAGCACCGCGGTGACGTCGGTTCCCGCCGCCGCGGGAACGGAGGTGAGCAGCGGCGCGGTGGCTCGCGCGGGCAGCTCCACGACGAGGCGGTCGGTGTCGGCGATCGTGTCGGCCGCGGCGGGGGCCGCTCCGGGAGCCGCCGCGGCGCCGGTCGCAGCCGCGGCGCCGGTCGACGGGGCGCCGCCCAGCAGCCGACCGCCCGGGGCGAGGGTCGCCGTCCAGTGCGCGAGCTCGGCGAGGCGGGCCGGGTCCTGGGCACGTTCGGCGGTGATCCGGGCGAACGCGCGCAGCGAGGTCCCGACCGGGTCCAGGTGGGGAGCTCGCCCGGCGAGCACGGCCGCGAAGGCGGTCCGCAGGTCGGCGAGCAGGACCCGCCAGGAGACCCCGTCGACGACGAGGTGGTGTGCGACCAGCAGCAGCCGCCCGGGCTGGTCGGAGCCGGCGTCGAGCCAGCTCACCCGCAGCATCGCGCCGGCCTCGGGGTCGAGCCCGTCGGCCGCGGCGGCCGACTCGGCCGCGACGGCGGCGCGCAGGCCGGCCTCGTCGAGGCCGGCGATGTCCACCCGACGCAGCAGGTCGCCGGCACGCGCCGAACCGACCGGCAGGGTCTCCAGCAGCCACAGCGCGGGCGACGGGCGCAGCAGCCGGGCCCGCAGCGCGTCGTGCTGGTCGAGCAGGGCCTGGACGGCGCCCCGCAGCAGGTCCACGGTGGCGCCGGCCGGCGTCGAGACCAGCATGGCCTGGTTGAAACGGCGCACCGGCCCGCCCCAGCTCGCCAGCCGGGAGACGATCGGGAGCGGGGTGAACACGCCGATCGCCTCGGGATCGGCACCCAGGCCCGTTCCCGCTCCGCCAGGGCGGTCAGGCGCGGCGCCAGGTCCGGCGAATGCGGCCGGCCCGTCGGGCGCGGTGGAAACGGCGGAGGCGGCGGGCTCGGTGAGGGCCGCGAGCTTGGCCGGGGTGCGGTGGGTGAAGACGTCCCGGGGCGTGAAGCCGACCTGTTCGCGCCGGGCACGGTTGACGAGCTGGATCGCGCTGATGCTGTCGCCGCCGAGGGTGAAGAAGTCGTCGTCGACCCCCACCTCGTCCAGGCCGAGAACGCCCGCGAACACCGCGCACAGCGTTCGCTCCCGCTCGGTGCGGGCGCGGGTGCCGGTGGAGACGCTCGCCAGATCCGGCGCCGGCAGGGCGGCGCGGTCGAGCTTGCCGTTGCCGGTGAGCGGGAAGGCGTCCAGCGCCAGCACGGCAACCGGCACCATGAACTCGGGGAGCATGGCGGCGGCGTGCCGGCGCAGCTCCTCGGAGTCGACCCGGCGCCCCGGCGCGGCCACGACGTAACCGACCAGCCGCCGCTGCCCCGGCTGGTCCTCCCGGGCCAGCACCACGGCCTGCTCCACCGCCGGGTGGGTCGCGATCGCCGCCTGGATCTCGCCGAGCTCGATGCGGAAGCCTCGCACCTTGACCTGGTCGTCGGCCCGGCCGAGGTACTCGAAGCCGCCGTCGGCGGTTCGGCGGGCGAGGTCGCCGGTGCGGTACATCCGGGCACCCGGCCCTCCGAACGGGTCCGCGACGAAGCGGGTGGCGGTGAGACCGGGCCGGCCCAGGTAGCCGCGGGCGAGCTGCCCGCCGCTGACGTACAGCTCGCCGAGGCCGCCCGGCGCCACCGGCCGCAGGTGCTGGTCGAGGACGTGCACCCGCAGCCCCGGGATGGGCCCGCCGACCAGGCTGGCCCGCGCCGCCGCGACGACGGCCTCGTCCAGCCGCAGGTAGGTGACGTGCACCGTCGTCTCGGTGATGCCGTACATGTTGACGAGCACCGGGGCGTCGTCGCGGTGGCGGGCGTACCAGGCGGGCAGCCGGCCGAGGTCGAGCGCCTCGCCCCCGAACACGACGTACCGCAGCGCCAGCTCCGCCGGGTCCTCCCCGCCCGCCCGGTCGGCCTCGATGAGCTGGCTGAACGCCGACGGGGTCTGGCTGAGCACGGTCACCGACTCCCGCCGGAGCAGGTCCAGGAACAGCTCCGGCGACCGCGAGACGTGGTGGTCGACGACGACCAGGCGGCCGCCGTACAGCAGCGGGCCCCACAGCTCCCAGACGGAGAAGTCGAACGACGCGGAGTGGAACATCGTCCACACGTCGGTCTCGTCGAAGCCGAACCACGGCTGGGTGTGCGCGAACAGCCTGGTGACCGTCTGGTGCGGGACGACAACGCCCTTGGGACGTCCCGTCGAGCCCGAGGTGTAGATCACGTAGGCCGCGTTCTCCGGCCGGGCCCGGCCGGCGGCGGGCAGCCGGGCCGGGGACTGCTCCGCGAGCGCGGCCACGACCGGCGGCGCGTCCAGCGCGATCATCGGCACCCGGGTGCGCGCGGGCAGGGCCGGCAGAGCCTCGGCGGAGGTCACCAGGCACACCGGTGCCGCGTCGGAAAGCATGAAGGCGAGCCGGTCGGCGGGGTAGGCGGTGTCGAGCGGCAGGTAGGCCGCGCCCGCCTTCTGCACCGCGAGCAGGGCGACGACCAGGTCGATCGAGCGCGGCAGCGCCACGGCGACGAGCGACTCCGGCTCCACCCCGCGGGTGGCCAGCAGGCGGGCGAGGCGGTTCGCGGCGGCGTCCAGCTCGGCGTAGGTCAGCCGCCGCTCGCCCCAGGTGACCGCGACGGCGTCGGGAACCCGCGCCGCCTGGGCCTCGAACAGCTCGGGAAGTGTCGTGTCGGTCGCCCACGCACCGGTCGGCTCGTCCTCCTCCGGACGGGTCGCGGCCGGGGCGGCGCCTACAGTGCCGGCGGGCGCCACGGACCCGGCGGGCGCGCCGATGGCGCCGACGGGCTTGTCCGGATCTGCGATGGCCGCGGCGAGCAGGTCCAGGAGCTGGTCGGCGAGCGCGGTGACGGTAGCCCCGGAGAGCAGCTCCGGCCGGTAGCCGAAGGTGATACGCAGCCGCTCCCCCGGGATCACCCGGATCGTCAGCGGGTAGTGCGTGGCGTCGTGGCCGTCCAGGCCCTCCAGGCGCAGGCCGCTGTCCGGCCCGAGCAGGCCGGCCGGGTCGAACGGGTAGGACTCCAGCACGAACAGGGTGTCGAACAGCTCGGGCAGCCCCACGGCCGCGTGGATGTCGGCCAGGCCCAGGTGGTGGTGCTCGAGGGTCGCCGTCTGGTCGGCGCGCACCCGGTCGAGCAGGCCCACGAAGCTCTCGGCCGGGTCGAGGGTGACGCGGACGGGCACCGTCGCGAGCAGCAGTCCGATCATCTCCGCGGCGCCGGGCAGCTCCGCCGGCCGGCCGGCCACCGACGTCCCGAACACGACGTCGTCGCGCCCGACCGCGCGGCCGAGCACGACCGCCCACGCGGCGCGCAGCACGGTGTTGAGGGTGAGCCCGCGCTCGCGGACGAAGGTTCCCAGGCCGGCGGTCAGGGCGGCGTCGGCGTGACGTTCCACCGCGGCGGTCACCCCGCCGTCCACCGTGTCCCACTGATCCACGGCCTGATCTGGAGCCTGCTCGGGGACCTGGTCCGGGGCGTGGGCCGCGGTCTGGGCCGGGGTGCCCGGGCGGGCGGTGGCCGCGGCCAGCAGCGTCGGCTCGGTGACGCCGGCCAGCGCGGCGGCCCAGGCCCGCCGGGAGGCGTCCCGGTCCCGGCCGGCCAGCCAGCGCAGGTATTCCCAGTAGGACGGCGCCGGCGGCAGCGCGGCGGCCGGCCCGTCCGCCTGTGCCTGTGACTGTGACTGTGCGAGCTCGTACCGGCGGAACAGCTCACGCAGCAGCAGCGGGACGGACCAGCCGTCGAGCACCACGTGGTGCGGGCTCAGCACGAGCCGCCAGGCGTCCGGGCCGGTGCGCAGCAGCAGGAAGCGCACCAGCGGCGGCGCCGTGAGGTCGAAGGGGGTCTGCCGGTCGGCCCGTCCCAGCCGCTCGGCCTCCGCCAGCGCCTCGGCCCGCGGCCAGCCCGCGAGGTCGACCTCCGTCCACACCTCGTCGAAGGCGGCCGGCGCGAGATCGGCCAGCACGATCTGGACGGGCGCGTCGCCGTCGTACAGGAAGGCGGTGCGCAGGTTCTCGTGCCGCTCGAACAGGGCCCGGCCCGCCGCGCGCAGGCGGGCCGGGTCGAGCCGTCCACGCAGGTCGACGACGAACTGCAGGATGTAGGCGTCGGAACCGGCCGCGCCGGGAACCGTCCCGGACCCGTCGCCGAGCAGCGAGTGGAAGACCAGGCCGGCCTGCAGCGGCGACACGGGCCGGACACCGGTCAGATCCGGGTACCGGGCCCGCCAGCGCTCCAGGTCGACGGCGCTCACCCCGGCGAGATCCGCGTCGAGGGCTGTGTCGGCGGGCGGTGGCACAGTGGCCTGTTCCGCCGCGGCGGCGAGGGACGCCGGGGTGGGGTGGCGGAAGATGTCCGGCAGCACGCAGGCCAGGCCGGCGGCGCGGGCACCGGCGACCACCTGGAACGCCAGGATGCTGTCGCCGCCGAGGTGGAAGAAGGAGTCGTCGGCACCGACCCGCTCGACACCCAGAACCGTCCCGAACAGATCGCAGAGCAGCGACTCGGCGGCGGTGGCCGGCGCCCGCGACCCGGCCGCCGCGGCGAAGTCCGGCCGGGGTAGCCCGCGCCGGTCAAGCTTCCCGTTCGGCGTGGTCGGCAGGGCCGCCAGCTGGACGAACGCTCCCGGCACCATGTGCTCCGGCAGGGCCGCCGCCAGGTGCTCACGCAGCAGCGCCGGGTCGACCACGGTCCCCGGCGCGGCCGGCACCACGTAGGCGACGAGGTGCCGCCCCGCCGGGCCGTCGTCCCGGGCCACCACCGCGCAGCGCGCCACCGCGGGATGCCGCCCGAGCACCGCCTCGACCTCGCCCGGCTCGATCCGGAACCCGCGCACCTTGACCTGGTCGTCGACCCGGCCGAGGACGTCCAGCTCGCCGTCGGCGGTCCAGCGCGCCAGGTCGCCGGTGCGGTAGAGCCGCCCCCCGGCGCTGAAGGGGTCGGCGACGAAGCGGGACGCGGTCAGGCCGGGCCGGCGCAGGTAGCCGTCCGCGACGCCCGCCCCGCCGATGTACAGCTCGCCGGGCATGCCGGGGGCGACCGGGGCCAGCGCGGTGTCCAGCAGGTAGACCTGGGTCGAGCGGATCGGACGGCCCACGGTCGGCCGTCCGTCGCCGGCGACCGGGCCGGCCGTCGACCAGATCGTCGTCTCGGTCGGCCCGTACAGGTTCACGACCTCATCGGCCCGTTCGGCGAGCGTGGCCGCCACCGCCGGCGGCAGGCCCTCTCCGCCGCTGAGCACGCGCACCC
Source organism: Parafrankia sp. EAN1pec (assembly GCF_000018005.1). Lineage (GTDB taxonomy): Bacteria > Actinomycetota > Actinomycetes > Frankiales > Frankiaceae > Parafrankia > Parafrankia soli. Next base: position 7,235,883 of record NC_009921.1, read on the forward strand.
CGGGGAAGCGGTCGTCGCTCGCCGCCAGGATCGACTGCCACATCGAGGGGGTGGCCTGCGCGACGGTGATCCCGCCGCCCGCCAGCAGCGCCGCCAGCGCGGTCGGGTCACGGGCCTCGTCCTGGCCGGCCAGGTGGACGGTGGCGCCGGCGGTGAGCGGGGCGAGCAGTTCCAGCGCCGCGATGTCGAACGACAGCGTCGTCAGTGCCAGCACCCGGTCGCCGTCACCCAGCTGGAACTGGTCGACCATGCTGGCCAGGAAGTTCGTCAGCGCGCGGTGCGGCACCACCACGCCCTTGGGACGCCCGGTCGAGCCGGACGTGTAGATGACGTAGGCGGCGCTTCCCAGCTCCGCCGGGACCGCGGCCGCGGCCGGCGGTTCGGGCACCGACCCGAACTCGGTCCCGAACTCGGTCCCGGCCTCGGGCCCGGCGGCCGGCCCGTTGACGAGGACGACGGTGACGCCGGCGGGGATGGGCAGCGTCGCAGCGAGCTCGCGGGTGGTGATGAGCAGCGAGGGCGCGGCGTCCTCGAGGACGAGCGTGATCCGGTCGGCCGGGTACCCCGGGTCCACCGGCAGGTAGGCGGCGCCGGCGCGGGTCACCCCCGCCAGGGCCACGACGAGGTCGAGCGTGCGCGGGAGCGCCAGCGCGACGATGGCGCCCGGGCCGGTGCCCAGGCCGCGCAGCTGGTAGGCGAGCGCGTCGGCCCGTCCGACCAGCTCGCCGTAGGTCAGGGTGCCGCCGGACGTGACGACGGCGGCGTGCCCGGGAGCGCGCGCGGCGCGCCGCGCGAGCAGCTCGGCCCAGGTCGCGTCGGGGCTCGGCGCCGCGGTGTTGTTCCAGTCGACCAGCGTCCGCCGGCGCTCGGAATCGGTGAGCAGGTCGACGGCGGCGAGCGGCCGCCGCGGATGGCGCGTCGCATGGTCGAGGAACGTCTCGAGGTGGCGGAGCACGGCGCCGGCCGAGCCGGCGGTGACCGCGGCGGTGAGGAACCCGGCCTCCAGATCGAGCTGGTCGGCCCCGATCTCCACGGTGACTCCCAGCGGGAACTGGGCGTCACCGGTGTGCAGCGGCCGGCGCGCGCCGCTCAGCTCGCGCGCGCCGAGGTGCTCGGCAGCGGCCGTCCGCACGGCGAACAGGGTGGTGAACACGCTCGAGACGCCGTCGGAGCGGTCCGGGTTGACCGCGCGGACGACGTCCTCCAGGTCGACGTGCTGGTGGGCGAAGGCGCCGCGGCAGGTCTCGCTGGTCCGCGCGAGCAGGTCCCGGAAGGAGTCGCCGGGGCGGACCCGCACCCGCAGCGCGACCGTGTTGCCGAAATAGCCGATGAGGCGGTCGGCGCCGGGCTGGTCCCGGTTGACCACGGGAGAGCCGACCACGATGTCGGTGGCCCCGGTGTGCCGGTGCAGCACCGCGGCGAAGGCCGCCAGCAGCACCATGAAGGGCGTGGCGCCGTGCTCGGCCGCGAACGCGCGCACCCGCCGCCCGAGCCCGGCCGCCGCCTGGTGGACGACCTGGCCGCCCGGGTCGGCCAGTTTGCCCGGGTCGGCCAGTTTGCCCGGGTCGGCCGGTTTGCCCGGGTCGGCCCCGGCGGCGGTGGCGGCCGCCACGGGCTCGCCGCCGGGGAGCCGCAGCGGCTCGGGCAGCGCGGTGAGCTGGCCGCGCCAGTAGTCCAGCGCCGCCGGGTCGGGGTCCTGCGCGTCAGCGCCCCTGGGTTGCCCGGCCACGTCGATGTACTGCGCCGTCCGCTCGTCGGCGGGCAGCGGGCCGTCGCCGGCCCGGAGGTTGTCGTAGTGGGCGAACAGCTCCCGGAAGAAGATCTCCCAGGACGCGTCGTCCCAGGCCACGTGATGGGCGACCACCACGAGGACGAACCGGTCGGCGGCGAGCCTGATCAGCGTCACCCGCAGCGGCGAGGAGCTGGTGAGGTCGAAGGGACGGCGGGCCGCGTGCCGCGCAATCTCGTCGGCGAGCCGCTCCCGGCTGGCCGAGGGCTCCCCGGAGACGTCGTGGCTCGACCACTGCGGGTCCAGCTCGGCGTGGACGACCTGCTCGGGCCGGCCACCGGCGGGCACCCGGTAGGTCGTGCGCAGGATCTCGTGACCGCGCGCGACGGCGCGCAGGGCCGCGTGCAGCGCGTCGGCGTCGACCGGACCGGTGAGGTCGAAGGAGGCGGCGACGTTGTACGCGGCGCTGGACGGGTCGAGCTGCTGCAGGAACCACATCCGGAGCTGGCCCGGGCTGAGCGGATGGCCCTGGCCGGGCACCCGCCGGCCGCGCACGGGCGGCGCCGCCGGGTCGGTGGCGGCGAGCTGTTCCGCCGCGAGGCGGCGACGGAGCAGCTCGCGCTTGCGCTCCTGGGTCTCGGGGCTGGCCACGTGTCCACTACCTCCGGATGCGACGCGGGCGAGCCGCGCGGACCCCGCCGCCCGGACAACGCCGAGGCACGACGGCGGCGGTGCGGGAGACGGGTAGAAAAATGCGATGGTCGGCGATGTTCCGACGGCGCCCGCCGGGAGGCAGGGGCGAGCGCCGTCGATGTCAGAGCGGAAGGCTCAGGGGTCCAGCCAGCTCCGCAGCTCCCGCTTGTCGATCTTTCCGACGGCGGTGAGCGGGAACTCGCCGACGACCTCGAGCCGGTCGGGGAGCATGAACCGGGCCAGGCCGCGCTCCTGCAGGTAGCTCTTGACCTGCTTGAGCCGGAGGGCCTCGCCCGGCGCGAGGACCACCACCGCGCAGACGCTCTCGCCCACGTCCGGGTCCGGCATGCCGACGACCGCCACCTGCCCGATCGCCGGATGGGTCAGCAGGTGCTCCTCCAGCTCACCCGCGGACACGTTCTCGCCACCCCGGTTGATCACGTCCTTGACCCGGCCCTCGACCACGAGGTGGCCGGTCGGGAGCTGGCGGACGAGGTCGCCGGTGCGGAAGTACCCGTCGCCGTCGAAGACGGCGCAGTTGTGCTCGGCGGCCCGGTAGTACCCGCGGATCGTGTACGGCCCGCGGGTCCACAGCTCGCCCACCTCGCCCGGGACCACCCCGGCACCGGACCCGTCGAGCACCCGGACCTCGTCGGCCGCGGCCAGCGGCCGGCCCTGCGTGGTGAACACGAGCTCGTCCGGGTCGTCGAGGCGGGTGTAGTTCAGCAGGCCCTCGGCCATGCCGAAGACCTGCTGGACCTTCGCCCCGAGGGTCGGCGTGATCCGCCGCGCCAGGCCCTCGTCGAGCTTGGCGCCGCCCACCTGGACCAGCCGCAGGCTCGTCGTGTCCGGCCCCTCCCACCCGGCCGCCTCGACCCACAGCCGGGCCAGCGGGGGGACGAGCGCGGTGACGGTGACCCGCTCGCGGGCGACCAGGTCGAAGGCGACGTCCGGACTCGGGGAGGGAGCCATCACGACCGTCGCCCCGACGCCGAACGCGCCGAGCAGCCCCGGGCAGGCCAGCGGGAAGTTGTGGGCGGCGGGCAGCGCGACGAGGTACACGTCGTCCGCCGTCAGCCCGCAGACGTCCGCGCTGGCGCGGGCGTTGTAGGCGTAGTCGCGATGGGTGCGCGGGATCAGCTTCGGCTTGCCGGTGGTGCCGCCGGAGATCAGCAGCACCGCGATACCGCCCGGATCCGGTCGCTCGGCGCCGAGATCCGGGCCCGCCCCGCCGCTACCGGCGTCGTCGGTAGCGGCGCCGGCCGCGGTGACGGAGACAGCACCGCCGGCCGCCCCGGTCCGTGTGCCGCCGCCGGACCGGGCGGCGCGCCCGGCCGCGGCGAGCGCCGACAGCGCGGTGAACGGGCCGGGCTCACCGGCCACCAGGACGTGGCGCACGGCGGGAACCGCCTTGGTGACCTCCCGGGCCAGCTCCCGGTAGTCGAAGCCCTCGTGCCGGTCGGCGATCACATAGCCGACGGCGCCCGAGAGCCGCGCGAGGTGCTCGATCTCGACCCTGCGGTGGGCGGGCAGCGAGAGGACGCCGATCGCGCCCCGGCGCAGCAGCGCGAACAGCACGGTCACGAACTCGGCGCGGTTGGGCAGGTGCACCACCACGTGGTCACCGGGACCGATGCCGATGGTGGCCAGCCCGGCGGCGAGATCGTCCACGGCCGCGTCCAGCTCGGCGTAGCTGATCCGGTCGGGTCCCGAGACGAGCGCCGTCGCCGGCCCGAAGCGGCGCGCCCACTCCCGCAGCAGGTCACCCAGGGTCTGGTCGCCCCAGTACCCCGCGTCCCGGTAGCGCCGCTCGAGCTCCGCCGGCCAGCGCGTCCAGCCCTCGTCCACCGGCGCCGGCGCCGGGGCGGTCACGACGCACCGCCGGAGTCGGCGGGGAGCGTGTCCGGGTCGACCAGCTCGGCCGCGACCTCGTCGTCCGACATCGCCGCGATCTCCAGTGCGATCGCGGCGACCCGTTCCGCCCGGCCGGGGACGGTGTCGGCGGCGCGGATCCGCTCGGCGAGCGCGGCGACGGTCGGCGCCCCGAACACCGAGCGCACGGTGACGGCGGCGGTGTCCAGCTCGTCGCGCAGCCGCGTGACGAGCGCGGTGGCGAGGACGGAGTCACCACCCAGCGCGAAGAACTCGTCGGTGATCCCGAACTCGGCCACCCCGAGCACCTCGCGCCAGACGTTGTGCACGACCCGCTCCAGGTCGGTGCGCGGCGGTGCGTGGTCGGCCGCCCGGCCGGCCACCGCCCGCTCGACGGCGGCCGTCACCGCCCGGCGGTCGATCTTCCCGTTGGCGGTGAGCGGCAGGCTGTCGAGCGCGACCACCAGGTCCGGGACCATGTGCGGCGGCAGCGCGCGGCGCAGCCCCTCGCGCACGGCGCCGGCGATGCCCGCGCCGTCGCCGGAGCTCTCGCCGCCGCCCCCGCCGTCGTCGGCCTCGCCCGTGGCGGGGGTGGCCGGCACGACGCCGGCGCCGAGCACGACGCCCCCGCCGAGCACGGCGGACCGCCCGGACGCGCCGCGCACGAGCACCGCCACCCCCGCCCGGACCTCCGGCAGCGTGGTCAGGGCTGCCTCCACCTCGCCCAGCTCGACCCGGAAGCCGCGGATCTTCACCTGGTCGTCGCGCCGGCCGAGGAAGTCCACCGTGCCGTCCGGCAGGTACCGGGCGATGTCACCCGTCCGGTACCACCGGATGCCGGTGTGCTCGACGAAGCGGTCCGCGGTGCGCTCGGGATCGCCCAGGTAGCCGCGGGCGACGCCGTCACCGCCGATCCAGAGCTCCCCGGCCACGTGGTCGGGGCAGTCTCGGCCGAGCGGGTCGACCACCCGCAGCCGGACGTTGCGCAGCGGCGTCCCGTAGGGGACCAAGCGCCACTGCGGCGGCAGCGGGGACGCCCCCTCCACCTCGCAGATCGTCGAGTGGATGGCCGTCTCAGTCGTGCCGCCCAGGCCCAGGAACCGGCAGCCCGGCACCGCCGCGGCGAGCCGGCCCGGCAGGTCCACGCCCACCTTGTCGCCGCCGAGCAGGACCGCCCGCAGGCTGTCCCCGAGCGCCACCCCGGCGGCGAGGACGAGGTCCAGCACCGTGGGGACGCAGTTGAGGACGGTCACCCGGTGGTCGCGGATCAGCTCCGCCCACCGGCTGGCCTCCCGGCGGGAGTCCTCGTCGACGAGCGCCACGGCGCCGCCGGCCGACAGCGGGGCGAAGATGTCGAACACCGAGAGGTCGAAGTCCAGCGCCGACACGGCGAGCGTCCGGTCGTCGGTGCCCAGGCCCAGCCGGTCGATCAGGTCGGCGATCGTGTTCATCGCCGCCCGGTGCCCGACCTCCACGCCCTTGGGCTGACCGGTCGATCCGGAGGTGAAGAGCACGTAGGCCGGCCGGTCCAGCCCCCCGAGCTCGCCGGGGGCGGCGAGATCCGGTACCGGCGCCGGCTCGGCGGGCTGGTCCGGCGCCAGCTGGACGACCCCGGCGGGCACGCCGTCGCGGTGCGACTCGGTGATGAGCACCCCGAACCCGGCGGCGGCCGCGATCCGCTCCACCCGGGCGGCGGGCTGCTCGATGCCGACCGGCACGTACGTCGCGCCCGCCGCCAGGACGCCGAGGACGGCGACCACCTGGGACGGCCCCTTGGGCAGGCTGACTCCGACCAGGTCGCCGCGGCGCACGCCGTGGCCGGCCAGCGCGCCGGCCAGCCCCAGCGCCCGGCGCCGCAGCTCGCCGTAGGCCAGCGAACCCGGGCCGCCGGCGGTGTCCCACAGCAGCGCGGGGGCGTCGGGGGCCAGCACGGCGTTCTCGAAGAACCCCTCGTGCAGCAGCCGGGTCGGCACCGGCCCGGCGGTGTCGTTGGCCGCGGCGCGGATGGCACGGGCCGGTTCCGGCACCAGGCCGTCGACCGCCGTGTCCCAGGTGCCCGCGGTGTCGGCGAGGCCGCGCACCAGCCGTTCGAAGGCGCCGAACATCGCGTCGACCACGCCCGGGGCGAACTCGCCGTCGCGGACGTCCCAGTTGACGAGCAGGCCGCCGTCCAGCTCGGTGACCTGCGCGTCCAGGAGCACCTGGGGGCCCTGCGAGATGATCCACACCGGGTCGCCGAAGTGCTGGCGGACCCCGGGGCCGAACAGCTCCCCGAGCCCGAGCGCGCTGGTGAACACCACGGGCGCCAGCACCTGCTCGCCGGTGCGGCGGGTCAGGTCGCGCAGCACCTCCACACCGGAGTAGTCCGCGTGCGCCGCGTCGGCGTGCAGCCGGGCCTGGACCTGGCGCACCCGGGTCGCGAACGGCTGCGGCTCGGCCAGGTCGACCTCGAGCAGCACCGAGCTCGTGAAGTCCCCGACCACCTGGTTGACGTCCGCGTGCACCTGGTCGCGGTCGAACATCGGCACGTTGAGGACGAACCGGGACTCGGTGCTCCACCCGGCGAGCACCTCGGCGAACGCGGTCGCCACCGCCATCGCCGGGGTGACGCCCCGGCTGTGGGCGGCGCGCTGCAACGCCTGGCGCGCCGACGGCCCCAGGACGAAGTGACGCCGCGTCACCCGCGGCGGCTCGCCGGTGGAGCCGGTAGCGCCCGCCGTGCTCGCGGCGCCGGCGCTCGAGGCGGTGCCCGCGTCGTCGGGCGAGGCCAGGCGGGGCAGGCCGGGCGCGCCGGGCAGGCCCGGCAGCCGGCCCTGCCACCACTCGGCGGCCGCGCGCGCGGCGGCGCGCCTGGCCGGGACCCGCGCGGCGCGGTACTCGCGATAGGTGTAGCCCAGCGGCGGGTGCTCCTCGCCGGGACGGTCGTAGAACCGCGCGAGGTCGTTGAGCAGCACCCGGTAGCTGACGGCGTCGGCCGCGACCATGTCGACGTCCAGGTGGAGCCTGGTCCGGCCCTGCGGCAGCAGGCTCAGCGCGGTGGCGAACACCTCGCCGTGCTCGATGTCCAGCATCTGGTGCGACATCCGGTCCCGCACCGCGGCGAGCCGGGCCTGGGTCTCGGCCTGGCCGAGCTCGCGCAGGTCGTGCACGGTGAGACCGCGCCAGCCCGAGGTCGCCTCGACGACCTGGCTCCCGTTGTCCGTGATCCGCACGCGCAGCATGTCGTGCCGCGCGACGAGCGCCTCGATAGCCGTGCGCAGCCGGTCGACGTCGACTCCCGCGCCGTCGAACTCGGTGTAGAGGTGCGCCGCGACCTCGCCGAGCGGCTGCCCGCCGTCCCGGCCGACCCAGTAGGCATGCTGCATGAGCGCGAGCGGGAACTCACCGGCCTCCGCGCGGGCCTGCGCGCCGTCGTCCGCGCCGGCGGGCTCGGTGGGCGCCCGCATCGACAGGAGCTTGCACCAGCCGTCGACGGTCGGGTTCTCCGCGAGCTCGGCGAACGAGACCGCCATCCCGGCCCGGCGCCAGCGGCCGACGGCCTTCATCAGGGCGATGGACTCCAGGCCCAGCTCGAACAGGTTCGCCTCGTTGCCGATCGCCGACGGATCCTCGTCGATCAGCTCGGCCACGATGCGGCGGACATCCTCGAGCTGGTACCCGGGGGTGCCCGCCCGCGCGGCGGGAACAGCCGGGGCGGCCGGCGCGGCGGGCGCCGCGACCAGGAAACGGCTGACGCTGCGCAGCTTCTCCCGGGTCTCCTCCGCCTCGCGGTCGGGGTCGGAGTGGCCGACGATGCCGGCCCCGGCGCGCAGCCAGGTCCGGCCGTCCTGCTGGAACACCGTGCGCAGCACCAGCGCCGCGTCGAGCCCGCCGTCGGAGTCAGCGATCAGCACCGCGCCGCTGTACAGGCCGCGGAGCTCCCCCTCGTAGTCGCCGATCACCGCGCACGCGACCGGCTTGGGCACGCCGGAGGCGGTGATGGAGGGGAAGACCGCGCCCAGTGCGTCCCAGGCGTCGCGGCCGGCGGCGAGCCGGCCGGCCACCCGCGAGGCAAGGTGCTGGACGCTGCCGCGGGGCAGCACGTTCATGAACTGGTCCACGACCACCGACCCGGGCCGGCAGACCTGGAGCAGCTCGTCCTGGCAGGCCTGTACGGAGACAGCGTGCTCGTAGATCTCCTTGGGATCGGAGAGCAGCACCTCGCGCAGATCGCGGTCGACGGCGGGATCGCCGGTCAGCGCCCGGGTGCCGGCCAGCGGCTGGGTCGACACCAGGCCGTCCGCGGACACCTCGACGACGGTCTCCGGGCTGAACCCGGTGGCCCGCAGGTGGCCCGTGTCCACGATGAACGACCGCGCCGGGTTGTTCCCGGCCCGGCCGACCTCGTAGGTGGCCACCAGGTCGACGTCGCCCGCCACGGGCACGACGCGGGAGAGGATCACCTTGCGCAGCCGTTCGGCGCGGATGTCGGCGACGGCCGCCGCGACGATCCGGCGGTACTCGTCGACCCCGTGCTCGAGGTCGACGACGGCGCGCGGGGCGCTGGCCGCCGGCGGGCCGCTCGGCACGGCGGCGAGCAGCTTGGCCAGCTCCGCCAGATCGGCGGTGTCGACGGCGCGCAGGACGGCGACCCCGTCGATCAGCCGCACCTCCCGCCGTGGCACGATCACGTGCAGCAGCGGATCGTCGCCGGCCGGCACCGGCTGGCCCTGCAGGAGCAGGCTGAGCTCGAACGCCGCCCAGCCGTAGGCCCGCCACCCGGTCGCCTCGAGGCCGCCGAGGACATTCGCGACCTGGCGCAGCGGGGTGGCTCCGGTCGGCTCGGACCGCCAGTCGCCGCTGCCCGTCCGGTGCCTCACCTCGGTGGCGCTCAGCACGACCTCGGCGAGCACCCCCGAGCCGCAGGACCACTCTCCGTCGCGCTCGTAGAGCACGAACGGCGCGGCCAGCCCGCGCGCGAGACCCGCGGCGGCGGCCTGCGGCGCCTGGTCGAGCGGGACCGACCTGCTGCGGTAACTCCCTTGCGCTCTCACCGCGACGCGGAGACGTCGGAGCCGGCCGCGTCCTTCTCCATCTGCTCAACCAGGCTGCGGGGACGCAGATCGGTCCAGTTGGCCTCGACGTAGTCGAGGCACGACTGACGGGTCTCCTCGCCGTGGACGACGGTCCAGCCCGCCGGCACCGCGGCGAAACTCGGCCACAGCGAGTGCTGACCCTCCGAGTTCACCAGGACGAAAAAGGTGCCGTTCTCGTCGTCGAAGGGATTCGTCGACATGACTGCCGTCTCCTCGGGTCGCGCCTACAGGTAAGGCCCACCTAAGCGGCGGTTAAGTAAGGCTAGCCTAACTCCTGTCGCTTTGTCAGCCGTTACGACCGATCGGTTGTGACGTGCCCGTTCTGTGGCTGACCGGGTACAGAGAAACCTGGCTCGTCAACCACGCCGGACACAACACCGGCCACATCACCGGCGACAATCAGCCCGGACGCAAGGCGCACCCGCCGCGGCAGCCGGTCGATGGTGGACTGCCGGTGCGCGATGACGATCAGCGTCCGTCCGGGGCGGATGCGCTCCACCGCGGTCTCGAGCCGCCGCGCGACGGCGGGATCCAGATCGGCGGTGGCCTCGTCGAGCAGCAGCACCGGCGGGTCGACCAGAGCGGCCCGCACCAGGCCGACGAGCTGCCGCTCACCGGCGGACAGCAGCTCCCCGCGCGAGCCGACGGAGGCGTCCAGCCCGCCGGACAACCCGGCCACCCACTCGGTGAGGCCGAGGGCCTCCACCGCCCGCTCCATCGCCGCCCGGTCCGGCTCGCCCGGGGCCAGCGCCAGGTTCTCCGCCAGCGTTCCGGTGATGATGTGGACCTGCTGGGGGACGAGGACGATCCGCCGGCGGATCTCGGCTGCCGGGACCGTCCGCAGGTCGACCCCGCCGAACGTCACCAGGCCGGCGTCCGGCTGGTAAAGGCCGCACAGCAGCTTCGCGAGCGTCGTCTTCCCGGAGCCGGTGCTGCCCACCAGGCCGGCGCGGTCACCAGCCGGGAACCGCACCGAGACGCCGCGCAGCACGTCGTCGCCCTCCGCGTATCCGAAGCGCACGCCGTTCGCGACGAGCTCGCCCCGCGGCGGCAGCACCGCCCGCGCGGCGGCTGTCTGGGCCGCTTCGGTCGCGCCCAGCAGGTCGGCCAGCCGGGCCAGGCCCACCTTGGCGGTCTGCAGCTCGCCGACCAGCCGGGAGAGCCCCATCATTCCGTCGAACAGGTTGCGGGTCGCGAGCACGAACACCACGACCGTGCCGACCCCGAGGTGGCCGGCCCGGGCCAGCCACACGCTCAGCAGCAGCAGGACCGCGGTCGCCAGCCCTTCGAGGAGGTTGAACAGCTCGAGCCGGTTCTGAGCACCGATCGTCGCGTTCGACGCCCGCAGCAGCTCGTCGTTGTCGCGGCGGAACCGGTTCACCCATTCGCCCGGCCGCCCGGCCACCACCAGAGCCTCACCGGCCGCCAGGGTCTCGGTGAAGGTCGCGGTCATCGCGGCGTCGGCCGCGGCCTGCCGCCCGAAGACCACCTTGGCCGAGGCGTTGAACCACCGGATGACCCCCACCGCGGCGGGGAGGAACAGCAGCACGAGCACCAGGGACAGCAACGGCGAGTACACGATCAGGACGGCCGTCGTCAGCACGACGGTGAGTGCGAGACCGAGCAGGTTGGGCAACTGCTCCCGGATGAACAGCGACAGGTCGGCGATCTCGCCGGTGGCCCGGCGGAGCAGGTCACCGGTCCGATGCGCCTCCACGAACCGCAGCGGGGCGCTCGCCAGCCGCTCCACCACGAGATCGCGCAGGTCGTGCACGATCCGTTCGCCCGCGCGGGCGAGCACCACCTCCGACCACCGCAGCAGGAGCAGGCGGGCGAGCACGACCACGACGAGCAGGGCGACCGACACCCACAGCGCCGTGCGGTCGTGCGCGAGCACCGCGTCGACGCCGCGGCCGACGACCGGCGCGATCGCGACGAGGGAGGCGGTGCTGGCGATCGTGCCCATGATCGCCAGCACCAGGATCCGCCGGTGCGGGCGCAGGTGGCGCAGCGCCCCGCGCCCCGCGCCGCGGACGTTCGGCTCGTCGGCGAGAAGACGCACCTCAGCCACGGTTACCTCCGGCGGGCAGCGCGGCACCGTCACCGGGCAGGGAGCTGTCGTCGTCTGGAAGCACGGCACCGCCGCCGGGCGGCCCGCCGGCGGCGCCCCGGTCCGGCGGGTGCAGCGTGACCGTCCGGTCGGCGGCGGCCAGCACCGCGGGCCGGTGCGAGATCATCACGATCGCGGCGGCCGGGTTCCAGGCCCGCAGCCGCTCGAGGACCGCCGCCTCGGTCTCCGCGTCGAGCGCCGATGTGACGTCGTCGAGCACGAGGACCGCCGGGCGGCCGAGCAGGCCGCGGGCCAGTGCCAGCCGCTGTCCCTGCCCGCCGGAGAGCGTGCCGCCGCGCTCACCGAGCACGGTGTCGTACTGGTCGGGCAGGCTCATCACGAACTCGTCCAGCGCGGCGGCGTGGCAGGCCGCGCGCAGCTCGGCCAGCTCCAGCTCGCGACCCAGGCGCAGGTTGTCCGCGACGGTCCCGGAGAGCACGAGCGGGCGCTGCGGGACGAGCCCGATCCTGGCCAGCACCTCCGTCCGGGCCGCGGCGCGCAGATCCACGCCGCCGAACGTCACCGTCCCGGAGTCCGGGTCCTCGAGCCGGCACAGCAGGTGGGCCAGGGTGGACTTGCCCGAACCGGTCGGCCCGGTCACGGCGACGAGCTCGCCCGGAGCCGCCCACAGCTCGGCCGGCCCGAGGACGGTGCGCCCGTCCCGGCGGACCACCACGCCGCCGGCGTGCAGCACGCCGCCGGCCGGCAGCGGCACCGCGTCGCGGTCGTCGGCGGCCGTCCCCGGGAGGTCGAGCACCTCGGCGATCCGGCCCGCGGCGACGCGTGCCTGGCCACGCCCGGTCAGCAGATCCACCAGGACGGCGATCGCCAGCGCCAGCGTGGCCATCCAGGACGTGAAGGCCACCAGGCCGCCGACGGTGATGTCGCCGTTGATCGCCGCGGCGCCGCCGATGCCCAGACCGGCCGCGATCGCCAGCCGTGGCAGGGCCGCAGGGACGGACGACCACCAGGCGGAGACCCCGGCGACCCGCAGGGCCGTGGAGGTGACCGCGCCGGACAGGTCGTGGTGGCGGCGGACGAGCACCCGCTCGCCGCCCAGCCCGCGCACCGCGGCGCTGGCCGCCAGCAGATCCTCCACCGCGTCCGCGCGGGCGCCGTGCGCCTCGGACAGCGCCTCGTTCGCCGCGTCGTAGCGGCCGGGGAAGAACGCGTTCGCGAGGCCGACCAGCGGAAACGTGACTATCACGATGACGAGCAGCATCGGGTCGAGCAGCCCGGTCGCCGGGAGGACCACGACCACGGTCACCACGACCCGCACCCACAGCCCGAGGTTCTGCACCCACAGCCGGATGAGGTCGACGTCCCGGGTGACGCGCATCGCCAGGTCACCGCGGCCGAAGCGGGTCAGGGCCGGCCGGTCCAGCGTCACCACCTTGCCCACCAGCGCTTCGCGCAGCGAGTGCGCGATCCGGTTCGCCGTGACGCCCGACCACCACTGCCCGCCCGCCCCGCCGAGCAGGAAGGCGATCGAGACCAGCGCGGTGATGAGTGACCACCGCACCGTGGCCGCGACGTCCAGCGGGGTGATGCCGTCGTCGAGGGCGTGCTGGACGCACCAGGGCAGTGCCAGCATCGCCACCTGCTGCGTGAAGGTTGCCAGCGCGCTCAGCGAGAGCAGTCCGGGCATCGAGCGGAGCTGCGCCCACAACACGGTGTTGCCTGCCGACATGGCCATCCAGGACCGCTCCAGGGTGGGTGCTGAGCCAGGGCACGCGAGTGGCGCCGTGGTGACGCGTCCCGGTGCGCGGGCCAAGAAGAGACGAGAGTTCGCAGAGTCGGCGACAGACCACACCAGCGACAAAACTTAGGTAAAGATTAATTAAGTCGCAGGTCAGCGTCAACCGATGGGCCGGCATGACGGCGTGCTCAGAGCCCCCGCCGCTGCCGGGAGAGCAGCCAGACGAGGTAGATCCCGCCGACCGCGTTGGTGGCCACGCCGACCGGGAGCTGGGTGGGCGCAAACGCCCGCTGGGCGGCGAGGTCGCTCGACGCGACGAGCAGCGCGCCGAGCAACGCCGTCGGCAGCAGCGCGGCGCCCGGCGACCTGGCCAGGTGCCGGGCCAGTTGCGGCGCCGCCAGGGCAACGAAGCCGATCGGGCCGGCCGCGGCCGTCGCGCAGGAGGCGAGGGCCGCGCCCACCGCGAGCAGCGCGAGACGGCTGCGCTCGACCGGCACGCCGAGCGCCTTCGCGGTGTCGCCGCCCATCGTCAGCATCGACATGCGCCGTCCGTAGCAGGCTGCGGCGGGCAGCAGGACGGCCACCGCGACGGCGAGCGGGCGGACCTCGTCCCAGCCGCGGCGGTTCAGGCTGCCCAGCAGCCAGGTCTGCGCCGTGATCGCGTCCCCGAGGGTGGCCCTGGTGATCAGGTAGGAGTTCAGCGCCGTCAGCATCGCGGCGGCCCCGATCCCGACCAGGATGAGCCGCGGCCCGGCCACCCCGCGCCGGAACGAGAGCAGGTAGATCGCCACCGCCGTCACGACACCGCCAGCGACGGCACCGAGCGAGGTCTCGTAGACGGTGCCGTGCAGCACCAGGATGACGACGACCGCTCCGGTCGCCGAGCCGGCCGTGAACCCGATGATGTCGGGGCTGCCGAGCGGGTTCGCGGTCATTGTCTGAAAGATCGCCCCGCTGACGGCCAGGGCGGCGCCGACCATCAGGCCGGTCAGCAGCCGCGGCAGCCGCAGCGTGACGACGACGAAGTCCGTCCCGGCGCTGCCCTGGCCGCGCAGGCTGTCGAACACCTCGCGGGGCGAGACGGCGTACTCCCCCGTGATCATCGTCGCGACGCAGACCGCGGCGAGGACGGCGAGCAGCGCGCCGCAGACGGCGACCGAACGGCCGTCCACCCGCAGGGACAGCCGGTCGGCACGGTCCCGCAGGACCCATCCACGCGGCGCCAGGCCGCCCGCCGGCAGGCCCGCCACCGAAGCCACCCTCGCCGCCTCCTGCCCGTCCGTCGTTGTCATCGCCATCGCACTGTCATCGTCATCGCATCGGTGTCCGGTCCGCTCACAACCGGCCCAACCGTGCTCGACGGCACAGCACGATGAAGACTGGCGCGCCCACGAAGGCGGTGACCACACCCACCTCGAGCTCGGCGGGAGCGATGACCACCCGCCCGAGGACGTCGGCGGCCAGGAGCAACACCGGCGCGAGGACCGCGGAATAGGCGATCACCCACCGCTGGTCCGGCCCGCAGATCGTGCGGGCGACGTGCGGCACAGCCAGCCCCACGAAGGTGATGGGGCCGGCCGCGGCCGTCGCGGTGCCGCAGAGCAGGGCGATCGCGAGCACGCCCAGCGCCCGCGTGCGCACCAGGCCGACACCGAGCCCGTGCCCGGCGTCATCGCCCAGCGCCATCGCGTTGAGCGGGCCGGCGATCGCGAAGGCGACGGCCAGCCCCACGCCGGCGAACGGCGCGAGCGCGCCGAGCTGGGACGATCCAGCGCCGGCCAGGGATCCGACGTCCCAGAAGCGCAGCCGGTCGAACGTCTGGTGATCCAGGAAGGCGACTCCGTAGGTGAACGCGCCGAGCACCGCGCTGAACGCGGCCCCGGCCACGACGAGCCGCTCGGGCGCGACGGCCGCCCGTCCGGTGGCGCCCAGGACGTAGACCGCGCTCGCCGCGACGGCGGCACCCGCCATCGCGAACCAGACGTAGCCGGCGGGGGTGGTCACGCCGAGAAAGGACACCGCCGCGACGACCGCGGCCGAAGCGCCGAGATTGACGCCGAGGATGCCCGGGTCGGCCAGCGCGTTGCGCGTCAGCGCCTGCGCCAGCGCGCCGCCGACCCCCAGCCCCACCCCGGCGACCAGGCCGACCAGCGTGCGCGGAACCCGCAGGTCGTGAACGATGACCGCGGTCTCCGACCGGTCGTCGTGCCACAGCACGCGCCAGACGTCCGACAGCGGCAGGTGGTTCGCGCCGACGGCGATGCTCAGCATGCCGACGACGGCGAGCAGCCCGAACGCCAGCACGAGTCCGGCCGCACGCGGCGGGCGCCAGACCGGCGCGTCAGCCGGCTCCCGGGCGCGCCCGTCCGCGTGCCCCGACAGCTGTGGCACCGGCATGGTCTGCTCCGCGGCCACCCGGACCACCGCTCCCTGATTCACGGAGGCTATTTAGGGCAGGCTAACCTTCTCCAGTCAACCGCTGCCATGAGGAGCGACGGCCGCGGGCCCGACCGTTTCGGACCGACCTTGACCAGGGACGGAGCTGCCCACACGATAAGTGAGGCTAACTTAATCGAATCGGGGTTGCGGCGCTTTGGGTACAGGACGTAGACAACCACGGACTCCCGCGCCGCGCGCGGCGCGGGAGTCCGGAGGCAGCGGGACGGGCGAGGGCGTGGCGGCGGGCGACGTAGCGGCCCCGGCCGGCTCGGTGACCCCAGCCGACGCGGTAGCCCCGGCCGGTGCGGCGGCTCCGGGGCAGGCGGGGGGACCCGGCCGGTCCGGGGAGGCCCGGCTGCGCGCCGAGAACCTCACGCTGGCCTATGAGCAGCGCGTCGTCGCCACCGGTCTCGGGCTGCAGATCCCGGACAACTCCTTTACCGTGATCGTCGGGCCGAACGCCTGCGGCAAGTCGACGCTGCTGCGCGCGCTGGCCCGCATGCTGCGCCCACGCACCGGCGCCGTGTACCTCGACGGGGCACTGATCCGGTCACTGCCGTCCAAGGAGGTGGCCCGCCGGCTCGGGCTGCTCCCGCAGACGTCGATCGCGCCGAGCGGCATCTTCGTCTCCGACCTGGTCGCGCGGGGGCGGTACCCACACCAGCGGCTGCTTCGCCAGTGGTCCCGCGACGACGAGGCGGCGGTGCGCGAGGCACTGGCCGCAACCGGGACCGACGACCTCGCCGACCGGTACGTCGACGAGCTCTCCGGTGGGCAGCGCCAGCGGGTCTGGCTCGCGATGGCGCTGGCCCAGCAGACACCGATCATGCTTCTGGACGAGCCAACGACGTTCCTCGACGTGGCCCACCAGATCGAGATCCTCGATCTCTGCGCCGACCTGCACGAGGATTCCGCCCGCACGCTGGTGGCCGTCCTGCACGACCTCAACCACGCCTGCCGGTACGCGACCCACCTGGTGGCGATGAAGGGCGGGCGGATCGTCGAGCAGGGAGTCCCGAACGAGATCGTCACCGCCGAGCTCGTCGAGGAGGTCTTCGGGCTGCCGTGCAGCGTGGTTCCCGACCCCGAGACCGGAACTCCGCTCGTCGTGCCCGCCTCCCGCGCCCGGCGCCGGCAGCTCGCCGGGCGCGCGAACGAGCACGACGGGACGGCCGCCTATGCCGCTTCGGAGGCAGAGACGACGGACGCGACGAAGGCGACCGAAGCCGCGGATGCCGCGGCGATGACTGTCGGCGCCGGCTGAGCGGTCGGATGTCCGCCCGGCCGGCCGGCGCCAGGGACATTCGGCGGTCCGCGTCTCCAGCCGGCCGCCGCCGGGCCGCAGCCTCCAGCCGAGGCGATCCAACCGCCCTCAGTCGATGTGCGACGGGTGAATGAGCCATGGTCACCCAACCCGCCCGCCGCATCGCGTCGGCGGGCACTCGGGACCAGCGCAAGCGGGTGCCCGGGATCAGCTGTTGCCGCCATCGACGTTGTTAGGTTAGGTTTTCCTTATCAGATGCGAACTTGCGAGTCAAGGGCAGGCGGGCGCCAGAACCGACGCATCGGATCCACTTGACCATCAACCCCAACCCACCTAAGTTAGGCTCACTTAACTTGCTCCCCATCCACAGCGAAGCCCGGCATCCACCGCCCACGCGACGATCACCGCGGGAACACATCCGTCAGGCGACTCACGGCCCCACGACAGGCCGGAATCCTCGACCGCTTCCCAGCCACCCCGCGACCGGGCCGGGCGCATCGAAGAACGACCTCAGCGACCCGCATGGATCCCGGCGTGATTGACCCCGCGGGGCCGCCGTCAACCGCCCGACCTCGGGGAACTCCTTGACAGCTCGACGCGCCACCCCAGAATATAAGTAAGGTTAACTTTAATACACTCCCGGTTACTATTGACCGACCAGAGGGGCAGCCGTGGTAGACCGTCCGCCGACCGCGGAACTCGGTGTGCACGACATCATCGGAGTCGGGTTCGGGCCCTCGAACATCGCTCTGGCGATCGCAGTCGAGGAACACAACAGCAGTGTCTCCGCCGGTGCGGCGCTGCGCGCCGTCTTCCTTGAACGCCAGGTGCGTTTCGGATGGCACCGGGGGATGCTCCTCGACGGAGCGACCATGCAGGTGTCCTACCTGAAGGACCTGGTGACCCTGCGCAATCCGTCGAGCAGCTTCACCTTTCTCTCGTTTCTCCATTCCAGGAACCGCCTGGTGGACTTCATCAACCACAAAACGATGTATCCGCTGCGCTCCGAGTACCACGACTACCTGGAATGGGCCGCGGGCCGGCTCGACGACCTCGTCGAGTACGACACCGAGGTGGTGGACCTGCAACCGGTGACCCACGAGGGCGAGATCGCCTACGTCGACGTGATCAGCCGACACCGGGGAGACCCGGACCGGACGGTCGTACGCCGCGCCCGCAACGTCGTCATCGCAGCCGGGCTGGAGCCGAGACTGCCCGACGGTGTCGAGATCGACGACCGGACCTGGCACAACCACGAGCTGCTGCACCGCCTCGCGCGGATGCCCTCGACACCACGCGGCCGGTTCGTCGTGGTCGGGGCCGGCCAGAGCGCCGCCGAGGTGACCGAGCACCTGCACACCCGTTTCCCGCAGGCCGAGGTCTTCTCCGTGTTCTCCCGCTACGGCTTCAGCCCGGCGGACAACAGCGGCTTCGTCAACCAGATCTTCGACCCGGACGCCGTCGACGAGTTCTACCACGCGCCCGAAAGCGTCCGCGCCATGCTGCTCGGCTACCACCGTGGCACGAACTACTCGGCCGTGGACATGGACCTCATCGACGAGCTGTACCGCCGTGCGTATCAGGAGAAGGTGCGCGGCCCCCGGCGGCTGCACTTCCTGCGCGCCTCCCGCGCCGAATCCTTCGAGAAGCTGTCGGACGGCGTCCGGGTGCACATCCGGTACCTGCCGACCGGCGAGAAGCGCACCGTGGACGCGGACACCGTCGTGCTCGCGACCGGATACCACGCCCGCGATCCGCGGCGCCTGCTCGGCGGGCTGGCGGAGGCCTGCCTCACCGCCGAGGACGGCCAGCTCCAGGTCGGCCGCGACTACAGCGTCGACACCGTCGCGGGGACCACCGCCGGCGTCTACGTGCCCGGCGCGAGCGAGTACTCCCATGGGATCTCCTCGTCCCTGCTGTCGAACATCTCCGTCCGGGCCGGCGAGATCCTCACGTCGGTCCTCGACCGCCAGGAGCTCGAGGTTCCCCTCGCCACGGTCCCGTCGGGGATCTCCGGTTCCAGGTACCTCGACCCACAGCCGAACGCCCAGCCGCAGAGCTGATCCGCACCACGCCGCGACCCACCCGGAAGGAGGCTGCTCGCCAGCCGACGCGGTGATCCCGGCGTGGTAATCCCGGCGCTCTGGTCTCGGCACTGTGATCCCGGCACGGTGCCGCCCGCTCAGCCGGTCTCGACGGCGAGGGCGAACGGCAGCACGCCCGGCGCGCCGGCCTGGCGCAGCGCCCTGGCCGCGACGGTCATCGTCCAGCCCGTGACGATCAGGTCGTCGACGAGCAGCACCGGCCCGGTCAGCTCGGCGAGCGGGCCGGCGATAGGCGGTGGCACCTCGAAGGCCGACCACAGGCCGGCGAGGCGGTGGGCGCTGTTATGCACCCGGCCGGCCGCGGGCCCGCCGGCCACTCGGGGGAGCTGCCCCAGCAACGGCAGCCGCCCGACACCCGCGATCCGTTCACCGAGGTCCGCCACCAGGCACGGGCGTGTCCTGGACGCCACAGTCACCACGGCCGCCGGGCGCCGCTCCCACCGCCATTCGGTCAGGGTCCGCACCACCGCCTCGAACAGGTCGTCGGGGACAGGGCCGTCCTGGGCCTCGGGAGGAGGGGCGAACAGCTGGCGCAGCCGGTTGCCCCAGCCCAGGTCGTTGAGCCGTGCGACCACGCGGCCGGGCTCGGCGGTGACCGACGCGGGAATCCGGCCGGACGCGGCGACCCCCAGCGTGCGCATGCCCGTCGGCCACATCCGGCGCGGCTCAACGGGCACGCCCGTCCGGCGCAGCTCCTCGCGGGCGCTGTCCCTCGACCGGGAGGAGACCTCGGTGGACCACACCCGACCGGTGCACCGGTCACACCGGCCGCACGGCACCGCGTACGGATCGTCGAGCGCGTGGCGCAGGAACTCCATCCGGCAGGACGGCGTCGCGATGTAGTCGAGCATCGCCCGCTGCTCGCGGGCCCGCGCGGCGGCGACGCGACGGAAGCGCTCGGCGTCGTAGACCCACGGCTCGCCCGTCGCCTCCCAGCCGCCCTTGACCCGCCGGACGACGCCGTCCGCGTCGAGCACCTTCAACATCTGCTCGAGCCGGGAGTGCCCCAGGTCGACGGCGGCGAGCAGTGCCTGCGTCGACATCGTCCGCCCGGCCTGGGCCAGGACGTCCAGCACCTGCCGGGCGACCGGCTCCGGGGGGAACGACGTGTCGGCGAAGTACCGCCAGATGTCACGGTCCTCGGTGGCGGGCAGCAGGACGACCTCGGCGGACTCCACCGCACGCCCGGCCCGCCCGATCTGCTGGTAGTAGGCGATCGGCGAGTTCGGCGCACCGACGTGGACGACGAACCCGAGATCGGGCTTGTCGAAGCCCATCCCGAGAGCGCTCGTCGCCACCAGCGCCTTCACCCGGTTGCCGAGCAGGTCCTCCTCGGCGGCGATGCGCTCGGCCGGCTCCGTGCCGCCGTGGTAGGTCGTCACCTCGTGGCCCTGGCCGCGAAGGAACGCGGTCAGCTCCTCCGCGCCCGGCTTGGTGAGCGTGTAGATGATCCCGGAGCCGGGTAGCTCTGCGAGATGGTCGGCCAGCCAGCCGAACCGCTGCTCGGCCGCGGGAAGCGACACAACCGCCAGCCGGAGGCTCTCCCGGTCGAGAGACCCCCGCAGGACCACGGTCTCCGCGCTCGTGGAGCCGGCCCCGAGCTGCTCGCTGACGTCCTCGACCACCCGCGCGTTGGCCGTGGCGGTCGTCGCGAGCACGGGCACATCCGGCCGCAGCCCGCCGATCAGTGACCGCAGCCGGCGGTAGTCCGGACGGAAGTCGTGGCCCCAGTCGGAGATGCAGTGCGCCTCGTCGACGACAAGCAGCCCCGTCGTGGCCGCGAGCTCCGGGAGGTACTCATCGCGGAAGGTCGGGTTGTTCAGCCGCTCCGGGCCGACGAGCAGCAGGTCCAGCTCCCCCGCCCGCAGCGCGGCGTAGACCTCGTCCCACTCGGTGAGGTTCCCCGAATGGATCTCCCCGGCCCGGATGCCCACCCGTGCCGCCGCGGCCGCCTGGTTGCGGATCAGCGCCAGCAGCGGGGAGACGATCACCGTGGGCCCCACCTGGGCGGCCGGACCGCCGCCCGGCCTCGGACCGCTTGAACCCGAGTCACCTGGTTCCGAGTCACCTGGTTCCGAGTCACCCGGATCCGAGTCACCCGGATCCGAGTCGCCGAGACCGCGTAGCAGCGCCGTGGCGAGGAAGTACACCGCGGACTTCCCCCAGCCCGTGCGCTGGACGAGCAGCACCCGCCGCCGCCCGCTGACGAGCGCGTCGATCGCCTGCCACTGGTCGTCACGCAGGACCGCGCCCGGCCCAGCCAGAGCCCGGAGCAGCTCCTCCGCCCGATCGCGCAGCGTCCCGCTGACCGTCGCCTGATCCGCCATGCCACCTGTCTACCGGACCCCACCGACAGCTCCTGGCCCGCGGCCGCCGGAACCGCCCGCGACGCGGGCGCGGTCACCGGAGCGGGCGCGAGCCGTCAGGCGAAGTCCTCCGGGCTGAAGGTCTTCGGCTCGACCAGGACCAGCCAGTTGCCGGAGTTGTCGCGCAGCACAGCTTCCACCCCGTAGGGGCGGTCGGCGGGCTCCTGCAGGAACTCGACGCCCTTCGCGCTCAGCTCCTCGAAGGTCTTGCGGCAGTCGTCGACCCGCAGCCCGAGCCCGCCCATCTGGCCCTTTCCGAGCTGCCGGCGGACGAAGTCGGCGGCGTCCGGATCCAGCGGCGGCCCCGGGACCATCAGGGTCGCCTCCAGCTCGGGCTGGCTGCGATGGCCGATCGTGACCCAGCGGAACTCGCCGCCCATCGAGACGTCCGTACGCGGCTCGAAACCGAGCACGTCGACGTAGAAGTCACGGGCCTTGTCCTGGTCAAGGCAGTAGATCGTGACCAGCGAGATGTTTGTGATCATGCGGGAACCGTACGCCGCGCGGCCGCGGGAACGCTTCTCTCAGATTGCGCCGTCCAAGGTCGTGTCGGAGGTGCACCGCAGGTCCATCGCGCCGCGCATGAACAGGTAGCACCCCGGCACGTGCGGGCCGCCGCGGGCTGCCCAATGGTTCCGGTACGCGGTCGGGCTCTCCCCGACGAGCTGGGTGAACCGGGCGGAGAAGGACCCGAGGCTGGCGAAGCCCACCATCACGCACACCTCGGTGACCGTGAGGTTCGCGTGCCGCAGCAGGTCCTGCGCACGCTCGATCCGGCGCCGCGTGACGTACCGGATCGGGGTCTCCCCGTAGGCCGCCTCGAAGCTTCGGACCAGGTGGAACTTCGACATCCGGCCGACCCGGGAAAGCACGTCGAGGTCGAGCGGCTCCCGGTAGTGCCGATCGATGTGATCGCGGACCCGGCGCAGATGCGGCAGCAGCTCAGCCGCCACCGGCCGGGCACCCGTCCTGGTCACACCGTCGATACTAGGGTCGCGTGCGATTCATCAGACAGTAGGCGGACGAGGCTGCGGCCTGTGGCTCAGGACGCTAGCTCGCACTGACCTCCACCGGGCTGCACGCCGTGCCCGTGGCCAGCGCCAGGATCGTCCTCGACATGGTCCAGTCCGGGGTGATCCCGTTCCGCTCAAACCTGCTCGGTATTCGCCGCAGGGCGACAGCTTCCCCGTCGGGCACGGGCTGACCCGTAGACGGGTCCCGCAGGTCGTTCAGACAGACCTGAGTCACGTCCGATGCGATGGCCTCATCTGACCGACCGTCGGCCAGGGCGGGGAACGTCGCGCGGAAGGCAGTCACGAAGGCGGTCACCTCGACCCGCTGCTGAAACGTCCCGAGCGGGCCTGCCGCGGAAGTCGGACCTGCGGGAGGCCGGGCCTTCCCGTCCTCGGCCGAGATACATCCGGCCAGCGATACCAGTGCGACCCCACACACAACGGCGCTTCGAACCCGCACGACGTCCCCTCCGGATCATCGGCTCAGGGCACTCGGAACCGCTCGACCGGGTTAACCGCGCCCGTGCCGGCAGCGACACTACGCGTACAGTCCCGCTGCCGTAACCATCATGAGAAAATGCGGGACTGTGGCCGAACCCAGCAGGCGCCTGACGAGCCGGATCGACCGGGACTTCGACGCCGGTACGAGTACCGAGATCATCGGGCAGCTCAGCGCCCTGGATACGGAATTCTACGGTGGGCAGAAAGTCGAGCGCGTCCAGGCCGCGCTGGTGCTTTCATCGGCTGGATCATGGCGCCGGTTCGCCGCCAGTCTGCGCCTGTTGAGGACCGACTGGCGCGACGTTCTCGTTGCCGGTGGCCTGGCTGACGAGGACTGGCCACAACGACTCGACGCAGAGCTGCGGAGCACGTGAATCGTCCGCCCACGCGCCGCCGTTCGGAACCTGACACACACTCCGGCCGTTACCGCTGGCAACCGCTGGCATGGGAAACCCAACCGCATTACGGACGTCCGCTGCGGTGTCGGCGAACCGTACAGGCAGGCGCGCGGGGCGACCGCGTCGAGGCGCGGCGATGTCCGCGCGGAAATCGCAGCCTGCGTAGCAGGGATATCCTCGCTGCTTCTCACCGCCGCCACCGGCGCGGCCGCGGGATCTCCATCCCCACCGGATCCGGCCCCACTCGGACCACAGCGCCCCGCGGAGCCGGAGGTCGAGGCCCGGTGAATCTCGACCGGCTGAAGGTCTCGGTCAGCCGCACCGGAACCCCCCGAGGCGTGCGGGTGACGTTCGACCGTCACAGCCGCACGGCCGACGGCGGCATACCGGCCGGCGCCCGGCGATTCGTCTTTCTCTTCGACTCGGCCCTCCGCTTCAATCCCACCGCGTTCCCGGTCTGTTCCAGGCAGACCATTGACACCGAGGGCGTTGCCGCCTGCCCGCCTGGGTCGAGAGTCGGTTCGGCGGTCGGGACCTACCTGGACGGCAGCCAGGTGGAGGCCGTCGCGGTGAACAGCCAGGTCGCCGGCGGCCCCGGCGTCCTTCTCGCGTTTCCCGCCACCGGCCTCGTACTCGAGCAGACGCTCGAGCGGGCCACGACCCCGTATCAGCGGGAGTACACCTGGGCGATCGACGAACTGCTGCCACCCAACGAAACCCCGCCGCAGAACAGGCCGGGCACCACCCGGTTCGTCATCACCTTGGGTGCCACGACCACCGCCGGCGGCCGTCCGGTCAGCTATGTCGAGACGGCCGACCCACACGGCCCGTACTCGTTCGGCCTGTGGAGCGAGTTCGTCACCGGCCAGGTCGCCCTGCCGACCGACCACGCCTTGCCGCGGCCACGCTAACCCATCCGCTTGCCACTTCGAGCCGAGCCCTCGAGCCGTGACCGAGGCCGACGACACGCCGATGATCTCCCGTGTCCTGACGCGCAGAAGCAACTACGCCGCGGCCCGCCGGGATCAGCGGGCGACACTCGGACACGCTCCGACGCACGGGCGTCGAGCGAAGCGAGGTGGGCCCCGTCGGCGCATCGGGCCGCCGGGGTCCTTGCCGTGCGCGGTGTGCGCGGTGTGCCGCAGGTAGGGTTCCGGCGTGTCTGAGCGGAGCTGAAGGAGTCGCCATCCCAGATGGAGATCCGCTTCTCGATCTTCACGAACGTCCTTGAACTCGACGACCAGGGCGAACCCACCAACGAGAAGTACGCCGAGCGCCGCGCTGCCCTCTGGCTCCACCGGTACTGCACGGGACGCTATCCGTCCGGTGAACCGGAGCTCGAACCGTGGGAGTGCGAGCTCCACTGACTCTCCCGCGCAGGAGCCGCGATCGCAATCCGCGGATCGGACCCGCTGGAGGCGTCAGCGACCGGAACCGATCAATCGGTCAGACGCGACAGCTTCGCTGGAGGCGCCGAGACGGGCCGCGCGCGCCCCGCGAATGCCAAGCCAGCCGACGACGGAGCCGATGGCGAGGGAGGCGACGGTCAGGACCAGGTGGACCGTAAAGAAGCTGGTCGGGCCGCCATCCCAGGAACGATCATCATTCCATATGTTCCGAAGGAAATTCGGCCAGATCGCCCACGTCCACACACCAACAGCGATCAGGAACCAGGACGCACGCTTCGACAGAGTCACCCATCCAGCTTGCACCCGGGATCGCGCTGGGCTCAGGTGAGCAACGTCCTAAGCTCCTCCGCCTCGATGCCCGCCTGGCGCAGAACAGAGGCGAGGGTGCCTGTCGCCAGCTCCCGATGAAGCGGGACGATCACAACCCGGGCGTTCTCCTTGTGCCGCAGCTTGCAGTGCGAGCCACGCGTGGCGACCTCCTCGAAGCCGGCACGCCCCAGAGCCGTCACAACCTTCGCCCCGGAGACCCGGGGCAGGGCAGGCATCACGCCGACAGGCGGATGTCCAGCGGAGCGACGATGGGGCCGTCCGCGGCAGTCACGGGGAAGGGCTGGTCCTCGAAGTACAGCTCCAACGCCTCGCGAAGATTCGCCAGCGACTCCTCGACGCTGCCGCCCTGGCTGGTCACCTCGACCTCCAGGGCCCGCGCCACGTACCAGTCGCCCTCATGCGTGACGACAGCCGTCAGCCGCGCCGCTCGCTCCATGGAGATCAGCCTAGCCATACCGGCCGCACCTTGCGAAGTACTCACCGCCACCCCCTCGGGATGATCAACTGGACCTCTGTCGACCATACGAGCGGAAACGATCTCCAACAGCCCGGTACACACGAGAGACACAAGGCCACCCCCGACCCGCGGGAGTACCTGGGTCATAAGTGAATGTTCTACAAATTCGGCCAGATCGCCCACGTCCACACACCCACCGCGATCAGAAACCAGGACGCACGCTTCGACAGAGTCACCCGTCCAGCTTCGCACCCGAGCGAGAAGCCCCAACCGATCAAGAGTGGTCGCACCACGTGAGGTCGAGCACGGCGGACACAGCCACATTTTGTGTCCGGATCACCGCGGCCCCTACGCGCTGAGCTTCAGCCCGGGCCCGGTGAATGTCGTCATGACCTCGCCGAATGTCGTGTCTGGCAGGTAGCCGACGTCAACCGACCCAGCGCCGGCGCGGTTCCCGGTACCGAACTGCAGGGTCCACAACATCGACTCTGCCGCGGGAAGCGCGACGACAACTGGATCGGTGACGTCGTCGATCTGAGCCGTCAGCCAGGAGATCGGGTCGGTCGGCAGCGCACAGACGTAAACGACCTCCCCCGCAGAGTTCGGTGGCGCCGCACGCAGCCGCTCTGCCTGGTCCTCGACACCGAGCGCAGCCCCCAGTCGCTCTGCGACCAACTGCCGCTCCCACCCGAAGGCATCCTGAGCGATCCGAACAACGACCCCGCGCAGCTCCTGCTCAAGATGAACGAAGATCTCGAAGTCGGAGTCTCCGTCGAAGTACCAGGTCAGCGCCTCGGGCAAGGCCCCGCGCAGCTCCGCCGCGGTCGGCTCCGCAACCGCAAGACCAGGGCACTGCGGCGACCACGCCGACCAGGACTCACCGTCCCGCCGCACGATCACTGCGATCTCCCTAGTCACCGCGGATCACCTTCAGAGCCTCCTCCACGGTCAGGCCCACCTGCTTGACCAGTATCTGACGAACCAGGCCCGGACCAACAGTCACACGATCGTGGAACGCCAGCCGTAGCCGTGGGCGCCCGTCCGCCTCCAGCCACCGGTGCGACGAGCCGTCCTGCCTGGTCACCCGGTACCCCAGCCGCCCGAGCACGCGCAGGAGCTGCCGAGCCTTCAGCGACGGGAACTCTCCGGTCACGACGACAAGAAGGTCGAGTCCCGCCGACCGCAGTACCCGTCACCAGCAGTTCGAGAGAACGCTTCCACCGGCACCTCCACACCATGATCAGGGATGTGGCCCCAGCGTAGGCGTCCACATGCGGACGAATGCCGCCAGGACACGAGAGGACACGGTGCCGTACCTAGGTCATAAGCGAATGTCCTACAAATTCAGCCAGATCGCCCACGTCCAGACGCCAACCGCGATCAGGAACCAGGACGCACGCTTCGACAGAGTCACCCCACCAGCCTGGCACCGGCCGCGAGCCGTGGTATCCGTGTGGGGGCGCGAGTTCGGACACGTTGATCGCCATAAGGTGGGCGGACAGACAAAAACCCGGGGGCTTGCCGCCAGAGCCGTAAAGGGCATCCAGCGGTAGAGGCCATCCGGGTGTCCACTCCAAAGTTTAGAAGACCGGTAGCCCGATGTCGAACGCCGTGACCCCGGCGCATGCCCTCGCGGTCCAGCTCCGGCGCAGGCTGAGCGCCGAACGCCCCGATCCGTACGAACGGGCCTGCAACCATGACCTCGAGCGGGCAGTGGCCCTGTACGAGTGGAACAGCAGCATCAGCGCCAGCGAAGGCCTGACCAGTGGTACGACGACCCGGCCGGCATCCTCGAAGCCCATCGACGGCAGGACGTCGCCGACGCCTACGCCAGGTCGCGGCGCGACGGGAAGGTCATCACGCCCGGTCGAATGATCGCCGAGCTGACGTTCGGCTTCTGGCGCTACCTCCTGACCAGGCGATACGAGACAACCCTGTGGACTCCCGCACTTCGCCGCGCGTTTCCGAACCTTCGCCCGGCACAACGGACCCGGATTTACAACCCCGTCGACAGCCTCGTTCGGCTCCGCAATCGCGTCGCGCACCACGAACCGATCCACAACCGACCGCTTGCGACCCTCCACCATGATCTGCTGCGTGTCGCCGGGCACCTCGACGGCGGTGTCGAAGAGTGGATCCGTGGCCGAAGCCGAGTGCCCGCTCTCCTGCTGTCACGACCACCGCAACCGCGAGGAGGCGAAGGAGGCTGTCCGGCAGTGGCGCCGGCTGCTTGACGAGATGGCGGCGGGCGACGCGGACATCCAGGCCGCGATCGTCGCCAAATTTGAGCGCCGTGGCGCCGAGACCGCCACACATGGAGCGATCAGCGGACAGGCCTGGTCCTACCTCCGCCTACTCCCAATGCCGTGACCGCCGCACGTGGCCCCGAATCAGCCGCGACCGAGAAACCTCCTGGAGGCGGCTCCCGGGTACGGCCTCAGGTTCTGGGGCGGATTCCGGTGCGGAGGATCTCGATGCCGACCAGGCAGGTCCAGAAAGGAAGCACCAGCGCGATCTGCGTCTCCAGCCGGGCGAGTGGGGCGAGGTGTTCGACGTCCGGGCGTTCGGGGTTGAACGTGTCCGGGTCGGCGAACCGCTTGGGGTCACGGCACCCGGCACCCGGCATCAGGGTGAGCGGAGCGCCCGGGGAATCGTCGTTCCGGCTATCTCCACGTCCGTGAGCGTCGTGCGCTGCGGAAGCATGTGGACGGGCGGCTCGTAGCGCAACAGCTCCTCGACGGCACCGGCCATCAGGTCCGGTTCTCGGCGCATCCATTCGAGCAGCTCGGGGTGGCGCAGGAAGATGAGCATGCCGTCGGTGATCAGGTCGACCGTCGTCTCGTGACCGGCGACGAACAGCAGGATGGCCGTAGTGATCGGCTCCGCCTGGGACATCCGCCCCTGCGGTCCGTCGTCGCTGACCAGGCCGGAGAGCATGTGGTCCCGCGGTGCGTCGTGGCGTTTCGCGGCGAGCTCGGCCATGTACGCGGGACTCGTCGCCCCATGGAGCCGCGGCGATCAGCTCGACGAGATGGTGGCTGCCTGGCGGTCGGCCGATGGGCACGCGAGCCGCGCCGCGCGAGGTGTCTCAACGTGACATGTCTGTCCTGCCAGCTCCGGGCCTACCCAGCCGACGGCGTTTCGATCGCGCACCGGGGAGCGGACACGGAGCGGACATGCTGGCGCAGCCCGGCGGAACCGCTACCGTAACCGTTCATGCTCGCCGTGTTCGGGTCGCCGGGTCGATACGTCCAGGGTCGGGATGCCACCGCCGCGCTCGGGCCGGAGATGGCCCGCCTCGGCCTGACCGGCCCGGCGGTCATCGTGACGAGCGGGGCCCCGCTGCGCCTGCTCGAGGACACCTGGCGGACGAGCCTGGACGGCGCGGGCATCCCCTACTCCGTGCACCTGTTCGGCGGCGAGTGCAGCGACCAGGAGATCGACCGGGTCGTCTCGGCGGCGCGTGACCCGGAGGCGACGGTGATCGTCGGTGCCGGTGGCGGGAAGGTGCTCGACACCGCCCGCGCGGCGGCCGCCGCGCTCGACCTGCCGGTGGTGACCTGCCCGACGACCGCGTCCAGCGACGCGCCGTGCAGCGCGTTGTCCGTCGTGTACTCCCAGGACGGGACGTTCGAGCGGTACCTGTTCTACCCGCGCAACCCGGATCTGGTCCTGGTCGACACCACCGCGGTCGCCGCGGCGCCGGCCCGCCTGCTGGTCGCCGGGATCGGCGACGCGCTCGCCACCTGGTACGAGGCCCGTACCGTCGGCGAGGCCCGGCGGGCCAACCAGCTCGACGGCGCGCAGACGGCGACGGCCGGCGCGCTGGCCGAGTTGTGCCGACGCATCCTGTTCGACGACGCGGCGGCGGCGATCCGCGCGGTGCGCGCCGGCGCGGTGACACCGGCGCTGGAGCGGGTCGTCGAGGCGAACACGCTGCTGTCGGGGCTGGGCTTCGAGTCGGGTGGGCTGGCCGTGGCGCACTCGGTGCACAACGGCCTGACCGTGGCCGCGGAGACCCACCGGTATCTGCACGGCGAGAAGGTCGCGTTCGGGCTGATCGTCCAGCTCGTGGTCGAGGGACGGCCGGAGGAGGAGCTGGCCGAGGTGCTCGCGTTCTGCGGCGGGGTGGGGCTGCCGCGCACACTCGCCCAGGTGGGGCTGGCGGATCCGCCGATCGAGCTGCTGCGCGGCATCGCCGTCCGGGCGCTCGCCGACGGGGAGACAGCCCACAACGAGCCCTTCGACCTCGACCCGCCGATGATCGTCGACGCGATCCTGGCAGCCGACGCCGCCGGCCGGGCCAGCCGCTGACCCGAGTGTCACCGCGGTGGCCGGCCCGCCGACGAGGGCCGTCACGTCCATGCGGCCGTAACGACGGCGCGGCCGTCACCGCGTGGCGCGGGCCGTCGCGAGGTCGTGGACGAAGCTCAGCTTGTCCAGCACGGTGGACGTCAGGACGAACGGGTAGAGATCATCGAAGCCCATGCTGCGGTTGACCGCGTTGAGGGCGTAGGTGAGCGGGAGCCACTGGGCCGCGATCTCGTCGAAGCCGGCCGTAGCGCGGCGGGCGGCGGGAGGCGCACAGTTGCCCGGGTGGCGGCCCGGCCGCGCCAGGGGCAAGCTCGACGAGCCAGTTGCAGCCGGCGAGTTCCATGTTGCCGCACCGCCGGTACCGTGGCTGCTGTGGCTCGGCCGGGACGGACCGGTCTCCGCCCGGGGTCCCGGCTCCAGGGGCCCCGGCGGGCGCGGTGATCTCGGCGGCGAGAGCCGCCGCCTCGTCGGCCACCGCGAGCCGCTCCCGGAACAGTCCGTCGCCGGCGTCGACGAGGGTGATCAGGCGTCGCGCGGATGGTGCCACCCCCAGCGCCGACCCGCAGCGCAGACACGTCGAGTTCTCGAAGAACACAAGCTGGCCACAGTAGGCGCAACCGAAAGCCAGCATGAGTGATCCGTTTCGAGAGGAGTCCGCGCGGTCTGGTGATCCCGCCATCCACTACCCGACCCACGCGGCGGGAACCGCCCGCGGGGTCGGCTACCAGGCGAGATCACCGGCGGCACGACAGCATGTGACGGCGGCGCGACACAGGTCACGGACGACCCCATAGCGGAACAATCGCAAGGGGCGGCTATCCTTGACAACAACATTTGGATCCTCTACTGAGGCCGACCAGAGGAGGTGGCCGCTGTGAGTCCTGGCGGGTGCTCCAGTAACAGCCGCTTCCTGCTGGTGGACGCCGGCTGACGATCGGTCCGCGGCGGATGGTTCCGTCGGCGCGGCCGCCCCTCCTCGTGGCAGCCGGCACGGCCAGTCAGTCCAGCCCGCGTCCATGACGCCCGGGGTCAGGTGATCTCCCGGGTTCCTTTCCGGCAGGTGCGGTCGATCAGCGACGTGTCGACCCGGGCCGCGATGGGATTTCTCCCGCGCAGCCTGCTCTGAAGTGCGTATCGGCTCCGTCCGTTCGCGACGGCCGAGCGCGGAGGGGACCTCCTATGAGCATCAACACCGCCAGCCGTCTCGCGGCACGCCGGGGAACCGGATCGGACCGGCTCGACATCCCGGTCGCCGGCCGATCTCCACTGATCGCGGGCCGGGTGGACCGCGAGACGATCAGCCGCGGCGCCGAGACCATCGCGCGCTTCCTCGGTACCGGCCGCTACCTGGCCATCCAGACCTGTGTGGTGATCGTCTGGATCGCGCTCAACATCGCATTGCCGCTCATGCGCTGGGATCCCTACCCGTTCATTCTGCTGAACCTGGCGTTCTCGACCCAGGCGGCCTACGCCGCCCCGCTGATCCTCCTCGCGCAGAACCGGCAGGACGACCGGGACCGCGCCTCGCTCGCGGAGGACCGGGCGGCGGCCATCCGGATGCGTGAGGACACCGAGTTCCTGACCCGCGAGGTGGCGGCGCTGCGCCTCGCCCAGAGCGACGCCGCCACACGGCAGTACGTGCGCGGTGAGCTGACGAACCAGCTCGAGTCACTGCGTGGTGACATCGAGGCGTTGCTCCGCATGGTGCTCCAGCCCACGGCACCGGCGGCGCACCCCCTCGCGGCCACCCCGAACGGGTCGGCGCAGCGCCCCGCGCGCGGCGGCGTGGCCTGGCCGTCCGTACCCGGTACGTCAACAGTCGCGACACTGACAGTGGACGAGCCCGCACACGCACACCCGACGGCGTCGGCGGATGCGCCGGCGGATCACGCGGGTCAGGACACCGCGACCGTCCCGGAGCCGGCTCTGGTCGTCGTCCCGGCGCCGGGCGCGCTCTCCCCGGACGGGGCAGCCACACAGGGCCATCTTCTCGTCCCGGCGCGAAGTGGTTCGCGGGCCGGACGAAAGGTACCCATCCGACCGACGCGAGCACGAATCCGAGACACGTGACACGACAAACTCACCGGATGAAGATCGACCGGTAACGTTCGGTAGGTGCATGCCGGCCGGACGCGTCGACCCCGACCCGGCCCGCTCGAGCGCCGCACCGATGAGGACGCTCGGGAGGGTCTCACCCCGCCCGACCCGCACCACCCCGATCCACGACGTACCGATCCACGACGTACCGATCCGCCCGAGCGTTTCCGCCGGGTGGTGAGCGCCGTGGTGGGGCTGGCCTCGGCCCTGGTCCTCGTTCTGGGCACCGCACCACCGTCAGCTGCCATGGCCGGGGCCGATCCGCTGCCTGCCAGGAGGCCACCCGCCCGCCCGCTGACCGCCGGCACGCTCCCGGCCGGTGCCCTCGCCGTCGAGCCGCTCGCCGCGGCCTCGACGGCGACCGGGGCGTCCGGGACGGCGTCCGCCGGTACGACATCGTCCACCGCGGACGAGGCCAGCCCGGCGAGCGCCAGCGGAACGGCGGCGGGCACGTCCGCCGGTACTACCAGCACAGCAGGCACAACTGGCACAGCGGGCGCCACCGACCAGGCGGACACCGCGGAGGCCACAGGCGCCGCGGAGACCGCTGTGCCGCCGCCGGCCGGCATCACCGCCGAGGCGTGGCTCGTCGCGGACGCCGGCAGCGGCGCGATCCTCGCGGCGCACAACGCGCACCTCCCGGACCTGCCGGCGAGCACGATGAAGATGCTCACCGCGCTGACCGTGCTCCCCGGGCTCCCGCCAGACCGTGAGGTGACTATCAGCGACCAGGCCGCCCAGGTGGACGGCACCCGGGTCGGGCTCGTCCCCGGCGTCCGCTACACCGTGCGCGACCTCGCGACGGCGATGCTGATCGCGAGCGGCAACGACGCCACGGTCGCGCTGGTGGAGGCGGC
This sequence comes from Parafrankia sp. EAN1pec, assembly GCF_000018005.1. Classification (GTDB taxonomy): domain Bacteria; phylum Actinomycetota; class Actinomycetes; order Frankiales; family Frankiaceae; genus Parafrankia; species Parafrankia soli. The sequence goes on from NC_009921.1 coordinate 7,268,611, forward strand.
CGGCGGCCGGGAGGCCGTACTGGACCGGATGAACCGGCTCGCGGCCTCGCTCGGCGCGTCGGAGACCGTCGCGGGCGATCCCACCGGCCTCGACGCCCCCGGTCAGCACACGACGGCCCACGACCTGGCGGTGATCGGGCGGGCAACGCTCAACGACCCCATCGTGCGTGGCTACCTGACCATCCCGCGTGCCTCGCTGCCGGGCCGCGGCGACGAACGCTTCGAGATCGCGAACCACAACACCCTCATCGGCAGCTACGAGGGCACCATCGGCATCAAGAACGGCTACACGGTCGCCGCCGGGGCGACGTTCGTCGGCGCGGCGACCAGGAACGACCGGACGCTCATCGTCTCGCTACTGCGCACGGCGCCGGCCTACGGGACGGACGCGCGGGCGCTGCTCGACTGGGGCTTCGCGCACGCGGCCGACGTCCGCCCGGTGGGTCGGCTCGCCGGGCCCTCCGACGTGACACCAGGCGACCCGATCACCGCCGGTGGGGCCGTGGCCCCCGGCACCGCACCGGGTGGCACCGGCGAGCGCGCCGACAGCCGCGGCGCCGGACAGGACGGCGGCAGCCCGCCCGGGCGGGCCACCACCGGCGACGCCGGAGGCGTGGGTGCCGTCACCTGGACGGCCCTCGCCGTCACGGTCGTCGCGACGGCCCTCACCGTGTTCGGGCGGGTCCGCCGCCGGCGCGGCGTGGCCGGGAGGGCCACCGGGCGCACCACCCGCTCCGGCAGCGGCAGCGCGGGCCGGTGGGATGCAGCGGGCCTCGGGCAGTCCGGCGGACGGCGCGGACGTTCCACGGCCCCAGGAGGAGTTCCGGGGAGAAGAGGCCACCGAAGAGGCACCAACAGGACGCGGCGGGACGGCGCGGCGGCGCGGGCCCGCCGGGAGCGGCAGAGCGTCGTCGAGGAGTACCGGGCGACCCGCTCCGCCGCGTCGGCTCCCCGGCCGCGCACCGGCGCCGACGGCCAGCGCCATCTCGTTGGTCTGCCCTCGCTGCACCCCGAACCGGGGCGGAGCCGGACCGACTCGTCCCGCACCGACACCCCACCCTTCGGCACGGCCCGCTCGCCCCGCCCCTGAGCCCGCCCGGTCCCCGAGCTCCCCCAGCTCTGAGGCCGCCTCGCTCTGAGGCCGCCTGACCCCTGAGGCGTGGCGCGCCGGTCAGCGCCCGACCGGCGCCCGGTCCGCCGGGCGCGCCGCGCCGCGCCGCCAGGGCCATCGCGGTCGCCAGGAGCGGCCGTCCTCGCCGCCGTGGCCATCGTGGCCATCGTGATCGTCGTGGGTGCTCCGGTCGTCACGCCCGGATCGCGCGGACCGGACGGCCGGCGGCTCGACACGGACGGCCGGCGGCTCGGGGGCAACGCGGTCCCCCTCCGGCCCGGGCCCGTCCGCCCCGGCAACGTCGGGGCCCGCCGGGTCCGCCGGGGCGGTACCGGACGGATGGACGTCCGACGCGTACGGTGCCGTCACCGCCCAGGCGGCGACGAACAGCATCCAGCGCATCACGATGTTGATCCAGATGAGCAGGCCGACCATGACCGCGAAGATGCCGTAGACCGGGTTGGACGTGGTCTGACCGACCAGCCAGGTCCCGAGCAGCTTGAGCAGCTCGATGCCCACCGCGCCCAGCGCGGCCGCGCGCAGCACCCGCTGCCGGTTGGTGCGTTCCGGCAACCGCCAGAAGATGTAGACGAACACGGCGGCATCGATGGCGAGCGCGACCATGAGCGCGAGCAGCCCGGTGGCCCAGGCGGCGGCCGTGCTCCCCTCCAGCCCGACCCAGCGCAGGAACACCCCGGTCGCGGACGTCGCCAGGCTGGTGACGACGAGCGAGGCGAGCAGGGTCAGGCCGAGACCGGTGAGGATCGCGATGTCCCGCAGGCGCTGCATGATGAAGTTGCCGGTCTCCAGGCTCTGGTGCCAGACGAGCCGGATGCTGTCGCGCAGCGCCGAGACCCAGGCCAGCCCGGCCAGGAGGAGACCGGCGAGACCGATCAGACCGGCGCCGACCTTCGCATGGCCGATGGTCGAGACGTCCAGTTTGTCGGCCAGGCCGGGCAGATAGTCGTTGATCTGTTCGGTGAGCTTGGCCTGGGCGTCGGGATAGGCGTCCACGACGAACCCGGCGATCGAGAAGACCAGCGCCACGATCGGGAAGAAGGACAGGAAAGCGAAATATGTCGTGGACGCGGCGAGCCGGTCACCGCCGTCCGACGTATAGCGGCCGTACGCACGCACCGTGTGGTCAATGAACGGGCGACGGCGCCGCACCGCGCCCGCGGCGCCGCTCACCGTTCCCACGCCCGTCTTCACCGCTTCCCGTGGTCCTGTCACCTCGGTCTGCCACCCCCGCCCGCGAAGGGAAAATGACGCAACTGACGCCAGGCGCAGTCATCGCCGCGTTCGTAGAGCCCGAAACCTGTCACCTCGAACTGCGCCCGATATTCGGCCAGCAACTCAAAGGCACGGTCCAGCGACTCCTCGTCGACATCGTGCGCGACCGTGACATGCGGGTGGTACGAGAAGCGCACGGGACGGTCCAACGGACCAGACCGGACGGCCTTCTCCAGAAGTTCGCAGCAGGAGATTCCCATGGCGAGGGTCACGAACACCACCGCGGACAGCGGCCGGAAGGTGCCGGAACCACGCAGATGGATCACGAACGGCTCGGCGCCTCCGGCGACCTCCGTCAGGTGACGCTCGACGGCGGGGAGCTGGGAGGCGGGCACTTCGGTCGGGCCGAGCAGCGTGACATGCGGCACTATGAGGGCCGCATTCGGATCACCGAGCCGTTCCCGCCAGTCCTGGAGCTCGGTCCGGAAAGGTTCCGGAACACCGATCGCCACGCCTATGGACCGCACGGAGTCCTTCACGTCACGCGGATCCGGCCGGGCCACGGAAGGGCCGACCAGCGGTCGCGGGACGAGCTCTGCCGACCAACCATGGCGCCATCATGGCCCACGAGACCACGCCGTCTTCTCCGGACCAGGGTTGACATCAGTGCGCGACCGCGCGAGGACAGGACAGGCATCGCGGCGGCCGCACCCGGCGGGCACCCGAAGCGGTCACCCGGTCACAGGACGAATCCAGCCGGCGGGACTGTGGCGCTCAGGCCGTCCGGGCCACCTCCAGCTCAGCCAGGACGTCCGCGGAGAGAACCGGCCAGGCCGCGCCCGCCCAGTCGCCGAAATCCCGATCGGTCAGTACTACGCACGCGACGTTCACCGCTGGGTCGACCCAGACGAAGGTTCCCGAGCGCCCGAAATGACCGAAAGTCGCAGGGCTGTTGGTGGCACCCGTCCAATGCGGGCTCTTGGTTCCGCGTATCTCGAACCCGAGGCCCCAGTCGTTCGGGTGCTGCGCGCCGAAACCCGGAAGCACCCCCGCAAGGCCCGGAAAGGCGACCGAGGTCGCCGCGGCGAACGTGGCCGCGGAGACCAGGCTCGGCGCCAGCAGTTCCGCGGCGAACGCGCCGACATCCGCCAGCGTCGCCGTCACCGCATGCGCCGGCGAACCTTCGAGGACGGCCGTCCCCATTCCCAGCGGCCGGAAAACGGCCTCCTCCAGGTAAACATCGAAGGGGATGTCCGTGACCCGCTCGAGATGACGCCCGAGCTCCTCGAAACCGGTGTTCGAGTAGATGCGGCGGGTGCCCGGGCGGGCCATCACCCGATCGCCCGAGAACGCGAGACCGGAGGCGTGCGCGAGCAGATGCGCCACCGTCGACGACTCCGGGCCGGCCGGCTCGTCCAGCGCCAGGGCACCCTCCTCGATCGCGACGAGCACCGCGTAGGCGCTCATCAGCTTGGAGACCGACGCGAGCCGGAACCGGACCGCCGGATCGCCTGCCACACCGACCTGGGTGGCCACGGCACGGGGGCCACCGGCACCGGCCGCACCACCGGCACCGCCCGTGCCCGGCGACCGCAGCACGACGGCCGCGGCCGTCCGCACGGGCCACGTGTCCAGCTCCCTGAGCGCATCCATGTCCGGCACTCTACGAACCGCCGGCCGACCGGTGTCGGGACGCCGGCTGCCACACTGGCTGGCGTGCCCATCCACGCACCCAGCCCCGTCCACTCCGCCGTTCCCGGCACCGGGAACGGGCCGCCGGTAGACCTGCTCGTGGTGGGCGGCGGCCCGGCGGGCAGCTCGGCTGCGCTGCGGGCGCTGCAGCTGCGGCCCGACGCCCGGGTCGTGATCGTCGACGCCGCGGACTTCCCCCGCGACAAGACCTGCGGGGACGGCATCGCACCGCACGGCGTGGACGTCCTGCGCGCGCTGGGCATCACCGACGCGACCAGCGGGTACCGCCCGGTGGACCGGATGCGCCTGCGCACGCCTGGCGGTGCCGAGGTCGCCACGCCGTCCGAGCGGGCCACGCACGTGATCCCGCGGGAGGTCTTCGACGCCCGCCTCGTCGCCGCCGCGCGCGCCCGCGGCGCCGAGTTCCTCCGGCGGCGGGTGCGCTCGCTGGAGGTCACCGCCGGCGGCGGGGGCGAGCCGGTGGTCACCGTGGACGGCGGCGTGCTGCGCGCACGGGTCGTCGTCGGCGCGGACGGCGCGAACTCGACCGTGCGCCGGGCGCTGGGCATCGCGCCGAACCCGCCCGAGGGTCTGGCGATCGCCGTCCGCGCCTACGCGGACGCACCCAAGGACGACCGCCCGCCCGAGCAGCTCATCGAGATGACGGACGAGGGCTGGCCGGCCTACGCCTGGTCGTTCCCGATCGGGGACGGCCGGGCCAACATCGGGTACGGCATGCTCCGCTCGCGGCTGCGCGCGGCGGGCACGACACCGAAGGCCGTCCTGCACGGGACGCTGGCCCGGCTGCTGCCGGACACCCCCGCCTACGAAGGCACCCTGCGCGCGCACCACCTGCCGCTGTCCACGCACCGCCCACGGCTGCCGGACGGCCCCGTGCTCCTCGCCGGGGACGCCGCGTCGCTGATCAATCCGTTGACCGGCGAGGGCATCTACTACGCGCTGCTGTCGGGATCGCTGGCCGGCCAGGCGGCGATCACCGACCCGGGGCCGGCCGCCGGGCGGGCCTACCGACGCGCCCTGGACGGCGAGCTGGGCAGGCACCTGCGGCACACGTCGCTGCTCGCCGGGCTCGCCGGCCGCCACCGCCCGCTGATGGACGCCGCGGTCCGCTCCGCCAGCCGCCGCACCGAGCTGTACGACAGCCTCGTCGAGATCGGGCTGGGTAAGGGGACGATCCCGGCCGCGTCACTGGCCCGGCTCGGGCTGCGGCGTGTGTTCACCGCGGCGCGCTGAGCCCACCCGAACCCGCCCACGCTCACCCGCCGGCCCAGCGGGCCCACAGGCTCGGTGGTCCCGGAGGTTCCCGGGGTCCGAGCGCGTCCTGTGGGTGCGTGGGCCGGCGGAGCGAAAGCTATCGGCTGGTCAGCTGTCGGCTGGTCGCCGCCGCTACAGGCTGGCGACGTCCGCCTGCTTGGCGCGCACGGCCTCGGCGGCCGTCTTGAGCGCGGCGAGCTCGGTGCCGGTCAGGTCGATCTCGACAACCTTCTTCACGCCCCCGGCGCCGATCTGCGCGGGCACGCCGAGGTAGACGTCGGAGATGCCGAACTCGCCCTGCACCCAGGCACAGACCGGCATTACGGCGCCGGAGTCCTCGGCGACCGCCTTGACCATGCGGGCCGCCGCCGCGGACGGAGCGTAGTAGGCCGAACCGGTCTTGAGTAGCGCGACGACCTCCGCGCCTCCGTTGCGGGTCCGGTTGACCAGCTCCTCGATCTTGTCCGCCGGGAGGAGGTCGCTCAACGGCTTGCCGTCGACGGTGCACTGCGAGGGCACCGGGACCATCGTGTCACCGTGCGAGCCCAGCGTGAGGGTCTTCACCGACGCGACCGGCACGTTCAGTGTCTCCGCGACGAAGTCAGTGAAACGGGCGGTGTCGAGCATGCCCGCCTGGCCGAGCACCCGCGAGCGCGGGAAGCCCAGCACGTTCGCGGCGAGCGCGGTCATCTCGTCGAGCGGGTTGGAGACCACAACGACGACCGCGTCCGGCGACGTCTTCGCGATGCTCTCCGACACCTGACGGACGATCTTGGCATTGACCTCGATGAGGTCCATCCGGCTCATGCCCGGCTTGCGGGGCAGGCCGGCGGTGATGACGACCACGTCGGAACCGGCGGTGTCGGCGTAGTCGTTGGTCCCGACGACCTTGGTCTCGAAGCCCTCGATCGACCGGGACTGATTGAGGTCGAGCGCCTGGCCCTGCGGCTTGCCCTCGACGATGTCGATGATGACGACCGTGTCGAAAATGTTGTACTCAGCAAGTCGCTGCGCGGTCGTCGAACCGTAGAAACCGGCCCCGACGACAGTGACTTTTCCGGGCATTGGACTGATCAGCTCCCCAGTATCGCGATGATCGCGTCGACGATCTCGGCGGTGCCCACGGCGGGGTCTTCAGCGCCGGCGTTGTGGTCGCAGGTGACCGACGTGCCCTCCTGGCGATCTCATCGGCGACGGGCTCGCCACCCCGCAGGGGAGCATCGGTCAGCTCGGGCCCGGTGCCGCCGCCGAGGATCAGGGCTACGTGACGGTTCGCCATAGGCGCGCTTCGCCCCGCTCATCTGTGCACGGTTGTCCGATGACCAGCCGAGGCTATCGCGCGAGTCGGATCCAGGGCACGGGTCGGCGACGTGGGCCACGCCCGCTCGGGCCGGCCGTGCGCAGCCGCGCACGGCGTTCGCCGGCGGCGTCGTGCCAGACCGTGACCCCAACAGCCGCTTTCGGTGGACGGGTCGGGTCAGCCACCGCTGTACGGCACGGTGGAGGTGAGCACGATCACAGCCGTGCCCAGCACGACGAGGGTCACGGTGTCGAAGACCCGGCCCCGCACGGCGAGCATCCCCACCTGCCGGGTGGGAAGGCACAGCCGCAGTAGGGCGGCCACAAGAAGGACACCGCCCGCGGTGAGCAACCCCCGCCGCCAGTAGTCCTGTGAGACGAAGAGCAGGCCCAGCGCGACACCGCCGAGGATGCCGCCGAAGACGATCCGGCCGAGGCGGCCGCCGGTCGCCGATCCCGCCGACCGGCGGCGGGACGGCCGGCCCGCGCCACCACCGGCTCCCGGCTCAGGGACGGGCCGGCCTTCGGCACCCGCGGGATCAGCGGAACTGGCGAGCTGACGTTCAGTGAGCGGATCGCCAGCACGTGAGTGGTCGAGGCGATGGTCCGCGACGCCGGGGCCGTCGGTGTGGTGCGGCTGCGCCCATGGGCCCGCCGGCGGGCCCTCTCCCGGCGGCGGCCAGCCCTGCGAGGGCTCCCGCCGCTGCCGCCGGTCCGAGCCCCGGTCCGCGCCGCCGTCCGCCGGACGTCCCCAGCCCGGCCCTTCACGGCCCGGTCGCTCGCCGGCCTGGCGGCCGCGCCCTGGCCTGCCATGGTCCGGTCGCCCACGCTCCGGCCATCCGTGGTCCGGCCATCCGTGGTCCGGCCGCTCGTGGTCCGGGCGCTCGTGGTCCGGGCGGCCGCGCCGCGGGACCGCGGGCTCCGGGCGCCACGCCTGCGGTGGCCACGCGGGCGGGGGCCACTGCCCGGTGTCCCGCTCGGAGCCGGGGTTGGCCGCCTCCTCGGAGCGCCACCGCCCGGAGTCCGGTTCGGACGGTTCCCCGGCCTGGATCTCGGAAGGCCACTCGGAGTGCCGTCCCTCGGCCCGCCGGGCGCCGCCGGCGCGCGCGCCACGCTCCCGATCAGGCCGACCCCACGCACCCGGGACCGTCTCGGTCACCTGCTCTCCGCCTCCTCAGGCCCGCCCCCGCGCGCGTATCCCCCGCGCGCGGGCTACTGAGGCCACACAGTAGGCGCCGGCCGTCACCCGGCGGGCAGCCGCCCGCCGCCCGGGCCGGCCCGGACCGCCGGTACACGGGGTCGCGCGCGGCCCGCGGGCACCGCCGCGCTCATCCCGCACGGAGCCGGGACGGCCGGGGACATCGTGGCCGGTGAAGTGCCACATCGCCTGGTGGTGTTATCAGGCTCGCCACCGGGGATTGATCGAGGAGTTCTGGACAACCGGCCGGAGCTGCGCAGCCGCGTGCTCCGACATTGGAAGGGGGAGGTAACCGACAGTGGACGGGCCGAGTCTGCGGATCGAACGGACAGGTGAGGTCGTCGAGCTGACCGAGGATGTGACCACCGTGGGTCGCGGGCCGGGCGTGCACGTCTCGCTCCCGGACGCCAGCGTCTCCCGGCTGCATGCCGAGATCGTCCGCCGCGGGCCGTACGTGTATGTGGCCGATCTCGGGCTGTCGCGCAACGGCACCCGGGTGAACGGACGCCTCGTCGGCCGCAAGGTGCTCGCGGACGGCGACATCGTCCGGTTCGGGGCGGCGGGGGTGCGGGTCCTGGACGAGCGGCCCGCCCTGGTCGCGGAGGAGCCTGCCCGCCTCGCGGACCAGACGCTGTCGCCGAACGGAAACGGCGTCCGGGACGAGGAGCCACCGGGCCTCACCGGCCTGGAGGGCCTGGCCGGCACCACCGCCGGGATGCGCATCCCCGACCCGCCCGACCTGACGCGCCGCGAGTGGGACGTGCTGCGCGCCCTGTGCCGGCCGCTGACCGAGCCGGGGGTCTTCGTGATGCCCCGCTCGGCGCGGGAGATCGCCCGGGACCTTGTCGTCACCGAGGGGGCGGTCAAACAGCACCTGCTCCGCCTGTACCGCAAGTTCGGGATCGCGCCCGGACCGAACCGCCGCGGGCGCCTCGCCAACGAGGCCGTCCGGCTCGGTGTGGTGCGGCCGATGGACGATGCGATGGCTCCACCGGGCTGACCCGTTCGAGGCACCCCGCGATCGAGCCGGACACCTGGGACACAACGGGATCACTCCGCCTCGAAACCGACCCGGCCGGCCACGGAATCGGAGGATACCCCTCGCCACAAGGACTTCTCCTCCCGAACCCCGGACCGCCAACACTACGGACACATCCCGGAGGATCCACGTCGGAGGGCATCGACACACTCCACCATCAACGGGATAGACCCCCCGAGTGCACACGTCGTGCGCGACTGGGGGAGACTGCCGCCGCGGTCCCCAAATGGTAGGGAGTTCGACGTGGCAGACGATTCGCCGCACAGCAAGAAGCTTCAGGAACTGATGTTCCGGGCGTGGGAGACCTTCGGCGACGCGCGTCATCTCGACAGCGACGACCGGGTCTTCGTGCAGGCGCTCGCGCGCCAGACCGCCGACCGGATCTCCGTCCTCTACGGAGCGAGCTGGCGAGAGGCGCTCGACTGGGTCGCGCAGCGGTACGTGCCGACCGCTGACCTGCCGGGCGGTACGACCCCGGTGTCACCGAACGGCGCCGCCTCGAACGGCAGCCCGACCGTCAGCCGCCGCGGTACCGCCGCGGCGGAGGTCGGCTCCACCTCCTGACCGGGGTGGGCAGCGCAACCTGATCACCCCGCGGGGACCGATGTCGATCCCCGCGGGGTGACGGCGCCGGTGCGCCGGGCGTCAGCGCCGACGCTCCCGTGCGACGTGCTAGCGGACCACGCCCGGTGGGCGACGCTCCGCGGACGACGCGGTGGGCCACGCTCAGTGGGCGGCGCTCAGTGGGCGAAGTGCCGGACACCGGTGAAGTACAGCGCGACACCGGACTCCCGCGCGGCCGCGATCACGAGATCGTCGCGCACCGAGCCACCCGGCTCGACAACCGCCCGCACCCCCGCGTCGGCGAGGACCTGGAAGCCGTCGGGGAACGGGAAGAACGCGTCGCTGGCGGCCACCGAGCCCTTCGCCCGGTCGCCGGCGCGGGTCACGGCGAGGCGCGCCGCGTCCACCCGGTTGACCTGCCCCATGCCGACCCCGACGGTCGCGTTGTCCGCGGCGAGCAGGATCGCGTTCGACTTCACCGAGCGAACCGCGCGCCAGGCGAAGCCGAGGTCGGCGAGGGTGCTGTCGTCGACCGGGGCGCCGGCCTCGAGCGTCCAGCCCGACGGGTGGTCGCCGGGGGTGTCGAGGGCGTCCCGTGACTGCAGCAGCATCCCACCGCTGACCTGGCGCATCTCGACCCCGCGCGAGTGGGTCGGCGGCGCGCAGACGAGCAGGCGGATCGACGGCTTGCGGGCGAGGATCTCGACGGCCCCGGGCTCGTAGTCGGGCGCCACGACGACCTCGGTGAAGATCTCCGCGATCTGCTCGGCGAGCTCCACACTCACCGGGCGGTTCACCGCGATCACGCCGCCGAACGCCGACACCGGGTCGCAGGCGTGGGCCTTGCGGTGCGCCTCGGCGACGGTGGCACCGACGGCGATGCCGCACGGGTTGGCATGCTTGATCACCGCGACGGCCGGGTCCGCGAAGTCGAACACCGACCGCCAGGCCGCGTCGGTGTCGGTGTAGTTGTTGTAGGACATCGGCTTGCCGTGGAGCTGGCGCGCGGACGCGAGCCCGGGGCTGCCGTCCTCGCCCACGTACAGCGCGGCCCGCTGGTGCGGGTTCTCGCCGTACCGCAGGACGCTGGACCGGTGCCACTGGGCCGCGAGGATGTCCGGCCAGCCGGTCTCGCGGGCGGTGTCGTCGGGGGCCAGCGCGCTGGCGAACCAGGAGGCGACCGCCGCGTCGTAGGACGCGGTGTGCGCGAAGGCGCGGGCCGCCAGCCGGCGCCGGGCGGGGAGGTCATAGCCGGACCCGCGAACGGCCGCGGCCAGGTCGCCGTAGTCCTGCGGCGACACCACCACGGCGACCGAGGCGTGGTTCTTCGCCGCCGCCCGCAGCATGGCCGGCCCGCCGATGTCGATCTGCTCGATCGCCTCGTCCTCGGTCGCGCCCGAGGCGACGGTCTCGCGGAACGGGTAGAGGTTTACAACGAGCAGGTCGAACGGCTCGATGTCGAGCTCCGCCAGGACGGCGGCGTGCTCGGCGTTGCGCAGGTCCGCCAACAGACCGGCGTGCACTCGCGGGTGCAGCGTCTTGACCCGGCCGCCGAGCACCTCCGGGAAGCCGGTGACCGTGCTGACCGGGGTGACCGCCACACCGTGGCGGGCCAGGACCTCGGCCGTCGAACCGGTGGAGACCACCTCGACCCCCGCCTCGACGAACGCGGCGGCGAGCTCCTCCAGACCGGCCTTGTCGTAGACGCTCACCAGGGCCCGGCGCAACCTCCGGTGGCCCGTCGCCACCAGCTCCGCCGAGCCCTCGGCCGGCCGGCCGCCGGCCGGGGCGGCGCCTGCCGCGCCCGCCGCACCTGCCACACCCGCGACCCCGCTCGTGTCACCAGGCCCCGCGCCCGTGCTCGACTCCCCCGCCATGACCCCTCCTGAACCTTCCACGATGCCTCCGTCGGCATGATGTTTCTCTGCGTGGACCCCACCGGAATGGCTCCCGCCGGCAGGGCCGGCGAGTGCCGGCCCACCGCCCGCGCGGGCGGGTTCCACCTGATCACGGCCGGCGCTCGGGCCGGCAGCGAGCACCGGGCCGATCGCCGCCTCCCCCGCTCCTGTACTACCCGCGCGTGCGCCCGCCAGCGGGAGCTCCCGCCGGACGACACGACCGATGACGGCTACGAACAGCCGCCGTTCCACCTCCTGGATGCGTGCCCGCAGCGCGTCCTCGTCATCCGTGGGCTCGACCGGGACGGCCGCCTGGTCGATCACCGGACCGGTGTCGACGCCCTCGTCGACCCAGTGCACGGTCACCCCGCTGACCCGGACGCCGGCGGCGAGCGCGTCGCGCACGGCGTGGGCGCCCGGGAAGGCCGGGAGCAGTGAGGGATGGGTGTTCACCGTGGGGAACCGGCCGATCACCTGGCTGCCGAGAATCTTCATGTACCCGGCGAGGACGAGCAGGTCCGGCGTGTGCTCGGCGATCCGCGTGGCGGTCGCGTCGTTGAAGGCGGCGCGATCGGCGCACTCCTCGAGCCGCACCGTGAACACCGGTACCCCGACCGCCTCCGCGCGCCGCTGCGCACCCGTGTCCGGCCGGTCGGTGCCGACCGCGACGACCCGCGCGCCGAAGGCCGGGTCCGCGCAGGCTTCGAGGACAGCCTGCAGGGTGGTGCCGGCCCCCGAGGCGAGGACGACTAGGCGAGCGGGCACAGGACCCTCCGTGGGTGGTCGGCCGGCCGGCACCGGACCGGTCGAGAACTCGGCCGCGCGCGGACACGACCCACGGCGGCAACTGTCCGAATGTACTGACCGGGTGGCTCACGACACGCCGGACAAGCACGGCGCGCACCACGCTCGCCCGCGGCCCCGGCCCGGACCGGGTGTCATGCCGCGCGGCTCGGGACGAGGGGCGCCCCTGGGGCGTCCTGATGCATCATCACCATGACCGGCGCGCGCACCCAGTCGGTGTTCCCGTCGTCGCCCCCGTGGCACCCGCCGCAGTGGGGATCGGCACACTCGCCGGCGCACGGGGACCCGAGGGACGGGGATGCGGCGCACGGCGATGCGGGGCGCGGGGCACCGGCCGGCTCGGTAGAGCCGCCGGTCGGCGCGGCCAGCGGCTCCCGCTCCTCGCCCGCGGGAGCGAAGGAGCCCTGATCCTGGTGGCGATACCGGCTCAGACCACGGCGGGGGCCACGCTCGGACGGCACCCGCCCGGGGAGCTCGTCCAGGTCGTCGTGATCCGTTCCGTCGAGCAGGTCGCCGGGGCGGCAATGGTAGAGCGCCGCGAGCCTGGCCAGTGTGCGCGCCGAGGGGGCTCGGCCGCCGCGGGCCGGCCAGATCTCCCAGTACGAGATCGTCTTGCCCGTCTTGGTCGCGCCCGGCCCGGGCCAGCGCTCGTTCCAGCGCCGAGCGACCTCCTCCTGCGTCCAGCCATGGGCCAGGCGGTACGCGACGCGCGCGTTGAGGCGATGGCGGAGGCGCAGCTCCAGGGCGATGCGCTGGTATGTCCAGCCCAGGGCGCGCAGCCGGGTCGCCTCGACCCGCAGCGCCTTCGACGTGCTCGGCATGCACCCTCCCACGGTTGATCAATCGGGGAGACCGTAACGGACGGGGCCGACATTCCTGTCCGGCACGGGTCACGCCCGCCCGACTCCTACGATGTCGTCCGAGAACATCCACGGCCGGCCGCGGAACCGAGTCCGGAGGCGGCCGGCAGGCGGCCGGGAGGCGCAGGAACCGTGTCCGACCACTCCCACCAGGACTCCGACCAGGGCTCCCGCCAGGACCGTGCCCGGGGCTCCGCCGGCTTCACCGAGCCAGCCGCACACCCTCCGTCGGGTCACAGCGAGGCAACAGGGCCGGCACCGGCCGGCCCGTTCGCGGACCGCCTGGCCGCTCGGTACGGCCGCGGTGCCGGCCGGCCCGGCCGGGAGCCGGTGCCCGGGCGCCGCACCGGGCGGATCTCGCTGACCCTCGGGGTGGTCGCGCTGGTCACCAGCATCGCGGTCGTCGGCGGCGCCGTCGGGATCGCCGCCATCGTGACGGGAATGCGGGCCCGCGCCCACGCCCGCCGAGGCGGGACCGGCGGCGGCATGGGCACGGCCGGGCTGGCGCTCGGCGCCCTCTCACTGCTGGTCGCGGTCACCGTCGCCGGCGGGACGTGGGCCTTCTACGAACGGCACGGCGACGACCTGCACCGCTATCAGGAATGCCGGCGCGAGGCCCGGTCGCCCCAGGCGCTCGACGAGTGCAGCCGCCGCTTCAGCGAAGCGCTGCGCACCGAGCCGACCTCGAACGGCTGACCGGCACGCCGCGCCACCATCTCGGCCAGGCAGCACACCACGACGCCCACCACGGCCAGCTCTCCCGCGGCCGCCAGCCCCACCGACCATCCCGTCGGCCCGAAACGGCCGGACGCGTCGCCCAGCCGGCCGGCCGACAGGTGCGCGGCGAGCATCATCAGCACCCCGCCGAGCCCCGCCGCGGCAAGCACCGCCGCCAGCCGGCGCCTGTGGCTGACCTGCCCGGCGCAGCGGCGCACCGACACCGCGAGCATGATCCCGGCGACGACGGGCACCAGCGCCAGCACGAGCCAGCCGGGCCGGGGCAGCGGGCCGGGCGGCAGCGCGGCGAAGACCGGCAGGTCAGGCAGCATCGCCGGGTGCACCGCGTCCGGCCGGACGAAGCCGCCGCCGGCGCCGAAACCCGGGCCGAGTGTGTACGCCAGCGCCCAGATGACCAGGTTGGGAAGCACCGCGAGCTGGACGGCGGCCAGCCCGACGCCGCCGACCACGCCGGTGCCCAGGCCGCGGTCGGCCGCGGCGATCTCGGGCAGGGTCGCGGCCAGGACCAGCGCGACCCCGAAGGCGGACGCGCCCAGCAGCGCGGTGAACGAGGTGAACGCGGCCGCGACGGGCACCCTGACCATGCCGGGCAGGGCACGCCAGACCGACCGCAGCGCGCCGTAGCCGGAGAGGGCTCCGACCGACGCGCCGGTCACGCTGAACGACAGCGCGCCAACGACGACGGTGAGCAGATCCGGGCGCGCGGCCGGCGCCGACACGACGAGCGCGACCAGCAGGACGAAGACCGTCTGGGTGACGGCGACGAGTGCGACATCGCGGCCCAGCGCTCGCCAGGGCGGCGGTGTCCCGGCCCGCGCTGACCGGCCCGGGCGCAGGCTCGACGGACGCAGGCCGGGCGGGCGCAGGCCCCGCACGGGCGGCAGCCGTTCGAGATTGCCGGCCGCCAGGCGGTGCGCGGCGGTCGTCGCCGCGAGAAGGGGAAGCAGCGCCAGCCCCACCGGGAGGAAGTCGACGGTCCCGCCGGGCAGGTGGATGGTGGCGCCGTGCGCGAGCAGCCACAGATCCGCGCCGACCCGTGCCGCGGTGTCCGGGCCGGCGGACGAGCTGGTGTCCGTTCCCCACACGACGAGCACGACGAGCTCGATGACGACCAGCCCCACGGCGCTGGTCGTGACGGCGCTGACGACCGGGCGGCCGAGTCGCCGCCAGGCCCGCGGCGGCCCGCCGGCGGCCTGCTCGGCGGCGGCGGTGCCGGCTGCGTCCGCGGCGGGCTCACGCCCGCGGACAGCCCCGGTGAACGCGCCGGAGTTTCGCACGGGAGCACCCACGCCCGGCAGGCTCGCACGGACGGAGGACCACTTCCGGGACAACACGCCGAGATATACGAGAACGACCCAGGTCGGTAACAGGACACGCCGGTCGCACCGCTCCGGCCGGCCGCGTCGGTACGATCCCGGACCGCCGCCGCCCCCACCTGAGCGCTACCCCTCGGCCCGCGCGCGGCGCAGCGCCCACGCACAGGCGACGAGTTCGACCGTTGTGCCCGCGAGCCCGGCGAACAGCCCGTCCCGGGCCACACCGGGCATCGCCGGATGGCCGCCGGCCGGCAGGACGGGATCGGCCATGGCCGGCGCCGTCATCCACCCGATCAGGATCGCCATCACGGCCGCGCCGGCGACGGCAACGGCGACGGCGGCGGTCAGCCGGGCGGGCGGCGTGTCGGCGACCCGCAGCGCCACCCGGGCCGCGAGGCCGCCGAATCCGCCGGCGCCATCGGAACCGCGCGGCGCGCGCGCGAGTCGCGCCGTGGCCCATCCGCGTACGTCGTGGTGACGGCGGTGGGCCCAGCCGAGCATCCGATCCTCGACACGAGACAACACCGGGACACGTCGGATGATCAGGGGAAGGAGAACGCCGGCGGTCAGCAACAGGCCGAGGACCAGCGCGAGGCGCCCGGCCGGACCGGCGTCCCAGCCGGCGGACGACGTCTCGTAGGCAGCGTCCGCCGGGGCGAACCAGGGGCGGAACCCGGAGATGAGGACCAGCGCGCCACCAGCCGCAAGCCCGTACGTGACCGGGCGGCCGGCGAACCGGCCAGCGGGTGGCGCCACTGGCTCTCTCCCTCCCTCACCGGACGTCGTCCGGTGAGGGGATCTAGCGATCCGACGGCGGCTGGCCGTAACCGCCCTGCGGCGGCTGGCCGTACCCGCCCGTGGGCGGCTGCTGCCCGTAACCACCGGCCGGCGGCGGCTGCCCGTAACCGGCCGGCGGCTGCTGGCCGTACCCGGGCCGCTGACCATAGTCGCCCTGCTGCTGGCCGTAACCGCCCTGCGGCGGCTGGCCGTACCCGCCCGTGGGCGGCTGCTGCCCGTAACCACCGGCCGGCGGCGGCTGCCCGTAACCGGCCGGCGGCTGCTGGCCGTACCCGGCCGGCGGCTGCTGCCCGTAACCGGCCGGCGGCTGCTGGCCGTAGGGCTGGCCGTACCCGGCGGGCGGCTGGCCGTACGGGGGCTGGCCCTGACCCGGCCAGCCCCCGGGCTGCGGCGGCTGGCCCGTGACACCAGAACCGGAACGGATGTTCAGTACCCCGAACACCGTCTGCGCGATGGCCGCGATCAGCCCGATGAACAGGCCGTACGAAGCGCCGCCCTCAAAGCCTTCAGGAATCTTGGGGTAGGCGATCCAACGGATCAGAATCAGCAGCACGGCGAGCCCGGATGCACCGGTCAGGACCAGCGGGAGCGGGACCGGGAGCGTCGGGAGGCGGAGATTGGCGACGAACGTGAGGGCAGCGGTCAGCCCCGCGACCGCGAGGAGGAGGAGGATGGCGAGCCATCCCCAGAACCAGCCACCGACGTCGGTGTTCCACGCGCTCGCGCTGTCGGAATAGGACGAGCCGAAGAAGTCGCCCTTGAGCGAGAACCACGCCAGGAAGCTGAAGATGAACGCTACGGCGCCGGCGGCCATGATCCCGACGTCGTTGGTCGCGACGTTACGACCACCAATCTGTACCACGACAACAATCCCCACTTCGTCAGGTCGGTCGGTCGGGTGGGCCGACCATCGTCCCACAGCCCACCCTGACCACATCAGGAGTCTTACAGCAACGCCGCAAGACGGAAAGCGTTCGCGTCCGCGTCCCCGCCCCAACGACCCAAAGAACCCCTGGACCGCCCGACGCGGGGGCCTTCCCCCAGGTCAGAGGAAGACCCCCCGCGAACAGAGCTACAACGAACGCATGATGTCAGCCATCAGTCGCGCCGTTTCGGTTGGGGTCTTGCCGACACGCACACCGGCCTTCTCGAGGGCCTCCTTCTTCGCCTGCGCGGTACCCGAGGAGCCCGAGACGATCGCGCCGGCGTGGCCCATGGTCTTGCCTTCCGGGGCGGTGAACCCGGCGACGTAACCCACGACGGGCTTCGTCACGTGCGCGTCGATGTGGGCCGCGGCACGCTCCTCCGCGTCACCGCCGATCTCACCGATCATGACGATCGCGTCGGTGCCCGGGTCGGCCTGGAACGCGTCGAGGGCGTCGATGTGCGTGGTCCCGATGACCGGGTCACCGCCGATGCCGACGCAGGTGGAGAAACCGAACTCACGCAGCTCGTACATCATCTGGTAGGTCAGCGTGCCGCTCTTGCTGACCAGGCCGATCCGCCCGCCCGGCGTGATGTCGGCGGGGATGATGCCGGCGTTGGAGACGCCCGGGCTGGCGATTCCGGGGCAGTTCGGCCCGATGATCCGGGTCGTGCCCTTGGACTGCGAGTAGGCGAAGAACTCGGTTGTGTCGTGCACCGGCACGCCCTCGGTGATGACGACGGCGAGCGGGATCGCGGCGTCGACCGCCTCGATCGCTGCATCCTTGGTGAACCTCGGCGGAACGAAGATCACCGAGACGTTGGCGCCGGTCTCGGCCATGGCGTCGGCCACCGAGCCGAAGACCGGGACCCCCTCGACCTGCTGGCCGACCTTGCGCGCGTTCACGCCGGCGACGACCTTGGTGCCCGCCGCCAGCATCCGCCGGGTGTGCTTGCTGCCCTCGCCACCGGTGATGCCCTGCACCACCACGCGGCTGTTCTCGTCAAGCCAGATAGCCATCGGTTGTGTCCTCCGACCCAGGTCAGGCCGCGGCCGCGGCGAGCTCGGCGGCGAGCTTCGCTGCGCCGTCCATCGTGTCCACCGGCTTGACCACCGGGAGGTTGGCCTCCTTCAGGATCCGGCGGCCCTCCTCGGCGTTGTTGCCGTCGAGACGCACCACCAGCGGGGTGCTGACGTCCCCGACGATGGCGAGCGCCTGGACGATGCCGTTCGCGACGGCGTCACAGGCCGTGATCCCGCCGAAGATGTTGACGAAGACGCTCTTCACGGACGGGTCGCTCAGGATGATCGACAGGCCGTTCGCCATCACCTCGGCCGAGGCGCCACCGCCGATGTCGAGGAAGTTCGCCGGCCGCTGGCCACCGAACTCCTCACCGGCGTAGGTCACGACGTCCAGCGTCGACATGACGAGGCCGGCACCGTTGCCGATGATCCCGACCTGGCCCTCGAGCTTGACGTAGTTGAGGCCCTTCTCCTTGGCCTTCTGCTCCAGCGGGTCGACCGCGGCGACGTCGACGAGCTCGGCGTTCTCCGGGTGCCGGAAATCCGCGTTCTCGTCCAGGGTCACCTTGCCGTCGAGCGCGATGACCTTGCCGTCGCCGGTCAGGATGAGCGGGTTCACCTCGACCAGCGTGGCGTCGGCCTTGACGAACACCTCCCACAGCTTCACCAGCAGCACGGACGCACCCTCGATGGCGGCCTCGGGCAGCTTGGCAGCGACGGCGATCTCGCGGGCCTTGGCTGCGTCCACGCCGGTCAGCGGGTCGATGTGGATGCGCGCGAGCGCCTCCGGGTTGGTGGCCGCGACCTCCTCGATCTCCATGCCGCCCTCACGGGAGGCCATCGCGAGGAACGTGCGGTTCGCCCGGTCGAGCAGGAAGGAGGCGTAGTACTCCTCCGCGATGTTGCTGGCCTGCTCGACGAGGACGGAGTGGACCGTGTGGCCCTTGATGTCCATCCCCAGGATCGCCGACGCCTTCTCGAACGCGTCGTCGGGCCCGTCGGCGACCTTCACGCCGCCGGCCTTGCCTCGGCCTCCGGCCTTGACCTGAGCCTTGACGACCACCTTGCCGCCGAGCTCGGTCGCGATCTCACGTGCCTGTTGGGGGGTTGTGGCAATCTTCCCGGTGGGTACCGGTACGCCATGTTCGGCGAAAAGCTTCTTCGCCTGGTATTCGAAGAGATCCACGGTCCGTCCAGTCGGATGCGGTCGGTCAGGGGATGCACAGAACGCCTGCGAGCCTACTGACGAGGCCGTTGGGACGCTCGGCGCCGGCCGGTGACCCAGAGTTGATCCCCGTCACCTCCTCCACGGGCACCGCCCGGCCCCGCACCCCCGCCGCGCACCCGTCCGCCGGGCCGGCCGGCGCGCTTTCGTGCCAGCGGCACTTCGCGCGGAACCCTCGTCAGGAGTGCGGGTTTCGCTTCATTTCGTGTCCGGGACGGCCCGCGAGACCGGCAACCGCAGGGACACCGCGAGGCAACACTCCCCGTGGCGGACCGTTACCAGGCCCGCGCGCGGGCGCACCGGCCTCGGTTTCCCACCGCGACGGCGCACTCGGATATGTCCGATCTCACACAACCACGGGGAACACTGATCAGCTCACGGAGGAGGTACGCGCCGCGAGAGCCCTTCTGCTCCGCAGAGAAGTTCCTCAGAGAATGAGCCGCACCAGGGCCGCGATCACCGCGGTCGTGGCGATGCCGAGCCACCCCAGGCCGATGCCCACCGTCGCGGCGAGCGAGCCCCGCTGGCCCCGGCGCCGGATCTGCAGCCGCCCGACATGGCCCAGCGCCACCGCCGCGACGCTGCCGAGACCAAAGATCCACAGGATGCCCAGGGCCAGCGACAGCAGCGCGCAGGTGTTCCACCGCTCGAAGGGCCCAGGGCCCTGACCGGCGCGGCGGGCGGGCGACGCGCGGCCGCCGGGGGCCGGCGGCCGGGCCGCCTCGGCTCCCGGCTGTCCCGCCGGCCCGTGGTGCCCGGCCGGCCCGACGGGCGGCGGGTACCCGGCGGGCGCCTCCGGCACGGCCGCGGGCGCGACGGGCCCGCCCGGCCGCGCCTGGGCGTACCCGCTCGGTACCGGGAACGGCGCCGGCCCCGCGGAGGTACGTCCGGGCTGGTAGGGCGGCTGCGCCGGATCAGCGCCGGCCGCCGGCCGCCCGGACGCCGCCGCTCCCCGCGCCGGCCACGATCGCGGGTCGGGCGGAGCGGCCGGCGGCATCGGGTCAGCCGGGCGGTACGTGGATTCGCCGCCGGGGCCGCCCGGGCCACGCCGCGCGAGACCGGGACCGGAGGTCGCGCGGAACGCCGAGGCCGGCGGCGGTGGACCCAGCGGGCCCGACGCAGTGGGTGGCGACGGCAACGACGGCCCCGGTGCCGACGACGACCCGGGCGTCGACGACGGGGTGGGCGCCGCGGGCGGTCCCGGCGCCGGAGAGACCCCCGGCAGCCAGGCGGGCCCCGGCGAGTTGGCCCATCCGGACGGGCTGTAACGCGACGGCCCACTCGAAGCCGGCCGGGCGGGAGGGCGCGCGGCCACGGCCGGCGGCGTGCCGAACGCCGGCGACGGCCCCGTCCAGGTCTGCTCGAGGACGGACCCCGCGGCCGCGTCGGCGTCGGTGACGCCGTGTACCTCATGCCCGACGAGCGCGGCCAGCAGGCCGGACGCCCCCGGTCGCTCGCGCGGTGCCTTGGCCAGCGCCTGGCCGACCAGGCCGCGCAGGTAGGGCGGAACCGCGTCGAGGTCGGGCTCGTCGCGCTGGACGCGCTGCGCCAGCAGGTCGGGGGCCTCGGCGTGGAACGGGTGGCGACCGGTCGTGGCGTAGGTGACGCAGCTCGCCCAGGCGAAGACGTCCGCCGCGGTGCCGGCCGGTTCGCCACGCATCTGCTCCGGCGCCATCCACGCCAGGGTGCCGATGACATGACCGGTCCTGGTCAGGGTGGCGCTGTCGGTGAGCTGCGCGATGCCGAAGTCGATGACCTTGGGGCCGTCCCAGGCGAGCAGGATGTTCGACGGCTTCAGGTCGCGATGGACGACGCCCGCCGCGTGGATCGCGACCAGCGCGTCGGCGAGGCCGACAGCCAGCCCGCGCACGAGGTGCGCCTCCAGCCGCCCCCGGCGGCGGACGGCGTCGGCCAGGCTGACGCCCTCGACGTACTCGGTCACCATCCACGGCTGGGCGGCGCTCGTGTCCGCGTCCAGCACGCTGGCCACGGCACCGCCCCGGACCCGCAGCGCGGCCCGGACCTCGCGCTCGAAGCGGGACCGGAACTCGTCGTCCTCGGACAGCTCGGCGGCGGCCACCTTCACCGCGACCGGTTCGGAGCCAGGGGTGAAGCCGAGGTAGACGGTGCCCATCCCGCCGGCACCGATCCGGTTGTGGAGCCGGTACCGGCCGACCTGCCTCGGGTCGTCGTCCGTCAGCGGTGTGAGCATGACTCCCCTCGGCCGGCCGGGCGCCGTGTGACCGCTCCACGAACAGAGCACACAAGACTATTCCGCACCTTATGACGCACGGCCGACGGGTCAGCGACAGCGGGCGACAACGTAACCGCGCCCTGCCGGCGTCCAGGACGATTCAGGACCCCGGCGGGAACGGGCAGACCGGCCGGCCGTGGCGGGCCGACGGTGACCGGGGGGCGGGCGGACGAGCGATCCCACACGTCACAGCACTGCCGGAGCCGATCGCGGCGAGGATCTGTAGGCATGGCTGAGCGCGATTCCACCGCCACGGCCCAGGACTGGCGGGCCGCCGTCCTGGCCGATGTCATCCGCCGGCCCGCCGTCGCCGGCGCACCCAACCGCCTCGGCTGGCCGGGCTACGACGGACGTCCCGCGCTGTGGTGGGGCACCGGCCCGGTCGAGGGCGTGGACGCCGTCGTCGCGGTCTGGGACTTCGCGGTCAACGGGGGCAGCTTCGGGGAGGCCGACGCGGGCGCGTTCGCGGACGCGGCGGCCGAGGCCGTCGCCGGGCGGCGTCCGCTGGTGTCACTCGTGCGCAGCGGCGGGACGCGGCTGCAGGAGGGCGTGGCCGGGCTGGTGGGGCTGGCCCGGGTGTCCCTCGCGCTCGCCGAGGTCGCCGCGGCGGGCCTCCCCCATGTCGCCGTCTCGGACCAGCCGACCACCGGCGGGATGTGGGTCACCGTGGGCTCCCGCGCCGATCTGCGGTGCGCCGTGCTGGGCGCGACGGTGGGGTTCGCCGGGCCCCGGGTGGTGGCCGCGGTCACCGGCGAGGCTCCCCCGGCCGGCGCCAGCCACACGGCGGCGGCCGCCCACGCCGCCGGGCTGGTGGACGCGGCCGTCGCGCCAGCCGCCGTCGCCTCGTGGCTGCGGCGCGCGCTGGACGCGGTCGCCGTTCCCGCCCGTGTCCTACCCGCCGCGCGCACACCCGACCGGCCTGTCAGGACAGACGCCGACGGCGACCGGGCCGGCATCGCCGACAACAGCCGGGCCGACGCCAGCCAGGCGGGGAGTGGGCCGGCGCCGGCCCGCGGCGGATGGGAGCAGGTCCTCGCCGCCCGCACCGGCCAGCGCAGGCATGCGGGCGACATCCTGGACGGCCTGTTCCCCGCCGGGGTGGACCTGACCGGCCCGGACCGCACGGTGCGCGCCCGGGTCGGCCGGCTGGCCGGGACGCCCGTCGCCGACGGGGAACACAGCGCCGACGGGGAATTGAGCGCAGGCGGTGAACCCGGCGCAGGCGGGCTCGGGCCGCGCGCCGTGGGGGTCGCGCTGGCGGCCGAACGCGGCGGTGCGCCGGGGCCGGCCGGGTACCGGCTGCTCGTGCGGGCCGCGGGCCTCGCCAGCCGGCTCGGCCTGCCACTCGTCACGCTGGTCGACACCCCGGGGGCGGAGTGCGGGCCAGCGGCCGAGGCGGGTGGCATCGCGGCCGAGATCGGCACGGCGATGGCGGAGGTGCTCGGCTGCGCGTCGCCGACGCTCTCCGTGATCGTCGGTGAGGGCGGCTCGGGTGGGGCGCTGGCGGCGTGCTGTACCGATGTGGTCCTGATGTCGCCGGACAGCTACGTCACGGCGCTGTCCCCCGAGGGCACGGCCACCACGCTCCGGATCAGCGTCGAGCAGGCCGCGGACACCGCGGGGCTGCGCCCGTCGGACCTGGTCAGCCTGGGTTTCGCCGACGGCGTCCTCGCGCCGCGCGACACTGGTCCGCCCGGCCTGGCACACCGGGTGACCGAGGTGCTGACCGAGCTGACGATGCGCGACAGTGATGTCCGCCTTCGCCAACGAAGGGCAAAATGGTCGACAGGATTGGGTGGCTTTCTGTAACGTCGTTGACCCAACCTGCCACGGGAGACAGGTCGTCACGAAGGGGACGGTCATCGACACTCGGCTGTTCACCTGGATCGGCGGCGCCCAGCTCGACGGCGTGAAGGGCCTCGTGGTCGAGGCCGCCTGCCTGGCCACCCACGCCGCGCTCTACCCGGCCGCGGCACTGCCGCGCCGGCGCCGCGACGACGACGGACTCGCCGACCGCTACCGGCTCGCCGGCCTGACACCATTGCAACGCGGCCTGCTCATCGGCGATCCGATGGCGGCCGGGACGCCGATCCTGCTGGTGCACGGCCTCGTCGACAACCGGTCCGTGTTCGCCCGGCTGGAACGCTCCCTGCGCCGCCGCGGCTTCACGACTGTGACCTCGGTGGACATCCCGCTGTTCGCGACGAGCGTCCAGGCGGCCGCGGCGCAGCTCGCCGAGACCGTCGAGCAGGTCGCCGGCCGCCACGGCGACACCGGCGTGCACATCGTCGCCCACTCGCTCGGCGGCCTGGTGGCCCGCTACTACGTGCAGCGGCTCGGCGGCGGCGACCACGTGCAGACCCTGGTCACGCTGGCGACGCCACACAACGGCACCCGGCTGGCGTGCCTGGTTCCGAAGGCCGTCTCCTACCGGCTCGTCAGCCAGCTCCGCCCCGGTTCACCGCTGCTGAGGGAGCTCGTCGAGCCGGCTCCCGGCGTCCGGACCCGCTTCATCGCCGTCGCCGGCGGCCTCGACACGGTGGTCCGCCCGGGCGAGGCGGCGCTCACCCATCCCGACCTGGTGACCGAGAACGTGGTCGTCGAGGGGGCGGGGCACCACGGCCTGCCGTTCAGCAGCGGGGTGGCGCACATGATCGCCCGCAGGCTGGCCACGGACTCCGCCGGCGGTCGCCAACCGTCACAGACCACCACGAAAGTGCCACATCTTTGTGGCTAGCTAGGGGTATCTGTCCGAATCGCACGGTGTAGCCTCCTCATCGGTTTAGAGGTCCCCCTCCCCGACCGGTTTGTCCGGCGGATGCCTTGCGACCATGGGAGTGCGTGTTGATGCGACCGCAGTTCCCGAGATCCGAACACGGAGCACGCCGCCGCCGGAATGCTGGATCCTCCGACGAGCAGGACTCGTCCGCGTTCGGTAGATCGGGTTTCACCGCCGTCCAGCTACGGCGCACGGGTGTCGCCACCGCGGTGGCGTCCACCATCGGGCTTGTCATGATCAACAGTACCGGGGTGGCACACTCGGAGACCTCCACGTCGCCCGAGATCCGACCGACCGGCACTGTGCTCGGCGCGTCCGCCGGCCCGAGCGGTACCGCGCCGGGAACGGTCAACGTCATCTCCGCCGACGGAACGGACGATCTCTCCGCCGGGGCCCCCGACGGCGAGGCCGCCGAGGCCCAGCGCCGGCTGAGCGCCTACCTGCAGGTCACCGACCAGATCGTGGCCCGCGAGGCCGCGGCCACGTTGAGCCAGCACGCCGCGGCGACCGCCGCCGAGACCGAGCGGCTGGAGGCCGCCCGGTGGGTCCGCCCGATCGAGGCACGGATCACCCAGGGATTCGGCGGCGCCAACCGTCACATCGGCGTGGACTTCGGCGCGGCGCACGGGACGCCGATCCACGCGGCGCACCGCGGCACCGTCATCTACGCCGGCTGGGAGTCGGGATACGGCAATTTTGTGCAGATCATGCACGAGAACAACGTGGTGACCAGCTACGGCCACCTGTCGCGCATCGACGTGCGACTCGGGCAGGAGGTCGCCACCGGCGAGCAGATCGGCCTGGAGGGCAACACCGGCAAGTCCACCGGTCCGCACCTGCACTTCGAGGTCCGCCTCAACGGCCAGTACGGGACGAAGGTCGACCCGCTGACCTGGCTCGCCGGTCACGGCGTCCACTACTGAGACCGAGCCTGGTGCGGGGCGAGCCGCCGAGGCCGAGCCGCTAGCTCGGGTCACCGGCCTCCGGCGACTCGCCCCGCACACCGGCGAGCAACAGCTCGGTGAGCGTGCCGACGACTTCCTCGTCGGAGAAACCGGCCTCGTTCGACGGAAGCAGGGCGTAGGCCAGCGTCGAATGCATGTCGGCCAGCAGGGCCTGCAGCAGGTTCTCCTGATCGTCGGCGCGGACGGGATCTGGTCCGCCACCCGGCGGCTCCTGCACCCCACCGCGACAGAACCCGGGTACGCCGGGCTCTACACCGTGTCGGGCGAGTCCCACGGCCTTGACATCGAACCCGACGCGTTCAACATGATCTTCGGACGGCGGGGTGCCTTCCTCCACGTGCCGGCGCCGGACGGCAGGGTCCTGCGCGCGACGACCCGCGTGCACGGCGGCACGCTCCTGCACACCCTGCCGCTCGTGCGTGGTCACCATGACGGCCGGATCGTCCTGATCGGCGACGCGGCCCATCCAGTGGGCGCCGGGCAGGGCGCGTCGATGGCGCTGAAGGACGCCGTCGTCCTCGCGCGGGAGCTCGGCCGGCGGACCACTACGAGCGACGCGCTGGCGGTCTACGACCGGCTGCGCGGCGACCGGCTGGCTCTTTGGCCTTGTTCCATTCCAGGCGCAACGCGGGCAGCGTCCACGGCACGGAGGTGAGCATGCCCCCGGTCAGGCCATAGGTCCGCTCCGCCTCCCGCTGCGACAGGGCCGCCTTCACCCGAGCCAGACCCCAGTTGAACACGAACCGGGCCGCCCCGGCATGCCGGCAGAGATCCGCAATCTGAGTGTTGTTCGGGTCGAGAGCGAACCGGTATGCCTGGAGCATGTTCATTCGACGGTCCCGGTAGCGGCCTCGACAGCCCGACGGGCCCTGTTCCCAGCGCCGCGGCGCCCGTACAGCCGGGCACACATCGACGTCAGGATCTCGGTGACATCCCGGACAAGGTCATCGTCGACCTCCGCCGGATCGACGACCAGCAGCCGCCGACCGCAGGCGGCGAGGGCGGCTTCGACGTACTCGGCACCGAAACGGGCGAACCGGTCGCGGTGCTCGACGACGATCGTGGACACCCGCGGGTCACCCAGCAGCGCGAGGAACTCCCGCCGGTCGCCGCCCAACGCCGACCCGACCTCGGTCACTACCTTCCCGACAGGCAGGTTCCGCCCAGCCGCCCAGGTCACGACCCGCGCGACCTGCCGGTCCAGATCCGACTCCTGGTCAGCGGACGACACCCTGGCGTACACCGCCGTCATGCCGGTAGCCGACCGCGCGGGTTCCTCGACGAGGATCAGCCCCCCGACGCGGCGAGCGGGCACCGGCAGCCTGCCTCAAGGAACCACTGCCGGGCGGTCGAGTACCCGACCCCGTTCACGACAGCCCACTCCTTCAGGTTCACACCCACGACCATACGGCACTTACTGGCACTATCTGGCGCTCAACCGACAACAGATTCCACCCCCGCCGACCGCGGCGTCGGCGACAGCCGACGCGGGCTGACCTCACCCCACGCCGCCGCGCCGCCAGACCTCCGGGCTAGAGCTTCTCGACCGGGGCGTAGCGCAGGAGGAGGTCCTTCGTGCCGGTCTCGGCGCCGAAGTCGACCTTGGCCTGGCGCGAGTCCCCCACCCCGCTCGTCGTGACGACCACACCGAGACCGAACGTGTCGTGGGTGACACGGTCGCCGGGGGTCAGCTCGATGATCGGACGCGCCGCCGGGCGGCTGGGCTTCGCCCCGAACGGGGAGCTCGGCAGCTTCCCGCCGGACCCACCGGAACCGTTGCCCGCGCCCGCCGACCCACCGCCGGAGAACCGCCCACCGCCCGCGGCCGGGGCAGGCTCGGGCAGCCGCCGCCACTCCACGAGCGAGTCCGGCACCTCCCCCAGGAACCGGGACGGCGGGTTGTAGGCCGGCTGCCCCCAGGCGCTGCGTACCTGGGACCTGGTGAGGTACAGCCTCGCACGGGCCCGGGTGACGCCCACGTAGGCGAGCCGGCGCTCCTCCTCCAGCCCGGTCGGGTCGCCAAGCGTGCGCATGTGCGGGAAGACGCCGTCCTCGAGCCCGGTCAGGAACACGACGGGGAACTCGAGGCCCTTCGCGCTGTGCAGGGTCATCAGCGTGACCACGCCGTCCGAGCCGTCGTCGTCGGGTATCTGGTCGGCATCGGCGACGAGCGCCACCTGCTCCAGGAACTCGGCGAGGGTGCCGTCCGGGCGCCGCTCGGTGAACTCCTGGACGACCCCGACGAGTTCGCGCAGGTTCTCCACCCGGCCCTGTGCCTCGATGGTGTCCTCCGCGACCAGCTCCGAGAGGTAGCCCGTCCGTTCCAGCGTCGCCTCGATCACGGCCAGCGGGCCGGCGGGCAGCTGCTCGCGCAGGCCCTCCAGGAGGGCGACGAAATCTCGGATCGAGCGGGCCGACCTGGTCGCCACGCCGGGCACCTCGTCCACCCGGCTCAGCGCCTCGGAGAAGGCGATCCGCTCCCGCTCGGCGAAGGCCGAGACCATCGCCTCCGCGCGGTCACCGATGCCGCGCCGCGGAACGTTCAGGATGCGCCGCAGGTTCACCGTGTCCGTCGGGTTCACCAACACCCGCAGATAGGCGAGAAGATCACGGATCTCGCGGCGCTCGTAGAACCGGACGCCACCGACGACCCGGTACGGCAGGCCGACCCGGATGAAGATCTCCTCGAACACGCGGCTCTGCGCGTTCGTCCGGTAGAAGACGGCGACGTCCGCCGGCCTGGCCAGGTTCTCGTCGCCGAGGCGGTCGATCTCCTCCGCGACGAACGCGGCCTCGTCGTGCTCGTTGTCGGCGACGAAGCCGACGATCCGCTCGCCGTCACCGGCGTCCGACCACAGGCGCTTGGGCTTGCGCTGGGCGTTGCGGGCGATGACCGCGTTCGCCGCGGAGAGGATCGTCTGCGTGGAGCGGTAGTTCTGCTCCAGCAGGATGACCGCCGCGTTCGGGAAGTCCTGCTCGAACTCGACGATGTTGCGGATGTTCGCGCCACGGAAGGCGTAGATCGACTGGTCCGCGTCACCGACGACGCACAGCTCCGCGGACGGAACGGCACCCGACGGCGGCACCGCCTTCGCGGGCCACCCCGCCCCGTCGGGCTCCGCGGAACCGCCGGAGTACACAGCCTCGCCGGAGCCCGCAGCCGGCTCGTCAGCCGAGGACGCCGAGCGGCCCACGAGCTCACGGATGAGCACGTACTGGGCGTGGTTGGTGTCCTGGTACTCGTCCACCAAGACGTGGCGGAACCGGCGCCGGTAGTGCTCGGCGACGTCCGGGAACGCCTGCAGCAGGTTGACCGTGGTCATGATCAGGTCGTCGAAGTCCAGCGCGTTCGCCTGGGTCAGGCGCTGCTGGTAGGCGGCGTAGACCTCGGCGACCGTGCGCTCGATGTGGTTCGTGGCCCTGTCCCGGGCCGTCTCCCAGTCGACCAGCTCGTTCTTCAGCGCGCTGATCGCCGCGGCGAGCCCACGGGCCGTGTGCCGCTTCGGATCGAGGTCGAGATCCCTGGTGACCAGCGTGATGAGGCGCTGGGCGTCCGCCGCGTCGTAGATCGAGAAGGAGGAGCCGAAGCCGAGCCGGCTCGCCTCCGAGCGCAGGATGCGCACGCAGGCGGAGTGGAAGGTGCTCACCCACATCGCCCGGGCGCGGCCGCCCACGATCGCCTCGACGCGCTCCTTCATCTCGCCGGCGGCCTTGTTGGTGAAGGTGATCGCGAGGATCTCGCCGGGCCGCGCGCCGCGCGCCGCGAGCAGGTACGCGATCCGGTGCGTGAGCACGCGGGTCTTGCCGGACCCGGCACCCGCGACGACCAGCAACGGCGAGCCGGCATGCACCACCGCGGCACGCTGCTGCGGGTTGAGCCCCTCGAGCAGCTCGTCCGGGTCGAGCCTGGGCGCCCGGGCGCGGGTGGCGCCGCCCGGCTCGAGCACCGCCGGGCCGAAGGCCCCACGGGACGCCCGACCGCCGCCAGGAAGATCACCGTGCGGCTCGTGGCCGTCGCCGGAGCCGGCCGGGGCACCGCCGTCGACCAGGGCCCCGGGGCCGAAGGTGTCGTCGAAAAGAGTGCTCATCAGACCTCGATCGTACGTTCGACGGGCCAACCACCCGGCGCCGCGGCCACGCCGACCGCCACGCCATGCTGCCGGGCGGGTCCGACACTTCCATGCCCCGCCCGAGCCCTCGCGGCCGGGTCGTGCCTGCCCCAACCTCCGGGCACAGGCCCGCCGGTCGGCGCAGCGGGCGGTCAGGCAACCGTTCGACGGCCCGCGGCCGAGCCGGCCGGGTCGGCACCGACGGTGCCGGTACCGGCAGCGCTGAGAGCACCAGCACCAGCACCAGCGTCGGCGAGTGCGGCGACCCTGGCGTCGACGGCCGGGTCGAGGTTGCCGCCAGAGATCACCACCGCGGTGGGCCCGACCGCGAGCCGGGGGGTCCGCAGCAACGCGGCGACACCCGCCGCGCCCGCGGGCTCCACCCGCTGACCCGTCCGGCGCAGCAGGACCATCGCCTCCCAGAACGCACTCTCGTCGACCGTGACGACGTCGTCGACGAGACGGGTGGCGAGCTCGAGGGTGAGCCGCCCGGGCGCGGCCACGGCCATCCCGTCAGCGATGGTGCCGGCGGCGGTTCCCGGCTGGCCGACCGTCCCCGTCGTGCCGGCGCTGCCCGGGGGCACCGTGACGCGGCGACCGGTGCGGAAGGATGTGGCGAAGGCCGGCGCGGCGGCGGACTGGACGCCGATGACGCGGACGTCCGGGCGCAGGCCCTTGATCGCTACGGCAAGGCCACACAGGAGACCACCGCCGCCGACTCCGACGATGACGGTGGCGAGGTTCGGGACCTGCTCGAGCAGTTCCAGCCCGATCGTCCCCTGCCCGGCGATGACGGCGGCGTCGTCGAAGGGATGGACCAGCAGCCGGCCGCCCTCGTTCGCGAACGCGGCCGCCGCCGCGAGCGCCGCGTCGACCCCGCCCGGGACGTACTCGACCCGGGCGCCCCAACGCCGGGTGCTGGCGACCTTCGACGGGTTGGCGCTCTCCGGCACGAAGATCGTCGCTTCGACGCCGAACCGGGCCGCGGCGAAGGCGACGCCCTGCGCGTGGTTACCCGCGCTCGCGGCCACGACCCCCCGCTCGCGGGCGCGCGGGCCAGCGGCCGCGATCCGGTGATATGCGCCGCGCAGCTTGAACGAACCGGTGTGTTGCTCGTGCTCGCACTTGAGCCAGACCGGCGAGCCGGTGAGCCGGGTCAGGTCGGCGTCGGCCGCGACCCGGGTGCGCCGGGCGACCCCCCGCAGCCCGTCGGCGGCGGCCACCACGTCGGCGACGTCGACCGCCAGCGCGCCGACCGACAGCGTCTCAGCAGCCAGCGCCTCAGCAGCCAGCGTTCCTGCCGGCACCGTGGCATCGGGCGGCAGCGGAGTGCCGTTGCCTGGGCGGCATCCTGCTTCCCGGCCGGACGCGGCCGCTCGGGGGCCGAACGTGCGTCGCGTGGACGCCCTGCGCGCGTTGCCTGGCCGCAGCAGCCCCGGCCGCGCTCCGACCCGGGCGACGGCCGGGGTGACCGGAGTTACGGTCGGGGCTGCCACGGCCTCGCGATCTCCCGTGTCGTCAGCGTCAGCCGTGTCGCCCACCCGGGACGGCGAGGCGCCGGTAGCCGAGGGCCCGCTCACGGATGGTGATGTCATCGAAGATCTCCTGGGTGGCTCGGCGGCCACCTCGCTGTGGCCGCGGCAAACAAAAAAGCCCCCCGCCGTAGGGCGGAAGGGCTGGGCGCGCGACCCGTTCGAGGACGGTCACGCGCCTACGTAATCACCATGAGGTGCTGCGGCACTCGTCCAGCGTGCTCCGCGGCTCGGGCGTAGTCAAACCGGCCCCTCCACCGGGGAACCACCGCAGCGGCAGGTGTGCGGGCGCACCGGCCGCTCGGCTTCCACGGTCCGCGGCGCCGGGGAGATCACCGACGGGCGCGGCGCCGACGACCCGTCAACCGCGCACGGGAACACCCTAAATGCCCCGATTCGGGTGGCATTCGCCGTCTTTTTGCTCCACAAACAAGACGCATGGCCCACAACCCGCCAACAAGAATGTCCCGCAAGAGATCTCGACGGGTACGGAAGTCGCCCAAGAAGTCACCGGCGCGGCGCCGCCGGGAACGGCGGCGAATGGCGTCTGGCGAGATGCGGGAGCGCGAAGTCCGACCAGATGTGGCGACATGTCCGCCTGGAACGGGCGGCGCATCTCGATGCCGCCGGGCCGGTGCACGGGAAGGGCGCCGGCGTGCGCGGACAACCGCCGGCGGGCGCAATACGACCCGCCCCGCGCAGGCACTAGCAACTTTCCGACGGGTGGCTGACGCGATTCC
The DNA here is from genome assembly GCF_000018005.1 of Parafrankia sp. EAN1pec. Taxonomy (GTDB): domain Bacteria; phylum Actinomycetota; class Actinomycetes; order Frankiales; family Frankiaceae; genus Parafrankia; species Parafrankia soli. The sequence continues at coordinate 7,299,988 of NC_009921.1, forward strand.
CCAGGAGGCGAATCAGCACCCGACACCATTTCACGGCAATACCCGGACACAAACCACGCAACACCACCCCGACGGGCGACGGAGAGCCTGGTAGGACGTCCCGGCGGACGCTCCGGCAGGCGGCTGACGCCCTGGCGGCCCGGCCGACGACGGACGCCGGCCGGGCCGCCCGCCCCGTAGCGCGGACGGCCCGTAGCACGGCACGGCGGCCGCGGCGCCGGCCTCACCTGTGGGGGCTACTCCCACTCGATCGTGCCCGGCGGCTTCGAGGTGATGTCGTAGACGACCCGGTTGACCTGCCCAACCTCGTTGACGACCCGGTTGCTGATGCGTTCCAGCAGGTCGTAGGGCAGCCGAGCCCAGTCGGCGGTCATCGCGTCCTCGCTGGTCACCGCGCGCAGCACCACCGGGAAACCGTAGGTCCGCTCGTCGCCCTGGACGCCGACCGACCGGACGTCCGCCAGCAGCACGGCGAAGACCTGCCAGATCTCCCGGTCGAGCCCCGCTCGGCGGATCTCGTCCCGGACGACCGCGTCGGCGGCCCGGACGATCTCGAGCCGCTCGGGGGTGACCTCACCGATGATGCGGACGGCCAGCCCCGGGCCCGGGAACGGCTGGCGCCAGACGATGTCCTCGGGCAGGCCGAGCTCCTCACCGAGCCGGCGGACCTCGTCCTTGAACAGGGTGCGCAGCGGCTCGACCAGGTCGAACTGCAGGTCGTCCGGCAGCCCGCCGACATTGTGATGGGACTTGATCTTGGCGGCGGTGGGCGAGCCGGACTCGATGACGTCCGGGTAGAGAGTGCCCTGGACGAGGAAACCGATGTGCGTTCCCTCCGCCTCCGCGCGGGCGTCGAGCTCACGCGCGGACTCCTCGAAGACGCGGATGAACTCCCGCCCGATGATCTTCCGCTTCTGCTCCGGATCCGTCACCCCGGCCAGCGCGGAGGCGAAGCGGTCCGCCGCCTTCACGTGGACGAGGTCGACGCCGGTGGAGGCGACGAAGTCGCGTTCGACCTGTTCCGCCTCGCCCGCCCGCAACAGCCCGTGGTCGACGAACACGCAGGTCAGGGTGTCACCGACGGCTCGCTGTACCAGCGCGGCGGCCACCGCCGAATCGACCCCGCCGGACAGGCCGCAGATCAGCCGGCCATTGCCGACCTGCGCCCGCACCGCGGTCACGGCCTCCTCGACGATATTGATCATCGTCCAGGACGGCCGGCAGCCCGCGCCGACCAGCAGGAAGTGCCGCAGGACATCCATCCCGCGCTCGCTGTGCACGACCTCGGGGTGGAACTGCACGCCGTAGAGCCTGCGGGTGGGGTCCTCGAACGCCGCGACCGGGGTGGACGGCGTCGACGCGGTCACCCGGAAACCGGGGGGCGCGGCGGTCACCGAGTCGCCGTGCGACATCCAGACCTGCTGGCTGGTGGGGAGGCCGTCGAAGAGCACCCCGGGGTCGTCCACCCGCAGCCGGGTGGCTCCGTACTCGGCGGTGCCGGTGCGGGCGACCGTGCCGTCCAGCGCCTGCGCCATCACCTGGTGGCCGTAGCAGATGCCCAGGACGGGCACCCCGGCAGCGAACAGCGCGGGGTCGACCCGGGGGGCACCCGGGGAGTAGACGGACTTCGGCCCGCCAGAGAGGATGAGCGCGGCCGGGCGCCGGGCCAGGATCTCGGCTACCGGCATATCCCACGGGACGATCTCCGAGTACACATGGCACTCGCGAACGCGCCGAGCGATCAACTGGGCGTACTGGGCGCCGAAGTCGATCACGAGAACCGGATCGTAACCGGGATGTGCGCCGGTGGAGCCATAGCTGGCGCGAGGTGACTCGTTCACCCATCAAGCCTACGGAGGACGGTGGACCCGAGCATCAGGCGGCATGGCCGTGCACTCGCCCCACATTGGGGCCACCTTCGGCCGTCGCGGCGAACCGCTGACGAACCCGCTGACGAACGGCCGCCGAACCGACGAACCGTTCGATCGGACGAACCGTTCGATCGAACGAACGGGCCACCGAACGCGATGAACCCCCAGATGCCATCGTTAAGGCTCCTTGAACGTCACTGATGACGATGGACAGACCGACCGACAGTGCTCACCGAGGAGGTCATCCGTGACTAACTCGGCGCAAACCGCCCACAACTGGCCTCAGCCCGACAACGGGCGTACGGTGGGCGCCTTTCGGGCGCTCAGTACGTACCGCTAAGGTGCGTTGTGAGGGACATCCGGGCCCGATACCGAGCCATCCTGGTACGACCTGTTCCGGGAGGCTGGCGGAGAGGTTGCGAAGGTACGTGCGCAGACAACCGATGGCCAGCAGCACGGGCATGGCCGCAGACCGGCCGCCGATGACGGCGGCTGGTTCGTCCGTGGAAGACGAGGACCACCACGACGACCGGCCCCCGACGCCGCCCCGGCCCGAGCGGTCCGGCGGCCGGAGTCTTCGTCATGCGGTGACCGACCCCACCAACTGGCGGGTGCGCACCAAGCTGATCGCCATTCTCGCCGTGCCGATCGTGGCCATCCTGGTCAACTCGTCGATCCAGGCGGCATCGGTGCTGACCAGCACCCGTGACGTGAACCGGGTACGGGATCTGATCGAGATCAGCAGGTCGGCGTCCACGCTGGTCTACTCCCTGCAGCAGGAGCGCACGTTCACCACAGGCCTCGTGGCCCGCACCGGGTCGCTGCCCGCGGTCGAGTCCCGGCGGGCGGCGGTGAACGACGCCTACACCGCCTACCAGAACGTCACCAAGGGGCGCGCGGAGTCGTTCGGCCCCGAGGTCCGGGACGTGCTGGAGGCGGCCGACAACCGGCTGAGCCGCCTGGACTCGCTGCGCCAGGCCTCCGTGCGGATGGTGGACCCGGGCTCGGTGCGGGCGGTCTACAAACCCCTCATCGACTCGTTGATCGATCTCGTCGTCCGGATCCCTCAGGGCAACGACGACCAGCAACTCCTCACGAGCGTCACCGCCACGGACCATCTCGTCCGGGCGAACGAGGAACTCGCCGTGGAGCAGGCACTGGTACACGGAGTGGCGATCAGTGGGCGTCCATTCACCACCGAGGACTACCGAGAGTTCCTGAGCACCTACTCACAGCGCGTGGAACTGCTCCGAGCGTTCGAGGAAGACGCGACTCCCGCCGAGCTCACCATTTACCGGGACAAGCTGAACTCCGACGAGAACAACGACATCGAGAACACCGCTCTGTACACGGAGCAGGTCCTCAACGCTCCCGTCGGGCAGCCCCTGGAGGTCATCGACTCCGAGAAGTGGCTGCGTGCCACCAAGGAGACGATCGACCTCGGCACCGAGGTCACCGGCAGCCTGCTGGGTATCACCGACGACCGGGTCGGCGAGCTGCGCGGCCAGATCCAGCGCGGCGCGCTCCTGTCCGGCCTGCTGATCGTCGTCATCCTCGCCAGCGCCCTGCTCGCCGCCGTGGTCGTCGCCCGCTCGCTGGTCCGGCCGCTGCTCGCGCTGCGGACCGCGGCCCTCGACGTCGCCGGCCGGCGACTGCCCGAGGCGGTCCGCCGGCTGCGAGATTCCAGCGATCAGGACATCTCGGACGACGTCGAACCGATCGGTATCGACTCCGACGAGGAGATCGGCGAAGTCGCGCGGGCCTTCGACGCGGTCCACCGCGAGGCGGTCCGGCTCGCGTCCGAGCAGGCCGTCCTGCGGAACAACGTCAACGCGATGTTCGTGAACCTCTCCCGCCGAAGCCAGGGCCTCGTCGAACGGCAGCTCCGCCTGATCGACGACCTGGAGAACCGCGAGCAGGACCCGGACCAGCTGGCGAACCTGTTCAAGCTCGACCACCTCGCCACCCGTATGCGGCGGAACAACGAGTCCCTGCTGGTCCTCGCCGGCACCGACACCGCCCGCCGCTGGACGCACCCCGTCCCGGTCAACGAGGTGGTCCTGGCCGCGATCTCCGAGGTCGAGCAGTACACCCGGGTCAAGCAGACCGGGGCGGCCTCGGTGTCCATCGCCGGCAGCGGTGTCAGCGACGTCGTCCACCTGATCGCCGAGCTGCTCGAGAACGCCACCTCCTACTCGCCGCCGGTCACCGATGTCATGGTGTCCAGCCACTCGCTGGGGCCGGGTGCCGGCGCGATGATCGAGATCGAGGACCAGGGCATCGGCATGCCGGCCAAGGAGCTCGAGCGGGTCAACGACCGGCTCGCGAACCCGCCGATCGTCGACGTCTCGGTCTCCCGGACCATGGGCCTGTTCGCCGTCGGTCGCCTGGCCGGCCGGCACGGGATCCGCGTCCAGCTCCGCGAGTCGGCGTCCGGCGGTATCACCGCGGTCGTCCGGCTGCCCGCGAAGCTGGTCACGGGCGACGGCGGCGCGATCCCCAGCGCCCCCCGCCCGGCCGCGGCGATCGGGCCGGGCAGCGGAGGGCCGGGCGGCCAGCCCGGTGGCCGGGAGGCCGTCGCCCGCGGCGGCTCCAGCGGGCTGGCCCTGCCCCGCGGCAGCGACCGCAACGGCGCAGGGAGTGGCCTGCCGACCACCAACTTCAGTCCCACGGTCGACCCGGCCGCGTCCGCCGCCGCCGGTGGATCCTCGCTGGCGCCGAGCAGCAACGGCACCGGGACGGGCCCCGGGTTCGGGCAGGGCTTCGGGCAGGGACCCGGGCAGGGCTTCGGGCAGGGACCCGGACAGGGCTCCGGGTTCGGCCAGGGTCAGGGCCTCGGGCAGGCCTTCGGGCAGAGGCAGGGCTTCGGGCAGGGACCACCCTCCGGAGGCTCCCCCGACACCGGCCCCGTGTCCCTGTTCGGTGGGGGTGGCGGCCAGTCGGACGGGCCCGCCCGCAACGGGCACCACCCCGGCAACGGCCCCGACGAGCGCATGCTCAACGGGTCGGGGCAGCCGCGGCGCGAGGAGACCGACCCGTTCCCGACCCAGGGCCAGACCGGTCCCGAGGACTCCGCCGAGTTCGCGCTCGAGGCGTTCGACTCAGGCCCGCTGCCCCAGCGCCTGGACGGCCAGAACGACGTCGACCCGCACACCGGGGAGCACCCGTACACCTACCCGATGGCGATCGGCCGCGGCGGCGAGGGCGACGAGCCCGAGCCGGAGCGCGCCGACACCGGCGGGTACCTCCTGCCCGACGCCCAGGCGGAGCAGGACGAGTACTCGGCGCAGGTCGGCCCGCCGACCGGCCCGACCTCGATGTACGCCGAGCCGGAGACGGACGCGCTCTCCCGGCCGGGCGGGGTGTTCAACCGGGCGCCCGCCCGGCCCAGTCCCGACCAGACCGGGCCCTTCCCTCGGACCGGCCCCAACCTGGCCGCCGCGTTCCGCACGCCCAGGGAGACGGGCCCCCTCGAGCAGCCCGTCCAGCCTCGGGCCGAGGACACCGGCGAGCTGGCCGCCGCCGAGCAGGGCGAGGACGTCGACACCACGCCGATCTTCGACTCCGTCTCGGCGTGGTTCCAGCGCAGGTCGCCGGCGCCCTCGAACGGCTCGTCGAACGGGCAGGGTGAGCGGCGTGGGCAGCGGCCCACCCGCGGCCCGGTACGGGCCCAGGGCGCCGGGCAGCAGCCGCCGGCGACCCGGCAGGCCCCGCCCGCGCAGCAGCCCATCCACCAGGTCACGCCACTGCCCCAGCGGCCCCAGCCGTCGGCGCCGGTGCACCGCACCACGCAGCCTCCCGCGGTACCGCGTACACCGGCCCGGGGGGAACCGATCGTCGAGTCCCCCGCGCGGGGGATCCGCCGTCCCGGTCTCGGCGCTCCGCTCCCCGGGGCACCGGTTCCGGCCGGCGCGGCGCAGGCACCGCGGCAGACTCCGCAAACAGGACCGCAGCCTGTGGTCTCCGGCGGGCAGCCGCCGGAGGGCTCCTGGTCGTCCGCCGGCGATGCCGGCTGGAAGGCCGCGGAGCAGCTCCGGCAGCCCAGCGCCGGCGGCACCACACGGTCCGGACTTCCGGTTCGAGTTCCCATGACCCATCTCGTGCCCGGCAGCGCCGAACCAGCGGCTAGCCGGCGTCCCCCAGAGCCGACGACACGCTCTCCAGAGGTTGTCGGTGGTCGGCTCGCCAGCTTCTACCAGGGCGTGCGGCAGGGACGTGATGTCGGAACGGACACCACGAGGAACCCCCGACGTGACGTGCAGGAGGAACGGTGACACCCGTGAGTTCCGAAGCCCAGAACCTCAACTGGTTGATCAATAACTTTGTCGACCGGGTTCCGGGCGTCGCCCACACCGTGGTGGTCTCCGCCGACGGACTGCTGCTGGCGGTCTCGGACGGATTCCCCCGCGACCGCGCCGACCAGCTCGCCGCGGTGGCCTCCGGGCTGGTGAGCCTCACCGGCGGAGCCGCCCGGGTTTTCGAGGCCGGCGCCGTCACCCAGACCGTCGTGGAGATGGAGCTCGGATTCCTTTTCATCATGGCCATCAGCGACGGGGCCAGCATGGCGGTACTCGCCGCACCGTCCTGCGACATCGGACTGGTCGGTTACGAGATGGCACTGCTCGTCACCCGTGCCAAGGACGTCCTCACACCGGCTCTGCGAGCCGAGCTGCAGGGAACGCTTCCGCGGTGAACATGGGTAGGTCCAGGGAGTCAGGGTGAGCATCGATCCCGAGAACGCGCCCGGACCGGTCGTCCGCCCCTACGCGATGACCGGTGGGCGGACTCGGTCCCGTTACGAGCTCGCCATCGAGGCACTCGTTTTCACAACCCCGCTCGGCGAGGAGCGGGTGCTAAGCCTCAACCTGGAGCAGCAGACCATCGCCGCCATGTGCCGGCAGGTGCGATCCATCGCCGAGATCGCCGCCGGTCTGAGGGTGCCTCTCGGAGTCGCCCGCGTCCTGGTAGGCGACATGGCGGACGAAGGCTTCGTCCGTGTCCACCAGCAGCCGGACCGCGATGAGGCACCGGATCTCGCGTTGCTCGAAAGGGTTCTCAGTGGCCTTCGAAAGCTCTGACCACAGACGGGTCAACTCCGCCGTCGCCACGACCTCGGTGAAGATCGTGGTGGCGGGCGGATTCGGCGCCGGCAAGACGACGTTCGTGGGCTCCGTGTCCGAGATCGTCCCGCTGCGCACCGAGGCCGTCATGACCGAGGCCGGCGCGCACGTCGACGACCTCACCCACCTCGTGGACAAGACCACCACGACGGTTGCCATGGACTTCGGCCGCGTCTCGCTGGACGAGGACCTGATCCTGTACCTGTTCGGCACGCCCGGGCAGTACCGGTTCTGGTTCATGTGGGACGACATCGTGCGCGGTGCCATCGGCGCGATCGTCCTGGCGGACACCAGACGGCTGGCGGACTGCTTCGCGGCGGTCGACTACTTCGAGCAGCGTCAGCTGCCGTTCGTCGTCGGCGTGAACTGCTTCGACGGGATCCTGCGCCACTCGATCGAGGATGTCCGCGAGGCCCTGCAGATCAACCAGGCTGTCCCGATCATCACCTGCGACGCCCGTAACCGCGACTCCACGAAGAGCGCGCTGATCGCCGTCGTCGAGCACACGATGTCCCGCGCGGCGGCGCGGACCTGAGGCATCGCCGTTCCGGGATCTCCCGGTCGGAAAGGCGTGGGGGGTGCTCCGAAACCGGAGCACCCCCCACGCCTTTGGCTTTTCCGGACTGTCCGCGCCGCTGCCGGCTCCGGATACCGCCGCTTCCGCCACCGGGGGCCGGGGCCGCCGTTCCCGGCCCCGGCCCCGGCCCTGTTTCGTACCTCGGATCAGCGGTTCTGCACCGTCTGCAGGTCCTCGACCGGCCCGTCGGGCGCGATGTTGCTGCCGTTGTTGGCGACGACGCGCAGGTTGAAGGTGTTGTTCTGCTGACGCCACTGGCCACCCACCAGCGGGATGCTCCCCACGTTCTTGGGGACGTTCTGGGCCCCGCCGAAGGTGACGGTGCCCACGATCGTGTTCGCCTTCACCCGGGCGATGGCGTCGGCGATGCCGCGCGCGTTGTCGATGGAGTCGACGTTCACCAGCGCCTGGGCCAGCACCTCGTACAGCGCGTGGGTGAAGCCCAGGGACGGCGCCCAGGGCCGTCCCGTCTGGTCGACGTACTCGCTGGCCAGCTCCTCCGCGGTGCGGTTCGTGAGGTAGCTGCGGAACTGGTGCTTCGGCGACCAGCTGACCTCGGTGGTGAAACCGTTCGCGGTCGCACCGAGGTTCTCCACGTCCCGCTCGAAGGACAGCGCCTTCGACATGGTGACGACCTTCGGGAGGTAGTTCCGGTCGTTCAGCGTCCGCCAGAACGCGGCGAAGTCGTCCGGATTGGGTATACCCGCGACGATCTCCACGTCGTTATCGATGATCTTCTGGATCTGTGCGCTGAAGTCACGTTCACCGACCGAATAGGGCGGGACGTCGGAAAGTATCCGGAAGCCGGCCTGGGCCAGCGCGGGCAGGCCGAACACGCCGTTGGAGAAGGTGGCGCCGTCCTGGTCGTTGGGAAGCAGCAGGGCGACCACGCGGGGTACGTCCAGCTGCCCCCACATGGTCGTGTAGGCGCCCCGCAGGTCGCCCATGCCCCAGTAGAAGTGGTAGGTCCAGGAGAACGGCGCCTGGACGTTGCCGCCGCGCCCGTAGAACCACGACTCCCACGGAGCCTCGGTGGAGATACACGGGACGCCGTTGGCCTCGCACGCGTCGGACACCGGGTTGGCGTTGTCCGAGGTGCCGCCGACCAGGACGACATCCACCTGGTCGGTGAAGATGAGGTCGGTCGCGGCGGCCGCGGCCCGGTTGCGGTCGGACTGGCCGTCCCGAACGAAGATCTCCACCGGCAGGGTGCTCCGGCCGACCCGGATGCCGTCCTTGAAGATCGTGCGCATTGTCTCGACGACATGCGCGTCGACCTCGGAATAGAGCCGCAGCGAGCCCGTGCGCGGGCTGACCATGCCGATGCGCACCGAGCGTGCGCCGGAACCACCGGAGCCACCGCCCCCGCAGGCCGCCAGCAGGCTCGTGGCGGGCGCCGCGACGGCGGCCATCCCGGCGGCCTTCAGCAGGCCGCGGCGATCCACCAGGCGCCATCCCTCCGGCCGCGTCTCCACCCGCGGGCCCAGGGGGCCCCGCGCTACCGGGGAGCTCGCCGCGGCCACGGAATCCGATGCCTCCGGAGAGCTCTGCGCCGCCGTTACCGGGTCGGGCCGAACCGGATGAAGGAGGCCGCGGCCTCCGTGGTTCGAGACCTCGTGGGCGGCCTGCCGCCGCCTGGTACCCGCAACACGGTCAGACCAGAACATGACACCCGATCCTGCCGCATGGCCAATAAAACCATCTCACCGGGTCCACCAACACCGCGCCCCGCGGAAGCGAGCCAGATCTTCTCCGACACCATTTGCCGGAATTCTAGCGATACATGCTCACGGAGCGCAGTGAACCATATCCGTCGTGCTGACAGCACTCATGCGCAACCGCCGCTGCCCCTCGGGGGATTACGCGAAGTGGTTCAGTTCACGAAGCAACCCCGGGCGGACACGTTCGGCATGGCGTCGAGCAGCAGCGTGCCACTCGCGAAACCACTGTTTTCCTTGGTGGTGATAAGGCTCTTGCCGGTGACTCCCTGCAGCGGACCGCTGGTGAACTGGACCTCGGAGATCAGCGACGCCCCGGCGTCACCCTGCTTCGGCGTGATGGTGTAGACGCCCTGACCGTCGTTCCATCGATACGTCAGGCCCGTCGGATCGACGACGAGCTTGTCGGGAAGGAGGTCACCGGTCACCCCGTCAACCATCACGCGGCAGTGCCAGGTGCCGTTGACCAGGGCCTTACCGGCGAGGGCCTCCGGATTCGTCGGCGCCGGCGGCTCGGACTGCGTGGCCGTGGGCTCGGACGGCGTCTGGTCCCCGCTGTCTCCCCCGATCAGCAGGGTGTAGGCGCCGACCACGAACAGGGAGACCACCAGCGCGATGGCCAGCGGGCCGATCCAGCCCTCCTTGAGCCAGGCCAGCCGGTCCGGGGTGGACGGCTGGTCGTCCGCCTCGTCGTCCACCTCGGCCGGCTCGAGCACCCCGACCGCGCGGGTCGACGGGCGGTCATCCCCGGCGCCCCGGCCACGCCCGCCGCGGCCACCAGCTCCGCCGCCGTTACCGCGGGCTCCGCCCGTCGCTCCGCCCCCGCCGCCTGACCCGGCCAGGCCAGCGTCACGCGCCGCCGACCGGCGGTTCTCCGGGTGCAGGTCCTCGACGTCCGTGCCTCCCCGGCCCGGCCGGTCCCCGCGGGACCGGCTCGACCGGCCGGTCGAGCCGGTGTCCTCGGGGGCGTCGGCGGGCCGCGGCGTGGTGCGCCGCGCCGGCGGCGCGGAGACCGCCTGGAGGCTGTTCGTGTCCGTGGTCGGGTTCGGGGTGCGCCTGCGGTCCGCGGGCACTCCGCGGGCACCCGTCCGGCGAGCCCCCCGGGACGGCTGCCAGCCGGAGTCGTCTCCCCGGTCGGCCGCGCCGGCGGCACCCGCCCGGCCCCGGCGGGTGACCAGGGAGGTCATCTCCGCCGCGCTCTCGGGACGTCTGGGCCGACCCGGCGCGGCACCAGCCGCGGCCGGTCCGGGCAGCGCGCGCGGTCCGGTCGCGCCGCGCGGGCCGGTCGCGGCGCGCGGGCCCGTCCCGGCACCGGGCGCCGGCGGCGGCGTGCCTGGAACCGGTGCCTGGTCGGCGCCCGGGGCGCCCGGCGCCGCCGAACGGCCCGGGGGCAGCGCCGGCAGGGCCCCCGACCCGCGGAACGGCGAGCGCGTGGTGGTCATGGTGTCCTCGACAGCCGCGCGGGGCGACGGAGAACGCCACGGCCCGGACGGCGCCGCCCCCGGGGCGAGCGGCTCCGCGCGCGCGGCCCCGGCAGGGCCGGTTCGGCCGCCCGGCTCAGCCCGGCCCAGCTCGGGTCGACCCAGCTCCGGCTGGCCCAGTTCCGGACGGCCACCGGGGCGTCCGGGCTCGGGACGTCCCGGCGGCAGGGCGGCGACCGGCAGCGGACCGGAGAGCGGATCGTTCGCCAGCGGCGGGAGGCCGGCGCCGCGAGGGCGATCGGGCGGAAAGGCCGCGGGATCATCCCGGTGCGGCGACCGCCACGGGCCGGACGCGTCGCCGTTCGGGGAACCGGGCCGGTCCGCTGCGTGCCGACCGCTGTTCAGACGCCCGTCGATCGGAAGCGCTCCGCTCGGGGACCCGGCCCAGGAGCCGGGCGGCAGCGCGGCGCGCGCCACCGGCCCGGCGCCGACAGGCCGCCCCGGCGCGGCCGCGCCCGGGGTCGCGCCACCACCGGGTGCCGACATACCGCCAAGAGCACCAGGCCCACCAGGAGAACTTGGCCCGCCGGGAGAACCAGCGCCGCCGAGAGGTGCAGGGCCGCTGCCGGGGTCACCGACGCGGTAGCCGCCGGTGGTCGGGCCGCTCGCCCCGTAGCCGTCCGGGGCGCGTGCCGCGCCGCGGTCGCCACGGGACTGGTCCGGACGGACCTCGTAGCCGCTGCGCCCCTGGGGGTCGTAGCCGTTGCGCCGCTGGTCGTCCCGGCCGTGGTCGGTGGACGGCGTGCCTGCCCGGGGAGGCAGCGACAGGTCGGGGCGCGGCCCGGAGCCCGTGCTGTGGCCGTTCCACGGGTCGACCGGCCGCGGAGCCGGCCGCTCGGGCTCGCCGGGCCGGCTCGGGTAGGCGGCGCCGGGGCGCGCGAACCCGCCGGTCTGGTCCGGGCGCGGCAGACCGGAGCCACCCGGATGGCCGGCGCCCGGCTGCGGCGGCGGGGGCGTGCTCTGCGGACGCGCCGGGTCATAACCCTGGTAGGCGCTGGGCCCGGGAGCACCCCCGGATCTCGCGGCGGGCGGCTGCGTCCGGCTCGTCGGTGGCAGTGGGAAGCTGCCGGTCACCGGGTTGATGCCGGGCGCGCCCGCACCCGGGCTCGCGGGGCCCCAGCCGGGCGCCGAGCCGGTATCCGGGCCGCCGATGCGGACCGAACCGGTGTCCGGGCCCCCGACGCGGCCCGGCGGGGCGGACCCGCGTTCGGTCGGGAACCTCGGCGGCGGTGTCGGCTCCGCGTAGGAGCGCGGAGACGCGGGCGGGGCCGACTCGTACCCGGTCGGGACCCGGAAGCCGCCCGTCACCGACGGGCCCGCCGGCGGTAGGCCCACCTGCGGCGCCGAGGCCGGCGGGACGGGCGTGTGTGGTGCCGCGGGGTGCGGCGCCGGCGTGTGCGGCCCTGGGGAGTAGGGCCCTGAGGAGTGCGGTGCCAGGGAGTGCGGCGCGGGCTGGACGTCGGGTGCGGCGCGGCCCAGGTCGGACGGCGGCCCCCCGATGACCGGGGCGGGCCCGTTCCAGGTCGAGCTGACGTCGAACGGATCGTCGCCAACCGACGGCCCGCCGCCCGCGGTCGGACCGCCGACGGCCGGACCGCCCACGACGGGACCGCCCAGCACCGGGCCGTCCACCAGCGGACCACCCACGACGCCACGGGCCGGACCACTGCCGGCGCTCACGTCCAGGTCGGAGGCCGGCCACGGGGTGACGTCCCAGCCGCCGTCGGCCGCGGGGGCCGGGCGGGAGACCGCGGTGTCGTCGGGTTCGCCGACCCGTTCGACCGCGAAGAAGTCGTCGTCACGACGACCGCCAGTGGGTCGGTCGGTGCCGTCCACGGTCACGGAGCGATCACCCACCTGCCGCCGAGGTAGCCGGATGCCCACGTCCCGGCACCGAACCCGCGTCGCGCTGCCGCCGGGACGTCGACCATGCTCATCGACCACACTCGCCGGTGAGCATCGCCCGCCTCTCTGATCAGCGTCCCAAGGCGGTCAGCCGTCTGAATGTACCGGCCGTGAACGTACTGGCCGAATTCACGCTGGCCGCTTCCTGTCGCGCCGTTAAAAGCCGACGCCACCCGAACACGAGACCGCTCACCGGGACCGGACCCGCTGCTGCGGACACACCACGCGCCGGCTGGCGGGTGACCGACCGATCCGGGCACCCCGCACGAAACCCGTGCGCGACGCACACGCTCCGGACGAGTCCGATCTGGATGCGCCCGTCTCCCCGTTCGCAACGGCAGCCTCGCCGTTGCCGTTGCCCTTGCGGGTGGAAAGCACGAATCGGTCGCAAACGGGATCATCCCACTGTACACGGGGGCTCTCACCGGAGATTGCGGCAGGCCGCGTAAATCTCGCGCACGATGCGCTGGGAGTTGTCGGACTCGACGTCGCTGTTGAAGGCCAGATACTGCTCCTGGGTGTAGTCAGCCTCGAGTTTCTCCAGCGTGCAGGTGCAGTAGCGCTCGTTGCCGTCGCTCACGCCGAGGCAGGCGTCGATGTAGTCCTTCCGGACGGCCGCGTCGTACCTGCCCACCCCGGCGGACGACGCGGAGGCGGTCGAACCGCTGTCGTCACCCCCGCCGAGAACGAGGAACCCGGCCACGCCGAGCGCGACTACCAGAGCGAACGCCGTGGCCACCGCGAGCACGGTCGGCCGGCGCAGCATCGCGGCGATCCCGCGGGCGGGGTCCTCGGCCGCCGGGTAGCCGTCGGGCCCGCCGCCGTTGTCGGACGTCCCGCCCGGCCCCGCCGCGCCCCAGCGCGCCCGGGGATCCAGCGCGGACGCCCGCAGCCCGCTGGCGAACCGCCGCGCTCCCCCGCCCTCGGGGCCGTGGCCGTCGCCCGGCCTGGCACCGCGGCCCCGGAGGCCCGCCTCATCCTCGTCATCGTCACCGGCCCAGCGGTCCGGGTCGGCGTCGTCCAAGTGCGGGCCGTCCAGGTCGGTGTAGTCGGGATCGGCGTCGTCAAGATCGGTGTCGTCGAGATCGGTGTCGGCCACGTCGAGCTGCCCGGCCGGCCGGGGCCGCCGCGGCCGCGTCATCCGGCGAGGGATGCCCGTCGTGTTCTCCGCAGGATCGCTCGGCGCCACGGCGGAGTCTGCCCGGCCCCCGGACGCGCCCGTGGCTGTCCGGGCGGTCGGCATCGGCCCCGTCGGCATCGGCCCGGTGGCCATCGGCCCGCTCTGAAGCTGCCCAGCTGGAAACGGGCCGGTCGAAAACGGGCCGGTCGTTGTGGGCCGGCCCGATTCCCGCGCGGCCGGCGCCTGGCCCGCCCGCACCGGGCCCGTCCATGCCGGATCTGACCGTGCCGGATCTGACCGTGCCGGGTCCGGGTAGCCGGAGCCGGGGCGGCCGCCGTAGGAGGAGCCTGTGTCGGCCGGCCCCGCGTACGCCTGCCCGGTGTAGATCGGCCCGGTCGCCCCGGTGCCGGCGGAACTGCCGGAGCTCGGGGCGAGCGGACCCGTGTGCGGCGGTGTCCAACCCGTCTGGCCGGAGCCCGCCTGCCCCGGGCCCGCCTGGCCCGAACCGGTGTGGCCCGGACCGGTCTGGCCCGAGGCCGTCCGGCCCGAGCCGGTCGCGGGCATGGCGGACGGCGACGTGGCATTCGCCAGCCGCCAGGTCTGGGCCGCGTCATCCCAGACATAGGCGCCGTCGTCGCTGACCCAGCGGCCGTTCTCGTCGAGGCGCATCGGTCATCCTTCGATCCGGAGACGGACGGCTCCAAGGGTGCCACGGCGGACTTACACCCAAGGCGTCCGGGTCGGCAGCACGACCGACGCACACCGCTGGCTCTCCGGGCCCGTTCCGCTAGCGCCCGGCGGCGATCATGATCTCCGCCTTCTGGAACTCCTTCAACGTCGCGTAGCCCGTTGTGGCCATCGCCGCCCGCAGGGCCCCGGCGATGTTCGCCACACCGTCCTCGGCCGCGACCTCGCCCCCGGTGAGGATCTCGGCGACGGTACGTGACGTCTCGACCGGCGCCCACCGCCCGCGCGGCAGGTCCGAGTGCAGGATCTCCATCGACCAGACCGAGCCCCGCCCAGGGGCGTCCACCGCCTGCGCGAGCGGCGAATCCACCATCACGGCGTCGGCTCCGCAGGCCACGGCCTTCGCCGCGTCCCCGCCGGTGCGCAGGTCGCCATGCGCGATGACGTGGACGTACCGGCCGCCGGACTCGTCGAGGTACCGCATCCGGGCGCCGGCCGCGTCGGCGATCGCAGTCGCCAGCGGAACACCAATTCCGAGGGTCTCGGCCGTGTCGTCGCCGAGGCCGGCACCGACTCCGACGATCACGCCGGCCGCGCCCGTCCGCATGAGATGCAGTGCCGTGGAGAAGGATGCGCAGCCACCGACGATCACCGGGATGTCGAGCTGTCCTATGAACTGCTTGAGATTCAGCGGCTCAGTGCGCCTGGACTGGTGCTCGGCCGACACCGCCGTGCCATGGATGACGAGGAGGTCCACGCCCGCGGCCAGCACGTGCGGGCACAGTGCCCGGACCTTCTGCGGGCGCAGCGCGGCGGCGGTGACCACGCCGGCCTCCCGCATCCGCGCCAGCCGCGCCCCGATGAGCTCGGGCTGCACCGGCGCCGCGTAGAACTCACGCAGGCGCCGGGTCGCCGCCACCGCGCCGGAACGCGCGCCCAGCTCCGCGACCTCCTCGAGCAGCGGCTCGGGGTCCTCGTGCCTGGTCCACAGCCCCTCGAGGTGCAGCACGCCGAGCCCACCCTGGCGCCCGACGGCGATCGCGGACTCCGGCGAGGTCACCGCGTCGGCCGGCGCCGCGACGATCGGCAGATCGAAGTGATAGGCGTCGATCTCCCAGGCGAGTGACACGTCGGCTGGGTCCCGGGTGCGCCGCGAGGGAACGATGCCCACGGCGTCAAGGCCGTAGCCCACTCGCGCGTTCTTCCCGATACCGATTTCGACGTCTGCCACCGTGTCCCGGCCTCCTGGTCAGCCCGTTTGGTCCCGCCGACCATCCTGCCTGGTGCGTCGGCGTCCGGCGGCGGGGATACGGAACGACGAGCGCCGCGCGGCCGCTGGAACGGCTGGCGGCCGGCGGCGGAGAGAGACCTCCCGACCACCGGCCGCGACTCACCGGGTGTAGTTCGGCGCCTCGACCGTCATCTGGACGTCGTGCGCGTGGCTCTCGGTCAGGCCAGCCGACGTGATCCGCACCAGCTGGCTGTTCTCCTGGAGATCACGGATGGTCGCGGCACCCGTGTACCCCATCGCGGCCTGCAGGCCGCCGATCAGCTGGTGGGCCATCCCGGCCAGCGAGCCGCGGTAGGGCACCTGGCCCTCGACACCCTGGGGGACGAGCTTGTCGTCGGAGAGGACGTCGTCCTGGAAGTAGCGGTCCTTGGAGTAGGAGCGGGTGTCGCCGCGGCTGCGCATGGCGCCGAGCGAGCCCATCCCCCGGTAGGACTTGTACTGCTTGCCGTTGATGAAGATGAGCTCACCGGGGCTCTCGTCGACACCGGCGAGCAGGCTGCCGAGCATCACGGTGTCCGCGCCGACGGCAATCGCCTTGGCGATGTCACCGGAGTACTGCAGCCCGCCGTCGCCGATGACCGGCACGCCGGCGGCCCGCGCCGCCCGCGCCGCCTCGTAGATCGCGGTGACCTGCGGAACACCCACGCCGGTGACCACCCGGGTCGTGCAGATCGAGCCCGGCCCGACCCCGACCTTGACGGCGTCGGCGCCGGCCGCGATGAGCGCGGCGGCCCCGGCCGCGGTGGCGATGTTGCCACCGATGACGTCGAGCGGACGGCCGTCCACCCCGGCGGGCATCTCGGCCTTGATCCGGGCGATCATGTCGGGGACGGCGTGGTGGTGGCCGTGCGCGGTGTCGACGACGAGGAAGTCCACCCCGGCGGCGACGAGGACCTGGGCGCGCTTCAGCGCGTCCTCGCCGACGCCGACCGCGGCGCCGACCACGAGGCGGCCGTCCGCGTCCTTGGTCGCCCGCGGGTACTGCTCGCGCTTGGTGAAGTCCTTGACCGTGATCAGTCCGCACAGCCGGTCGTGCCCGTCGACGATGGGCAGCTTCTCGACCTTGTTGTGCCGCAGCAGAGCGAGCGCGTCGTCCGCCGAGACCCCGACCGGTGCCGTGATCAGCGGCATGCGGGTCATCACTTCGTGGACGCGGCGGGTGTAGTCCCGCTCGAAGCGGATGTCGCGGTTGGTCACGATCCCGACGAGGCGGCCGTCCGGCTCGGTCACCGGGACGCCGGAGATGCGGTAACGCGCCATGAGCACGTTCGCCTCTTCGATGGTGGCGTCCGGCCCGCAGGTGATCGGGGAGGTGATCATCCCCGACTCGGACCGCTTCACCATGTCGACCTGCTGTGCCTGGTCGTCGACGGACAGGTTGCGGTGCAGCACGCCGACGCCGCCCTGGCGGGCCATCGCGATCGCCATCCGGGCCTCGGTCACGGTGTCCATCGCGGAGGACACCAGCGGGACCGCCAGCGAGATGTTGCGGGACAGCCGCGTGGTCGTGTCGACGCCCGACGGCGCCACCTCGGACGCCGCCGGCAGCAGCAGGACGTCGTCGAAGGTGAGGCCGAGCATCGCGAGCTTCGGCGGGAGCGCCGGCCCCTCGGCGCCCAGGCTGTCAGCGACGTGCCGGACGGGCGACTGGTCGAGGTCGGGTTCCCCGGTCGCGCGCGTGATCGAGGTCGTCGGGTTGGCGGGGGAACCGTCCATGGCACCTTCCGTTCGCATCGGCCCGGCGCCGGCGGGAGCGTCCCCGCGATGTCTGGGGAGTCCCGCGCCCGGGAACCGGCGCGAGCCGGTCTGCCCGGGCAGGCGGGTGAAGCATGCTGGGCTCCGCGCGGCCCGCCGGTCGGGCGACGGTGATACTCCATCGTAGAGGCCCGGCAACGGCTCCGAACTCCCCGGCGTGACCGAGAGCACCACGCATGCCACAGGACGGGCGCCGGGGTCGGGGGCGCACCCGTCCGTGGGCACCCCGCCCAAACAACGCTCACCAAAGGTGCAAAACGGACCAGCTGCTACCACGAGGGCCGGCGTCGCGGATCCGGAATCGCATAAATGGGTCACAGACAACCGGCGCGCGGAGCACGGACCATGCGCGCGGCCCGTCACTGCCACACCAGACGAGCTGCCCCGGCACGAAGGGAAGCCATCCAGGCTGGGACAGATTGGGGCATGCTGGAGCGAAAGCCCCGCACGTCAGTGCCGGACTCCGTATCGGGACCACTAAGCTTGGGCTGCGAGCGTAGCGTGTTCCTCGTGAGCAACGAGCCCCTCGACCCCTTCGCGGGCGACCCCGAGGACCCGGCGGCCGAGCTCGCGCAGCTCGACTCCGCCGAGGATCTGGAACTACTCGAACCGCTGTCCCTACGCGAGCGGGAAGAGATCCTCGCCGAGCTGGGCGACCTCGACGTCTTCCGGACCCTGCTCGAACCACGTGGTTACCGGGGTCTCGTCGTCGACTGCGAGGGGTGCGCCGAGCCGCACTACTTCGACTGGGACCTGCTGGCCGGCAACCTACGGCACCTCCTAGACGAGGGCCGTACACGGGTGCACGAGCCTGCCTTCGCCCCGGATCCGGCGTGCTACGTGAGCTGGGAGTACGCCCGCGGCTTCGCTGACGGGGTGTACGAGGCCTCAGCCGCCTCCGAGGCGGACACCCGCTGACCGACCGGCTCTCACCAGCCGTTACAACCCGGCCCGGCCGACACGGGCCGGGCACCCCTGCCCGCCCGCGGCTCCGGCGACCGACGCCGGGGCCGGCATCGGAGCGCGGCCGTTCGCCCCGCCCCGCACAGCCCGCCGCGGCGAGCGTGTGGGGAAACTCGATGTCGGTTCGTGTGACCCGCACCGGCGGCGGGTAGGCGAGGGACTGTCGGCGGGGCGCGCACCACCCGTGACCGGCGGTGATCCGCACGCGTCGACACCGGCGGTCGGACGTCCACGGTTCCATCTGGTCGCGCCGTCCCGCCCGCTGTCTGCGCGAGCCTGCGCCGGTAGCGCGGTCCGTCAGCGGTGGACGGCATCCACGGTGTCCCAGCCTCTCGGTGAACCTACCGGGTAGCAGGGACCTCACCGGGAGGCGGCGCCGGTCGACCGGGTGAAATTTCAAGATCTCCAGTCGATGGCGAGCGGCTACGGTGACCGGGTAGTCGCGGCGCCAGCCGCTCAGGTCGAAAGGGGGGGTCAGGCCGATGACCGACGTCCGACGACTTCCAGGCCCCGGCGCGGAGAAGTGGGAGTGGCAGCTCCACGGCGCCTGTCGAGGTGAGAGCACCGAGCTGTTCTTCCATCCCGAGGGCGAACGCGGCCCGGCCAGAGCCGCGCGGGAGGCGGCGGCGAAGGCGATCTGCGCACGCTGCCCGGTAATCCGGGCGTGTGGGGAACATGCCCTCGCCGCCCGGGAACCGTACGGCGTGTGGGGCGGAATGAGCGAGTCCGAGCGGGAGGCGGTCCTCACCGGGCGCACCCGCAGGGGCGCCGCCCGTCACGCGCCCGCCCGGCCGGGGCTCGCCCCGGCCTGCTGAAACCAGCCGCCGGATGCGAAGATCCCCCGGCCCGTACCCCCGCTCCGGGACGTACGGGCCCGGGGATCTTTTCTTTTGCCCGGAGTATGCGCGCCGCCGGCCGAGCACCGGGGGCTCGTGTTCCCGGTGTCTCCCCGCCGGCGCCGCTCCCGCCAGCAGGCCGGTTCGCGCCGCCGTATGCGGGCATGTCTCCCCATCCCCGGCGACCACCCGCGACGGGTGAGCGCCCCGGGGCCGCTGTCGGATCCCTGACCTCGGGTGGCGCCGCGCGCGCCGGCGATACCCGCACCCCGAGCCAGGGCGGGTCACGGCCCCGGACACGACAAAGCCCGGTCGGTCCGCGGACCGACCGGGCCTCACCTGCCGAATCACCGCACTACCCGCCACAGGTGCCGGGCCGTGCACCGCCGGTCACCCGACGGCTCAGCTCACCCGACGGCTCAGAAACCCGGCCCGTGCGAGTGGCCGTGGCCATGGCCGCCGTGCGAGTGGTCGTGGCCGTGGCCGGCCTCGGCCTCCTCGGGCTTCTCCGCCACCAGGCTCTCGGTGGTGATGAGCAGCGCGGCGATGGAGGCCGCGTTCGCCACCGCGGAGCGGGTGACCTTCACGGGGTCGACCACGCCGGCCGCGACCAGGTCGACGTACTCGCCGGTGGCCGCGTTGAAGCCCCGGCCGACGTCGCCCTCGCGGACCTTGGACACGATCACCGCGCCCTCGAGGCCGGCGTTGCGCGCGATCCAGGTGAGCGGCGCGTCGAGCGCCGCGCGCACGACCCGCACCCCGGAACGCTCGTCACCGGTCAGGCCGAGGTCACCGTCGAGGACCTTGGCCGCGTGGACGAGCGCGCTGCCGCCGCCCGCCACGATGCCCTCCTCGACCGCGGCCCGGGTCGCCGACACGGCGTCCTCGAGACGGTGCTTCTTCTCCTTGAGCTCGACCTCGGTGGCGGCGCCGACGCGGATGACGGCGACCCCGCCGGCCAGCTTGGCCAGGCGCTCCTGGAGCTTCTCGCGGTCCCAGTCCGAGTCGGAGAGTTCGATCTCCGCCTTCATCTGCCGGACGCGCTCGGCGACCGCGTCGGCGTCGCCGGCACCGTCGACGATCGTGGTGAGGTCCTTGTCGACGACGATCCGCCGCGCCCGGCCGAGCTCGGCGAGCGTGATCGAGTCGAGCTTGAGACCCACCTCGGTCGCGACGACCTGGCCACCGGTCAGGACCGCGAGGTCCTGCAGCATCGCCTTGCGGCGGTCACCGAAGCCGGGGGCCTTCACCGCGACGACCTGGAAGGTCTTGCGCACCGCGTTGACGACCAGGGTCGACAGCGCCTCGCCCTCGACGTCCTCAGCGATGATCAGCAGCGGCTTACGCTCCTGCACCACCTGCTCGAGGATCGGCAGGATGTCGTTCAGCGCGCTGATCTTGCCAGGGTGCAGCAGCACGTAGGCGTCCTCGAGGACGGCCTCCATGCTCTCCTGGTCGGTCACGAAGTACGGCGAGATGTAGCCCTTGTCGAACTGCATCCCCTCGGTGAGCTCGAGGTCCAGACCCATGGTCTGGCTCTCCTCGATGGTGATCACACCGTCCTTGCCGATCTTGTCCATCGCCTCGGCGATGAGTTCGCCGACCTGGGCGTCCTGCGCCGAGATCGCAGCGACCTGCGCGATGGTCTCCTTCGAGCCGATCTCGATCGCGGCTTCCAGCAGCGCCGACGAGACAGCGGCGACCGCCGCCTCGATGCCGATCTTGAGCGAGAGCGGGGCGGCCCCGGCCGTCACCTGCCGCAGGCCCTGGCGGACCATCTCCTGGGCCAGCACCGTGGCCGTCGTCGTCCCGTCGCCGGCGACGTCGTTGGTCTTGGTGGCGACCTCCTTGGCGAGCTGCGCCCCCAGGTTCTGGTAAGGGTCGTCCAGCTCGACCTCACGCGCGATCGTCACACCGTCGTTGGTGATCGTCGGCGCGCCGTACGACTTGTTGATGACGACGTTGCGGCCGCGCGGACCGATCGTCACCTTGACCGCGTCCGCGAGGGCGTTCACGCCCCGCTCGAGCGACCGGCGGGCGTCCTCGTTGAACGTCAGAATCTTCGGCATACCTGTGTGTCCTCCCGACACCGCTGCCGGCGGGAACAAGAAGGGCGCGCCCCACCGCGGCCCCCCGGCGGAAACCAGGGGACCACCGGTGGGACACGCCCTGCCTGCTGCTACCGGCGTCCGGTCTACTTCTCGATGATCGCGAGGACGTCCCGGGCGGAGAGCACCAGGTACTCCTCGCCGGCGTACTTGACCTCGGTGCCGCCGTACTTGCTGTAGAGCACCACGTCGCCGACCTTGACGTCGAGCGGGACGCGCTTGCCGTCCTCGAACCGACCCGGGCCGACGGCAAGGACGGTGCCCTCCTGGGGCTTCTCCTTGGCGGTGTCCGGGATCACGATGCCTGACGCGGTGGTCGTCTCGGCGTCCGAGGGCTGGACGACGATCCGGTCCTCGAGCGGCTTGATTGCAACCTTGGTGGCGGTCGTCACGATCGACCTCCCCCTTCCTTCGCTGGATGAGAGAGCGACCCTGGCGGCCTGCCGTCGCGGGTGAACAGGCGCCTGTCGCTGGCACTCTCAAGTGCCGAGTGCCAACCTAGCACCCGCACCACCCACGTCAACCAAGAAGGTCGGATCTGTCAAGACGGTTCGGCGCGCGCTCGAACTGCCAGGCATGCGCGGATCCGGCAATGAGCCCATCCGGGGGGTCCGGGAGCGGCGGGTCGCCGGCGGCAGCACTCGTGGACTCCTCGACGCCGAGGTGCAGGAGGACCACCACGAGGCCCGTGGACGGCCCACGGCCGAGATAGATCTCGGCATCCCGCCCGCGCACCGCCGCTCGGGCCCATCGCTCCAGCTCCGCGGCCTGACCGGGGGCCGCCTTCGCCTCCCACATCCACGTGACCGTCATCGCGGCCCGACCCGCCCGGTCAGCAGCTCGGCTCGGCGCGGCCAGCACCGGGCCCGCCGGTGATGTCGGTGGCGCCGGCGACACCCGCGCAGGCACCGGGGCCGCCACAACCGGTGGTGGCACTCTGCAGCGTGACCTCGGCCGTGGCGCACGCGGCGGCACCCCTGGTCGGATCCATCGCGACCAGGTGTGCCGCGACGAGCCGCGCCAGCCCGGTGAAGACCTCCCGGTCCGCGGGCGCCAGCGGCGCCAGGACGTGGTCGTCGACGGCGCGCAGCTGCCGCCGCACCCGCTCGTGCTCCTGGATTCCCCGCTCGGTGGCGATGATCATTCGTGCCCGGCGGTCCGCCGGGTCCGGCCGGCGCTCGACCAGGCCGGCGCGCTCCATCTCGTCGACCAGCCGGACCATCACGGTCCGGTCGATGGAGAAACGGCGGGCGACCTCGATCTGGTTGTGCGCCGTTCCTCCGACCGCGGCGTCCAGCACGTAGAAACCCTTGAGACCACCGGGCAGGCCACCGACGGCGCTCGCGGACGCGGCCAGGTACCCGTGCTGGATCTGGCCGACGATCCAGCGCAGGTCGTCGCGGACCTCGTCGGGCAGCTCGAGCTCCGCGTCGGCGGCGACGGACGGACAGTCGGCGGCAGACGGGCCAGCGGCGACCGACGGCTCATCCTGTCGCTCCGCCGCCGGGGAGGCGGGCCGGAGCACGACGGAGGCCGGCATCGGCGACGCGCCCGAGGACCGCTCCACCCGAACACCGTACCCCGATCATCATGAACTAATCTGCGGAACAGATAGGTGTTGACAAAGATTATTGCTTGGAACGACTATCTGTTCGCACACCAAAATCACCGGAGTCGACGGGGAGTCGACGGGACGCACACGGCGCCAGCGCCGGATCGGCCGGATCGGCACCCTCCCTCCCGCGGCGCGCGCCGAGACCGGCACCCGCCTCCCGATCGTGATCAAGGAGAGCTCCGATGCCCCACCTGCTGCACATCGACTCCAGCCTCGCCCCGGAGGGCTCCGTCTCCCGCGGAGTCGCCGAGGCCTACGCCGAGTCCTGGCGCAAGCACCACCCGGACGGCACGCTGACCCACCGCGACCTGGCCACCAGCCCGCCGCCGCACCTGAACTGGGCGCTGGTGTCCGGCGGCCAGACACCCCCCGAGCAGCGCACACCCGAGCAGGCCGAGGCCGTGAAGATCCGCGAGGAGTACCTCGAGGAGGTCGAGAGCGCCGACGAGTACGTGATCTCGGTGCCGATGTACAACTACGCCTACCCGTCGACGATCAAGGCCTGGCTGGACCAGGTCATCGTCATGGGCCGCACGGCCGGCGGGACGGCCGGCGACGGCGTGCTGGCGGGCAGGAAGGTCACCGTCATCACCGCGCAGGGGGGCTCCTACGCCCCCGGCGCCCCCAAGGAGGGCTGGGACCACCAGGTCCCCTACCTGCGCCACGCCTTCGAGGCACTCGGCGCCGACAACATCGAGTTCATCACCGTCGTGATGACGCTGTCGAAGGTGAACCCGGCGCTCGCCGCGTTCACCGACGTGTTCGAGGCCTCCCGGACGGCCGCGGAGCAGACGGCCCGCGACCGCGCCGCCGCCTGAGCGCCGCCCGGCCCGGGACCCGTGGCGGGTCCCGGGCCGGCGAAGGTGGTCAGAAGGCCGTCAGCGGGTGGAGACGTCAGAGAGCGGAAACGGTCAGAGGGCGAGCGTGGAGGACGCGGGAAGGTCCAGCGGCGAGGGCTCGACGCCGGCCTCGACCCGCAGCGACCCGAGCGCCGCGACCATCGCGCCGTTGTCGGTGCACAGCCCCGGCCGCGGGATCCGCAGCGTGATGCCCGCCGCCTCGCAGCGCAGCGCGGCGAGCACGCGCAGCCGGCTGTTGGCCGCGACACCGCCCCCGACCACCAGGGTGTCCACACCGTGCGCCCGGCAGGCCGCGACCGCCTTCGCGGTGAGCACGTCCGCCACGGCCTCCTGGAACGACGCCGCGACATCCGCGACCGGCACGGGCTCGCCGGCCCGCCGCCGGGCCTCCACCCAGCGGGCGACCGCGGTCTTGAGCCCGGAGAAGGAGAAGTCGAACGTGCCGTCCCCCGCCTTGGCGCGCGGGAACGGGATGCGCGGGCTGCCCTCGCGGGCCGCCGCGTCGATCGGCGGGCCACCCGGGAACGGCATGCCGAGCAACCGGGCGACCTTGTCGTAGGCCTCCCCCGCGGCGTCGTCCACCGTGGCCCCCAGCGACTCGACCGGCTCGGCCGCGAGATCGGGGACCAGCAGCAACGAGCTGTGCCCACCAGAGACCAGCAGCGCCACCGCCGGGCGCGGCAGCGGGCCGTGCTCAAGCGTGTCGACGGCGACGTGCGCGGCGAGATGGTGCACCCCGTGCAGCGGGACACCCAGCGCCAGCGCGTACGCCTTCGCCGCGGCGACCCCGACCAGCAGCGCGCCGGCCAGCCCCGGGCCGGATGTCACCGCGACGGCGTCGACGTCCCGGGGGCGCAGGCCGGCGCGGTCCAACGCCAGCTCGATCGTCGGGACCATCGCCTCCAGGTGCGCCCGCGCGGCGATCTCGGGCACCACGCCGCCGTACCGGGCGTGCTCGTCGACCGAGGAGGCGAGCGCGTCGGCGAGCAACTCGCCGCCACGGACGAGGCCGACGCCGGTCTCGTCGCACGAGGTCTCGATGCCCAGCACCAGCGGTCGGGCCGGTGTCCTCATGTCCTACCCCCCGCCGCGGCGCCGGCGGCCCTCACGACGGTGCCGAGAGCCCTCACGAGGCGGCCCTGGCGTCCCGCAGGACGGCCGCCTCGACCCGGTCCAGCAGCGCCCCGTAGCCGACGGTGTCGATCGGCCGCACGCGCATCACGTAGGCGTCGCCGCCCGACGGCTGGTAGTAGCCGCGACGGACGCCGAGATCGACGAACCCGAGCCGGGTGTAGAGGGCCCGCGCAGGCCGGTTGTCGGTGCGCACCTCGAGCCCGCAGCTGCGGGCGCCACGCCGCCGCGCCTCCCGGAGCTGGGCGATCATCAGCCGCGATCCGAGGTGACGCCCGCGCATGGCCGGGACGACCCCGATCGTCTGGATGTAGGACTCGTCGCCCTGCAGCGCCAGCCCGGCGTAGCCGACGATCGAGCCGCCCGCGACCGCGACCAGGTAGTGCCGGTTGTCGCCCTGCGCGAGCTCCGACCAGAAGAGCTCGGCCGACCAGGGGTCCAGGTCGAAGACCTGCCGCTCCAGGGTCGCGATCTCGCCCAGGTGCCACCAGCGCATCGGCACGAGGTCGACGTCGCCCGCGCTCGGCGTCGGGTTCACGGCAGCGGCGCTCATACCGGCATCGTCCCGGCCGGCGCTGCTCCGGCCGGCGCTGCTCCGGTGGCGGCCGTGGCCGACCGCGCCGACTCCGAGCGCGAGGCGGTGACGACTTTGGGGCCCCGGGGCTCGGCGGCGTCGGGCCGCCGCAGGTAGCGGGGGGTGAGCGGCCCGGGATCACGCCCGGCCACGATGTCCGCGGCGACGAGGCGGGCGAGCACCTCCGGCGCCGGATACTCCGGCTCGGCTCCACTCAACTCGCCCGAACCACTCAACTCGCCCGAACCACTCTGGGCGTCCGAGCCGCTTTGCTCGCCCGAACCGGTCAGCTCGCCCGGACCGCCGGCGGGCGGGGTGCCGAAGCCGGCGAACGCGTCCGGGTACAGATCGGCCCCGGGCCCTGTCACCCGTTCGACGCCGGCGGCGCGCAGATCCGCGGCGACAGTCGCCGGGGCTCCCACACCGGGCTCGCCGACACGCGTTCCGTCCTGGTAGCGGGCCCAGAACACCTCACGGCGCCGTGCGTCGGTGATGACGCCGACCGGGCCGGTCGTCGCGGCCCCGATGCCGTCCAGGGAGCAGACGCCGTAGGCCGGGACGCCGAGCGCGGCGGCGAACGCGGCCCCGGTGACCATGCCCACCCGCAGGCTGGTGAACGGGCCCGGGCCGGCCCCGACGACGACGGCGCGCACCTCGGGCGGGCGGACGCCGGCCGCGGCGAGCACGTCGCGCATCATCGGCGCCAGCAGCTCACCGTGGCGGCGGGCGTCCCAGACCACCCGGGAGGCACGGACCAACGGCCCGGCGGGCGGCACGCCGAGCTCGACCAGCGCGACCGCGCAGGCCGCCGTCGAGGTGTCGAGCGCCAGGACGAGCACCCGTCCAGCCTACGGACCCCCGCTGCCGGGCCCGCACCCGGCGCGCGGCACCGGGTGCGGGGGACTGATCGATCCGTATGCCGAGCATCCGCCCAGGCGATTGGGCAGCGCAGTTGCGCGGGCCTCCGGAAGGAGTCCCGGACCCCCGACTCCGAAAAAATCCGCAGAAAACTCGCCGGGACGGCATCCCGACGGTGAACGCTCCCGTGAGCGCATCAACGACAAGAGAATTCACCGTATGCCCGGAAGGAATATCGGACCGGAAAGGCAGCAGGGCGAAAGAAGTGCATTCCCCGACATCGGCGGCCGGTAACAAGAGGTAACACGAGCGCCGGGCCACACCCCCCGGACCGCCGGGCCGAGCCGCCAAAAAATCACAACAGAAGAACTACCAGAACCACGCGGGCCGACCGGAGCAGGCCGGACCGGCGGACCCGGACCCGACCGGCGCGACCACCAACGCCGCCCAGAAAAACAACGGGAACCAAACGCATCGAGTGGTGCGGTGTACCGGGCGGGCCCGTCAGCGTGTCCGTCAGGGCGTGGCGGTCGCCGGACGGCGGCCGGACGCGTCAGACCGGTCCCGACATGTACGCCGGGACCGGTCCGGGAGAAAACCTAGTGGGTCAGCCGGCCGGCGCCGCCGGAGCGGAGCCTGATCCGGGGGTCGACGCCGCCCGCCGGCGCGCCGGCGCGAGCCAGCACCGGCCCGGCGCCGAGGCCGCCCGCACCGCGCGTCGCGATCCCGCCTGGACCAGCGGCTCCGTGGCGGCGCGGGGGCGAGGCGGGCGAGGCCGGCACGGGGCCCGGGGGAACCGGGCCGGCGGCGGGCGTCTGCGCACCGGAGCCCGCCGGCGGGAAGGCCGGCCGCAGGGGGGTCCAGCCGGTGTAGCCGAGCATCCGCAGCGCCGAGGCGGTGAGCTTCTGCGCGACCTGCTCGACCGACCAGCCGAGGGTGTCGAGCAGGTCGACGATCACCCGCTCGTCGAAGACCGAGGCCCACAACAGCACCGCGTACTCGGGCTCCTGAGGCGGCAGCACGCCGTTGTCCACCAGGCCGAGCACGACCGGCGCGAGCACCTGGTGCAGCTTGGAGACGAGGTCGTCACGGGCCTGCAGCCGAGCGAGGTACCCCTGGGCGGAGCGCACGTGCACCGCCGCCCGCCCCCACCGCGCGGCCGAGCGGACCCACACCTCGCAGACGACCTCGAAGTTGCCCAGGTGGTCCTCACCGACCGCCAGGGCGCGGATGTCGGTTACCAGTACGTCGATGAGCTGGAGGTAGTACACGTCGAGGGCGTCGTGGACGTCGGCGAAGTGGCGGTACGCGGTCGCTGTCGAGACGCCCGCCTCCGCCGCGAGGTCGACGAGGCTGAAGCGGCGCCCGTTGCGGGCGAGGAGCCGGCCCACGGCGTCGAGCAGATCACGCCGGCTCGCGAGGAAGTCGCTGCGTGTACGGCGGGACCGGGTCGACCGCTCCACCGGAGCGTCCACAAGGTCGGCAGCGGTGCTGCTGCGCACTCGCCCCCCTCTCCCGGCCACAACGGGCCATCCCGGTTCTCCGCGGCCCGTACATGAAGCAGTCGGGCCGCTACATGCATGAACTTCGCGCCTACGCCGCCAATATAGCGGAACAACTCATCAACTACAGAACGTTGACTATTTGTCCTCAAGCGCTACTTGCCACGACACGCCCACCCGAGACGCGGTATAGGAACGGGGTCGGGGGCGAACATTAACACTGGGACATCTGACCTTAACATGATCTAGGTCACCCGCTGCTATGCGACGGCTCACGTCCGACCGCCAACGCCATTCCGGAACGGCAGCGAAAATTCACCGCCGGTGAGCCCCCGTGTTCCTGGAATCACTTCACCGGGTTACCCGAACATGCCCACCCGAATAGGTGCTAGGACGGCGCGGAGCCCGGCGGCCTGCCTGGCCGTCCCGGGAATTCCACCGACGGGGGCTGGTTCCCGCGCCACGGGAGCCCGCCGCACCGAGACGGTTCCCGCCCTCAGGACATCGCGGCATCGCTGCCGGCACGGGTCCGGGCGCGGGTAGCGCGTCGTGCGTGCCACGATCCCGGCGGCACGCCCGGCCACCACCAACAGGCCGGCACCAACAGGTCGACGCGATCCGGCCCGAGCTCGACAGCACCCGACCCGCCGCCCGGCCCGGTAAGAGGCCGGCACGCACCGGCGGACGCCGACGGGCCGGGTGCACCGATGGCACGACTCGGCTAACGCGCCGCGGGCCCCTGCGGGTGCGGTGTGAGGTCCGGAGCGGCCAGCGCGGTCAGCCGGGCGGCCCAGTCGGCCCCCGCGGGCCGCAGCCGCACCCGCCGCACATCGCCGGTCTCGTCGCCGGACGGACGGCTGATCTCCACCCGCAGATGGGCCGCGGCCATCTGCTCCACCAGCCCGGAACCCCACTCGACCGCGCACACCGACCGCCCGAGATCGGCGTCCAGATCGAGATCGTCGACCTCGGCGGCGCCACCGAGCCGGTAGGCGTCCACGTGGACCAGCGGCAGGCGGCCATCGGTGTGCACCCGGGCGAGGACGAACGTCGGCGACGTCACCGGGGAGCACACCCCGAGGCCGGCCGCGAGCCCCTGGACGAAAACGGTCTTGCCGGCGCCCAGCGGGCCGTCCAGGATGATCAGGTCACCGGCGCGCAGCAGCGGCGCGAGGCGCGCGCCGAGCGCACGCATCTGGTCGGGATCCTCGACCGCGATCTCGGGGACGGCGGGCGTGGTCATCGGTACGTATCCGTCCTCGTCCGTGGTTCTTCGTATGTCGCCGGCGCGTCGTCGTCACCCGGCCCGCCGTCGTCACCCGGCGCGCCGTCGTCACCCGGCGCGCCGTCGGGCGCCGCGGAGCCGGGTCCGACGCCGGCGCGGTACCGGGCCGGCGTCGCGTACCGCTCCCCGCGGGCCCGCCGTCACGGCCCGACGGGGTCGGGCGCCCGCAGCGGTGCCCGGCGCGGTGGGCGGACCCGTTCGACCAGGTCGCGGATGGCGGCGTTCACCGCGGCCGGTCGTTCCAGCATGACCGCGTGCCCCGCGCCCTCCTCGACCCGCAGCTCGGCGTCCGGCAGCAGCTCGGCGAGGGTCAGGCTGTGCGCGAGCGGCGTCATGAGGTCGCCGTCCCCGACCAGCAGGATGGTGGGAGAACCGCGGAGGTTGACGGCGGCGTCCAGCTTGTCATGGTCGAGCAGGGTGGACATGAAGGAGGCCATGACGGTGATCGACGTGTCCCCCACCATCGTCTCCAGGAACGAGACAACGGACGGGGGCACATCGGTCGAGCCGAAGCCGATCCGCCGAGTGATCTCCCAGGAGAAGTCGCTGCCCCGCCGGCGGGCTCGCTCGAACAGCGACGGGGCGCTGCGCATGCCGATCGCGAGCCCAGGTAACACCCGGCGCACGCCGCCCGTGATCAGTGCTGGCAGGCCGAAGGTCACCCGGGGGAGATCACCCGCGCTGGTCGAGATGAGCGCCACCCCGATGACGCGGTCACCGAAGAGCTCCGGATGCTCCCCCGCCAGCGCGAGGATCGTCATGCCGCCCATCGAGTGGCCGATCAGGACGATCGGGCCTTCGGGGACCCGCTCGGTGAGAACCTGGTAGAGGTCTGCCGCGAGCTGGTCGATCGTGCAGTTCGCCGCCTCGGACGGGCCGGAGCGGCCGTGCGCGCGCTGGTCGTAGAAGACCATCGGGCCCAGGTCGCGCAGGGCGCGGTACTGGAACACCCACGAGTCGCTGTTCACGCAGAAGCCGTGCACGAAGACCAGCGTCGGCCCGGCGGAGCCCGCTCCGGGTCGGGGCGGGGGGTCCTGCACGGTCTCCTCCACATACAGCGGGACACCGTCCGCCACGGCGACCACCATGTCGGCCCGGCCGCCGATCGGGCCGACCCGCTCCCGCTCCGGCAGGTCGGGTACGGCCCGGTGGCGCCGCACGGCCCGGCGCTCGGCGATCAGGCCGGCCGCGATCGCGGCTCCGACCAGGCCCACCGTGCCACCACGGCGCGCGGCCCGGGAGCCTGCGGCGGATCCCGTTGCCCGGGCCACCGCCCGCGCCGCGCCGGCGGTCGCGGTCAGGGCGCCGGCAGCCCCCGCCGAGCCGACCGAAAGGGCGGCACGGGCAGCGCCAGCCGAGCGGCCCGAACCGCCGGTGGAACCACGATCGGTTGGGGCGCCTGCCACCGTCTGCCCACCTTCCGGCCATAGAACGCACGACACCCCGATGATGCCCGATGGTGCCCGATGCCCGAAAGCGATGTCATGAGCAGACCCGGGAGGACACGTCTCGGCGCAGGCGGATACCCGACAGGGGATCACAGAGATCCACCGGGTTCGCTCCGCGATCCTCCGCTAGCGTGGACCCGGTCGAGCCGTGTGGTTGCGACCAGGGGAGGCGTCGTGAAACTGCGGTGGCGGAAGAGCAAGCTGACCACGTCGCCCACGTATGGCGGCGCTGTCGATCTCGACGAGGATCTCGACGAGATCGATGACGACCTCGCCGAGGCCGGTGCCCAGCCGGCCGCTCCCGCCCAGAGCGGGCCGGTGATGCTGACACTGACCACGCGCGACGAGATCGAGAAGGCCGCCGAGCGCGCGGCGAACCCGCAGCCGGTCCGCCGCCGGATGGAACGCGGCATGTTCGGGGGCGCCACAGCCGGCCACGAGCACGGCGGCGGCGCGTGCGGCACCGGCGGCTGCCGCTGACCAGACGTCCCGGCCGATCAGGCGTATCCGGCGGTCAGATGTAGACGCGCGGTACCCGCGGGCCGATCCGGGTGACGATCTCGTAGTTGATGGTGCCGAGCGCGCGCGCCCAGTCGTCCGCGGTCGGCTCGCCCCGGTCGCCGGGGCCGAAGAGGATCACCTCGTCGCCTACGCGCACCGGGTCGGCACCGACGTCCATGACGAACTGGTCCATGCAGACGGTGCCGGCGATGCGCCGCCGGCGTCCGCCCACGAGCACCTCGGCCGTGTTCGTGGCCGAGCGGGGGATGCCGTCGGCGTAGCCGAGCGGGACGACGGCGAGGCCGGTCTCCGCCGACGTCCGGTAGCGGTGCGCGTAGGACACTCCGGTGCCCGCCGGCACCCGCTTCACCAGCGCGATGCTGGCGCGCAGCGTCATCGCGGGCCGCAGCCCGAACGCGGACGGCGGCCCGACCTCGGGCCCCGGCGACAGCCCGTACACCGACACGCCCGGCCGGACCATGTCGAAGTGCGCCTCCGGGCTGACCAGCGTCGCGGCCGAGTTCGCGAGGTGGCGCACCTGCGGGCGCAGCCCGGCCTTGCGGGCGACGTCCACCGCGTCACCGAACCGGCTGATCTGCGCCTGGACGGTCGGGTGGCCGGGCGCGTCGGCGAAGGCGAAGTGGCTCCACACGCCCACGACCTCGATGAGCCCGTCCGCCTCGAGCGCCGCGGCGCTGTCGCACAGGCCGGGCCAGTCCTCGCCGGTGGCCCCGGCCCGCCCGAGGCCAGTGTCGATCTTTAGGTGCACCCGGGCGGCCCGGCCGGCGGTGCGGGCCGCGGCGGCGAGGTCGTCGAGCGCCCAGCCGGCGGACGCGGAGAGGTCGACATCCGCCGCGATGCCTGCGGCGAGGCGCTCACCCGGCGCCGCCAGCCAGGAGAGCACCGGGACGGTGATCCCGGCGGCCCGCAGTGCCAGCGCCTCCTCCAGGAAGGCCGTCCCGAGCCAGCTCGCGCCGGCGTCCAGGGCGGCCCGGGCGCAGGGCAGCATTCCGTGCCCGTACCCGTCCGCCTTGACCACGGCCATGGTCGCGGCGGCGCCGGCGCGGGCGACCAGGGCCGCGACAGAGTCGCGCACGGCGTCGAGCTCGATGGCCGCGTAGGCACGCGGCAGGTGCGATGGGGGCGGCGGGCTCACCCCTCGACGCTAGCAAGCAGGTCCTCGACGACCCCGGGCAGGAGCGCGGGCAGGTCTGCGGCGGCGAGCGGCACGGGCCCGCGCTCCCCCGCCCGGCCATGCAGGAACGCGCCCACGGCGGCCGCGTGCGGCGCCGGCAGGCCCGCGGCCAGCAGGGAACCGGCGAGTCCGGTGAGAACGTCACCGGATCCGGCCGTTCCCAGCCATGGCGTCCCGGTGAGGTTGACGAGGGCCTCCCCGCCGGGGGCGGCGATGATCGTCCGGTTGCCCTTCAGCAGGATGACGGCGCCGAGGTCCCGCGCCGCCTGGCGGACGGTGCCGAGACGGTCGGCCCGCAGGCGCTCAGGTGTGCCGGCCTGGTCCCAGCCGAGTGCCGTGCCGGTCAGCCGGATGAACTCGCCCTCGTGCGGGGTCAGGACGACGGCGCCCGCGCGGTCCCGCAGCACCGCCGGGCGGGCGGCGACGGCGGCCGCGAGTGTGTCCAGCGCGCCGGCGTCCACGAGCAGGCCGCTCTCGGTCTGCTCGAGCAGCGCGTCGACGAGGCGCCGGGTGGCCTCGTCCGGTACGAGGCCGGGGCCGATCGCCCACGCCTGGACCCGGCCCACCCCGAGCATCGCCTCCGCGTCCCCCGCCTCGATCACCGTCAGCACGGATTCCGGGTGGGCCCGGCGGACGTACTCGGCGGCGCCGGCCTCGGCGACCACCCGCAGGTAGCCCGCGCCGCCGCGCAGCGCGCCGCCGACCGCCAGCACCGCGGCTCCCGGGTACCGGTCGCTGCCGCCGACGAGCCCGAGCACGCCGCGGGAGTACTTCGAGTCGGCCGCGACCGGGACGGGCAACAGCCGGGCCACGTCGACGTCCTGCAGGGCACGTAGGTCGGGCTCGGGCAGGGTCAGCCCGATGTCGACCAGCTCGACCCGCCCGGCATGGACAGCTCCGGGTCCGACCAGCAGGCCGCGCTTGTACGTGCCGAAGGTGACGGTGCCGGCCGCGCGCACGGCCCCCTCCGCCACCGCGCCGGTGTCCGCGTCGACCCCGCTGGGCACGTCCACGGCCACCGTCCGCCGGGCCGGCGCGAGCGTGGTGAGCTGGGCGTACGGCTCGCGCAGCTCGCCGCGGCCGCCGATGCCGAGCAGCCCGTCCAGGACGAGGTCGGCGGAGTCGAGGAGGTCGGCGGCCGCGTCGGCGCCCATCCCCTCCGGTGCGGGCGGGTCGACCGGGCCGGTGCGGTGCAGCCGCCCGCCGGCCGCGAGGAGGGCGGCCGTGCCCTCGGGATGGGTCCGGCCGGGAGCGAGGGCGTGGACGCGGGCGCCGCGAGCTGCCAGCCGGGCACCGGCCCACAGCGCGTCACCGCCGTTGTCACCGGAACCGGCGAGGACGACGATCCGGGCGCCGTACACCCGGTCGACGCGGCGGACCGCGTGCGAGACGAGACCGGACACGGCGCGCTGCATGAGCCCGCCGGAGGGCAGGGACGCGAGCAGGGGCGCCTCGGCGTCCCGGACCTCGGCAACAGTATGTGCTTCGAGCATGCGGTCATGCTCCCGCCGGGAGTGCCCCCGGTCGCGCAGATCGACCCCAGGCGCGGCGCGATGCCGGACGGCCCCGCGCCGCGCGTACCGCGGCGGCCCGTCGGTCAGACGGCTCCGTGCTGGCGGCCGTGCCAGGCCACCGTGGCCTCCCAGAGCACGTCCGCCACGACCTCGTTCTCGTCGGCGGCGTCGAGGAGCGTCTCGACCAGCTCCGCCCGCGGGACGCGGCTCAGGAACACCCTGATCGCCGCGTGCACGGGATCGTCGGCGAAGAGGTCCTCGGCGTGGCCGTCCTCCTCGTCGTCGTCCTCCGCCATCCCGGCCGAGCCCGTGGCGACCAGCGCCACCGCCACGGCATGGCGGCAGAAGACCCCGCCCGAGCTGTCGGAGCAGGTGCACGTGGAGCCGGGACCATCGTCGCCAGCCTCCAGCCGGACCTGCTGGTGCCCGTCGTCGTCGACGGTTCCCGACGCGTTGGTCGGCCGGATCCGCAGCTGCTCCACCCGGCCGAGCAAAGCGAGGCTGACGCCCTCCATGAAGACGGCAGTGCCCGCGCGCTGGGCACACGCGCGCTCCTCGAAGGCGGCCTCGAGGGGGGTGACCGCCCCCTCACCGTGCCCGTCGCCCTCCGACGCCGAAATGATCATTTACCAATCCTACGGAACGACGGGACTGGTCTGCCCGCTAGGTGGAGAGGAAGGGTAGCCATCCGCTCCATCGCGATATATCGTGAACGTACGCGAAGCAACGCGATTCACTTGCTAAGGAGATCACAATGAGTTCACACGCCATGCCGGGATGGGATGCCCGCTGGGACACCTGGGGCCGGTACCTACCGTTCGACCCCACCCGGCTCCTGGATCCCGCCCGGCTTCTGGCACTCGCCGAGGCGGCCCGAGGCTCGTGCCGGCCGGGCGAGCACAGCCACGTGCACGGCGAGCACCGCGGCCATGCGCACGGCGAGCACCGCAGCCACATGCACGGTGACCACGGTCACGGTGACCACGGGCCCGGCGAACACGGTGGCGACCACGGCCCCGGCCCGCGCGGGCGCGGTGGGCGCGGTGGGCGGGGCAGCCGGCCGGGCGGGCCCTTCGGGCCGGGCGGGTTCGGGCCGGGCGGTTGGCCGTTCGGCCGCGGCTTCCCGCCGGGGCCCGGTTTCGGGCGCGGGGCACGGGTCGCCCGCGGCGACGTCCGCGAGGCACTGCTCGCGTTGCTCGCCGAGGAGCCGATGCACGGCTACCAGATGATCGGCGAGCTGGCCTCCCGCAGCGGCGGGGTCTGGCGGCCGAGTCCCGGCTCCGTCTACCCCGTGCTGTCGCTGCTCGCCGACGAGGGGCTGGTCCGCGCCGAGGAGCGCGACGGGCGCCGCGTCTTCCACCTCACCGACGCGGGCCGCGCCCACGTGGAGGCCCGCGCCGGAACGGCCAAGCCGTGGGAGACCGCGGCGGCGAGCGCGGACGACGAGACAACCGCGCTGCGGACGCTGGCCTTCGGGGTCGGCGCGGCGGTCGTCCAGGTCGCGCAGGCCGGCGACGCCGACCAGATCGCCGCGGCCCGGGACCTCCTCACCGAGACCCGGCGCGGTCTGTACCGCATCCTCGCCGGCGACCTGACGGATTCACCGGCGGCCGGCCCGGCCGAGGACGGCGGCACAGGCTCCGGGCCCGCCGGCACGGCCGGTGCCACCGATCCTGGCCCGGCCGGTGGCGGCGCGAGCGCACCCGGCGGACAGCCGAAGGACCTGGGCTGACGCCAGACGGGGGCGTGCCGGCCACCACACCGGCGCGCCCCTCCGCCGCGGTGCCGAGGCGACGCACCTGACGACCCTCGGCCCAGGCCGCGCTGGTGCTACTCGACCGTGACGGACTTGGCCAGGTTGCGCGGCTGGTCGACGTCCAGCCCGCGCGCGAGCGCGAGCTCGCAGGCGAAGACCTGCAGCGGCAGGGTCGTGACCAGCGGCGCGAACAGCGATGACGTGGCGGGAACCCGGATCAGGTGGTCCGCGTAGGGCTCGACGGCGGTGTCGCCCTCCTCCGCGATCACGATCGTGCGTGCGCCGCGGGCACGGACCTCCTGGATGTTGGAGACGATCTTCCCGTGCAGGCTCGCCCGCCCGCGCGGCGACGGCACGACCACGACCACCGGCAGGCCGGGCTCGATCAGCGCGATCGGGCCGTGCTTCAGCTCCCCGGCCGGGAAGCCCTCGGCGTGCATGTAGGCCAGTTCCTTCAGCTTCAGCGCGCCCTCCAGTGCCACCGGGTAGCCGACGTGGCGGCCGAGGAACAGCACCGCCTTGGCGTCGGCCAGGCTGCGGGCGAGCTCCCGCACCGGCTCGACGGTGGCGAGCGTGCGCCGGACGAGCTCCGGGACGCGCTGTAGCCGGTCCACGTAGGCGGCGACCTCGTCGCCGTAGAGGACGCCCCGGGTCTGCGCCAGGAACAGGCCGACGAGCAGGCAGGCCGCCACCTGCCCGAGGAACGTCTTCGTCGCCGCCACGCCCACCTCGGGACCACACCGGGTGTACAGAACGGCGTCCGACTCGCGCGGGATCGTCGAGCCGTTCGTGTTGCAGATCGCCAGCACGCGGGCCTTCTGCTCACGGGCGTGCTTGACCGCCATCAGGGTGTCGAGCGTCTCGCCGCTCTGGCTGATCGCGACGACCAGCGTCGAGCGGTCCAGCACCGGGTCGCGGTAGCGGAACTCCGAGGCCATCTCGACCTCGCAGGGCAGCCGCGTCCAGTGCTCGATCGCGTACTTGGCGATCAGGCCGGCATGGTAGGCCGTCCCGCAGGCCACGATGAAGACCTTGTCGATGTCGCGGAAGTCCTGGTCGGAGAGGCGCTCCTCGTCCAGGACGATGGTGCCCTCCGCGGAGAGCCGCCCGCGCAGCGTGTCGGCGAGCGCCGTGGGCTGCTCGCTGATCTCCTTCAGCATGAAGTAGGGGTAGCCGCCCTTCTCGGCGGCGCTCGCGTCCCAGTCGACGTGGTAGCGGCGCCCCTCGACGACGGCGCCGGCGAAGTCGTAGACGGTCACACCGTCGCGCCGGGCCTCGACGAGCTGGTCCTGGCCGATCTCGAGCGCCTCACGGGTGTGCGCGATGAACGCGGAGACGTCGCTGGCCAGGAAGGTCTCGCCCGCGCCGAGGCCGACGACGAGCGGACTGTTGCGCCGCGCGCCCACGACGACCTCGGGATGGTCGCGGTGCAGGACGACGAGCGTGAACGCGCCCTCCAGCCGGCGGCACACGATGCGCAAAGCCTCGCTGAGCGGGTGCGGGAGCGCCGACCCCGCCGCACCCCCCGCCGGGCGGGAGCCGGGATCACGGGCCATCTCGATCTCGAGCAGGTGGGCGACGACCTCGGTGTCGGTCTCGCTGGCCAGCTCGTGGCCGGCGGCCTCCAGCTCGGCGCGCAGCTCCGCGAAGTTCTCGATGATGCCGTTGTGGATCACCGCGACGGTGCCGGTGCAGTCGGTGTGCGGGTGGGCGTTGACGTCGGTCGGGCCGCCGTGCGTCGCCCAGCGAGTGTGCCCCATCCCGGTCGTGCCGGGCATGGGGTCGTTGTCCTCGCCGAGGATCTTCTCCAGGTTCGCCAGCCGCCCGGCGCGGCGCGCGGTTCTCAGCGCACCCGCGCCGACGACGGCGACACCCGCGGAGTCGTAGCCGCGGTACTCCAGCCGGCGCAGCCCGCTCAGCGCGACGTCCAAGGCTGATTGATCACCGACGTAACCAATGATCCCGCACATGTTGCTCAGCGTACGCAGTCCGGTCCGAGCGCCAGGCACGGACCACTCGGTTGCCGGAGATGTCCCGTCGGCGTCGGCCGAATCCACCGGCACGTGCCCGACGCTCCCCGCCCGCGGAAATCGGGCCCGCGGAACGGGCCCGCGGGTGACGGGTGCGAACGCGGGTTCAGCGCAGGGCGCGTTGGTCAGCGCAGGGCGCGCTGCACGACGTCGGCGAGCCGGCCGGCGACGTCCCGGGCGAGCTCGTCCGTCGGTGCCTCGACCATCACGCGCACCAGCGGCTCGGTGCCGGACGGCCGCAGCAGCACCCGGCCGGCCCCGGCCAGCTCCGCCTCGGCGTCGGCCACCGCGGCGCGCAGCTCGTCGGAGGTCTCCGCCCGCGCCCGGTCGACACCGCGGACGTTCACCAGGACCTGCGGCAGCCGGGTCATCGCCTTCGCCAGCTCGTGCAGCGGCTGGCTGGTCTCCGCCATCCGGCCGAGGATCTGCAGGGCGGTGAGCAGCCCGTCGCCGGTGCCGGCGTGGCGGAGGAAGACCACGTGCCCGCTCTGCTCGCCGCCGAGCGAGTAGGCGCCGGAGCGCATGGCCTCCAGGACGTAGCGGTCCCCGACCGGGGTGGTGACGACGTCGATGCCGGCGTCGCGCATGGCGTGGTGGAACCCGAGATTCGACATCACGGTGACGACCACGGTGCCGCGCTCGAGCTCGCCGCGCTCGGCGAGCGCCAGCGCGCACAGCGCGAGGATCTGGTCACCGTCGACGATCTCCCCGGCGGAGTCCACGGCCAGGCACCGGTCGGCGTCGCCGTCGTGGGCGATGCCGGCGTCGGCGCCGTGCGCCACGACGGCGTCGCGCAGGCTGTCGAGGTGGGTCGCCCCGGAACGGTCGTTGATGCGCAGCCCGTCGCCGTCGGCGTGCAGCGCGATCACATCGGCGCCGGCGGCGCGCAGGACCCGCGGGGCGAGATCGGAGGCGGCGCCCTGGGCGCAGTCCACGACGACCCGCAGGCCGCGCAGGCCCCCGGGGCCGCCGGGCAGGGTCGCGAGCAGGTGGTCGACGTACCCGTCGACGAGCATGCTGTCGTCGCGGACCCGCCCGACCGCGGCCGCCACCGGGCGGCGTGCCGCCGGGCCGGCCATGCGGCGCTCGATGGCGTC
Source organism: Parafrankia sp. EAN1pec (assembly GCF_000018005.1). Classification (GTDB taxonomy): domain Bacteria; phylum Actinomycetota; class Actinomycetes; order Frankiales; family Frankiaceae; genus Parafrankia; species Parafrankia soli. Next base: position 7,338,786 of record NC_009921.1, read on the forward strand.
CTCGACGTCGTCCGGCAGCTTCAGCCCGCCCGCGGCGAAGAGCTTGATCCCGTTGTCGGGCATCGGGTTGTGGCTCGCGGAGAGCATGACGCCCAGGTCGGCGCCGGTCGCGGCGACCACGTAGGACACGGCGGGGGTCGGCACGACCCCGATCCGGGTGACGTCCGCGCCCGCGCGGGCCAGACCGGCGACGACCGCGGCTTCGAGGAACTCACCGGACGGGCGGGTGTCCCGCCCCACGACGACGAGCGGCCGGTGGTCGATGCCGTGGGCGGACCGCGCGACGGGCACGCCGTCCACCGGACCGGGCGGTGGCGTGCCGCGGTCCGCGACCTCCTCCACCGCGGCGGACGCCAGCGCGAGCGCCAGCTCCGCCGTCAGGTCGGCGTTCGCGACACCGCGGACGCCGTCGGTGCCGAAAAGCCTCGCCACTGAGGCCTCCCAAGGGATCGGAGCAGCACCGCCACGCGCCACCGGCACGCCGCGCGGACATCGGAACAAGACCACTGGATGGAACGAAACCACCGCGCGCCTGTGAGCCCGGCAGGACGTGCCTGCCGGGCTCGACCACCGCACGCAGTGGGCAGCGGGTCAGCGCTTGCTGTACTGAGGCGCCTTACGGGCCTTCTTCAGGCCGTACTTCTTCCGCTCCTTCACCCGTGCGTCCCGGGTGAGGAAGCCCGCCTTCTTCAGGGTGGGGCGCGCCTCCTCGTCGACGACGATCAACGCCCGGGCGATGGCCAGGCGCAGCGCGCCAGCCTGACCCGAGACGCCGCCGCCGTGCAGACGGGCCACCACGTCGTAGGACTCGGCCCGCTCCAGGGTCTTCAGCGGCTCGTTCACGAGCTGCTGATGCACCTTGTTGGGGAAGTACTCCTCGAGCTTGCGCCCGTTGAGGTTCCAGTTGCCGGTGCCCGGGATCAGGCGCACCCGGACGACCGCCTCCTTGCGCCGCCCGGTAGCACGGGGGTTGCCCTGGGCGTCGGTCACGACAGCCACGTCGCGTTCCTTCCTTGTTTGTAACCAGATCGCTCGAGGCCACCCGAAACGGCCCGATCGGTCATGTCGGGCCGTTAGTCGGACGGGCGCTGAACGCCGCCCGCGTTATTCGGGATGCCCATCGAGCCGCGACTACTGCGCGACCTGCTTGATCTCGTACGGGACGGGCTGCTGCGCCTGGTGCGGGTGAGTCGGGCCCGCGTACACCTTCAGCTTGCTGCCCTGCGCGCGGCCGAGCCGGTTGTGAGGCAGCATCCCACGGATCGCCCGCTCGACGATCACGTGGGGACGCGTGTCGAGCAGCTCGCCGTAGGACGTGCTGCGCAGACCGCCCGGGAAGCCCGAGTGCCGGTGGTACTTGGCCTGCTCGCGCTTGTTACCGGTCATAGCGACCTTGCCGGCATTGATGATCACCACGAAGTCGCCCGTGTCGATGTGCGGGGCGAAGTACGGCTTGTTCTTGCCGCGCAGGAGCTGGGCCGCCTGGCTGGCCAGCCGACCGAGCACGACGTCGGTGGCATCGATGATGTGCCACGCGCGCTGTACGTCCGCGGGCTTGGGCTGGTACGTGCGCACAGGTCTGCCTTCTCGTTCGGACGAACTCGCGGGGAGCCTCGTCGGTGTCGCTAGCGAGGTGCCCTGCAAGGCGAGGTGCGTTGCAAGGCGAGGTGTGCCAGATGCATTGCCAAGAGTCGCGTTACCAGAAGCTTGGGCGCGGTCCCCCAGCACGCGGGGTTTGACCCACGGAACCTGTGCCCACGGAACTTGGGGCTCACGGAAGTCGTTCTACCCGAGAGCTGGCCTGCCCGAGGGCTGGCCCGTCCGAGAGCTGGTCTGGTCCGAGGGCTGTAGGACCGCAGCAGTCTTTGAGGTTACCAGGCGATCGGCGGAGCAGGACCGACGGCTCCCGGCCGCGGGGCGGACGCCCGTTGAGATCACCCGAACACCCGGGGTTATCCCGCCGTCCACAGGCGTCATACGCGCGGTCCGGACCGTTAACCCGGCCCGTCGGGGGGCCGCGGCGGGCGACCGAACAGCCCCGACAGGCCCATATGACTAGTTCCGATATTCTTTCGCCCACCGGCCGGGCGCGTCGGCTTCCCACGGGAGCCGCGCCGCCCTCCGCCGGCCGAGCGCCGCGCGAAGCTGGGAACAGGCGGCAGGCCGTCGGGGGGATGAGCGAGGAGGAGCGCATGCCACCCGAACCCGGCAGCGGCGGACCGCCCACCGGCGCGACCGGGCCGCACGGCGGCCCATCGCCCCACGACGACCTCCAGTGGGCCCTGGATCCACTCGCCGCCGCCGCGCCCCCCTGGTACGGGGCGCCGGGCGGTCTCCCCGGCCCGGTGGACGCCGCCCCTGGCGGGCCCACGCCGCAGTGGGGCGGTCCGACCCCGTCCCATCCGGACGAGAGCCCAGTGGACGCCGGCTCGGCGGGCATGGGGTCGGCGGGGGCCGGGTCCGCGGGCACGGGATCCGCGGGTACGGGATCGGTGGGTGCGGGATCGGTGGGTGCGGGATCGGTGGGTGCAGACGAGGCGTGGCCCGACCCGACGGACGCCGCAGCCGCCACAGGCGGCTGGGCGGCACTGGACACGGGCGGCTGGACGCCACCGGTCGAGGACCCGCTCTTCGGCCCGATGCCCACCTACGCGACCGGTGCATATCCCCTCGCCGGCCGCGCGCCGGGCGGCTATCCGACCGGCGGGCATCCCATCGGCGGACACCCCGCCAGCGAGCTGCCCGCCGACAGAACACCGCCGTTCGGGCAACCGTTCACCGGCGCGCCCACCGCCGATACGGCGGCGGGCGGCACCGTCCCGGGCGGCGCGGCCCCGGGCGGCACCGCCCCGAGCGGCGCGGTCCGGGGGAACCCTGACACGGCCGGCGGCATCGGCGGCGCGGCCGGGCCGGCGGGTGGCCCGTCGACCGGTCCCCGAACGGACGGCTACTCCTTTCAGGTCCGGACCGCCACGAGTCCGCTTCCCGTCCTCACGAGGCCAGCGGAGCCCGGGGCCGCGGGAACGCCCGCCGCCGACCCGGCTCAGCGCGATGCGCGCCTCGGCGCGCCAGGTGAACGCGCCGACGGCCGCGGCGACGCCCGCCGGGCGAACCTGCCGGGCGGGCCCAGGCTCGGCCCCGCGCACGACGATCCCTATCCCGAGGACGAACCCGTCCCCGGGCGGTTCGCCGCCTTCCAGGCGAGACGCTTCCAGCTGCCGGAGGAGGGCGACGCACCGGCGCCGGGCTGGCGGCGGGCCATCCGCTCACGGGGTGTCCTCGCGGTGGCCGTCGGCCTCGTCCTCGTCGTACTCGCCGCGGGCGCGGTGATCACAGTGCTGCGCGGCGGCGACGGTGGATCCACCGCGGCCGGTGCCAGGCCGAGCCCCCCGACGGTCGACCCGAACTTCATCAACAGCGCGCGGTCCGACTCCACCCCGGTGCGGCCGAACGAGTTCTTCGCCGACGAGCGGGTCACCATCCAGGGACACAACTACACCCGCATCGCCAGCAGCCTCGTCTCAGGATGTCCGGAGCTGAGCGGGGAGCTCGTCACCACGCTCAAGGGCACTGTGTGCCGCCAACTCGTCCGTGCCCTGTATGTCAGCTCTCCGGTCGCCGGCCAGCCGCAGGTGCTCGCCGGCCTCTCGGTCTTCGTCGTTGACGAGCAGGCGACCGCGGCGGCGGCGGCGAAGATCGCGGCGGAGGGCCGGGGCGGGGTGGCAGCGCCACCGATCCCGGCGGGTTCCATCCAGAACCCGCGGGTCCTCGGCCCGGGCGGGGACAACTCCTGGCGCGCCGCGATCGCTCGCGGACACTACATGATCCTCACCCAGCTCGCCTACGTGGACGGAAGCCAGGGCTCGGCCGACGACCCGGCCCTCCGGAACGTGATCACGGATCTCGGACTGATCGCCACCGAACCGATCGCCCAGCGCATGATCGTCGGCGGGACCGGCACCGCGCCGAGCCCGACCTCCAGCACCCGCTGACCAGACCTTTCAGCCCGACGACCGGGTCAGCCACGCGAAAGGCACGCACGCCTCCGGCCGTCCGGCCGGAGGCACTGCTGGCCGGACGGCCGAAGCGACCGTCTGGCGGACCGTCGCCAGACGCTAGCCGGACGGCGTCGTCGGCACGCGGACCGCGCGGGTCACCTGGGCCCGCGCGGCGAGGGCGGCGTCCGGCGGGTAGCGGACCTCCACCAGGGTCAGCCCGTGGGCCGGAAGTACAGTCACCGCGGGATCTCGCATGCCCCGGCCCAGGACGGCGGCCACCCACTCCGGCCGGCGCCGGCCCTCCCCCACCGCCACCAGCGCGCCGGCCAGGGCACGCACCATGGAGTGGCAGAACGCGTCCGCCTCGACGTCGGCGAGGATGACGTCGCGGGAGCGGGAGACGTCCAGGCGCAGCAGGGTGCGGACGGTCGTGGCGCCCTCGCGCCGCCGGCAGAAGGCGGCGAAGTCATGCTCGCCGAGCAGCAGCAGCGCCGCCTCGGCCATCGCCGGGACGTCCAGCGGCCGCGGCGACGCCAGGGTGTCGAAACGGCGCAGCGGGTCCGCCCCGTACGGGGCGTCGGTGATCCGGTAGACGTATCTGCGGGACAGCGCGGAGAAGCGGGCGTCAAACCCGTCCGGGGCGGGCGCGAGGCCCTTCACCCGGACGGCGCGGTCGAGCACGCCGTTCAGCCTGCGGGCGAGCCCACCGACCGGCGTGTCGTCTGGGATGTCGACGTGGGCCACCTGGCCGGCGGCGTGCACGCCGGAGTCGGTGCGCCCGGCGACGGTGAGCCGGACGGCCGGCAGCCGCGCGACCCGCATCAGCGCGTCCTCGACGTCACCCTGGACCGTCCGCTGGCCGGGCTGGCGGGCCCAGCCGGCGAAGGCCGTGCCGTCGTAGGCGAGGTCCAGGCGCAGCCGGATCAGTCCCTCGGCCGGTCTCATGAGCGCGCGTCCCTCGTGTCGAAGCTGCGCCGGCCGATCAACCCGGCGCACGGCCTTCCCGAAGCCACCCTGGCTCCCATGGCCGGCCTGGTTCCCGGAGCCGGCCTGACCTCCGGGGTCGGTCTGGCTTCCAGGGCCGGTGGGGATCCCGGGGTCGCCGTCCCCCGGTTCCGGCGCCTCACCGGTGGCCTGCGGCCCCATCGCGCTCTCCCACACCACGACACGGTCGTCACGGGTCACTCCGGCCCGGACCGCCGTGAGCGACACGACGCCCGGCGGGACGCCACAGGGCAGGAGCCCGCCGCCCATGATGGGCGACGGGCTCCTGCCCGGACCAGAGATCGACGCGAGCGGTCGGACCGTGCGGCGGCCGACCGACATGGTCAGCTCTCCGGCTTGGTGTCCTTGGCCTCGGTCGTCGCCGCGTCGTCCGCGGCGACGGCCTCGGCGGTGGGCTGCTCCGCCTGGGCCTCGGCCGCCACCGCGGCGGCGGTCGGCGACTCGTTCTTGAGGTCGTCGGCGGCCTCCGCCGTCGCCCCGGTCGGAGCCTTGCGGGCCGCGAACCGGGTGCCGCGGGCACGCTCGGCCTCGGAGACGGCCGTCTGCGCGATGGTCAGCGCCTCGACCAGCTCGATGCGGGCCATCGGCGCCGCGTCGCCCCGGCGCGGGCCGAGCTTCACGATCCGCGTGTAGCCGCCGGGACGGTCGGCGTAGCGCGGGCCGATCTCGGTGAAGAGCGTGTGGACGACCGAGTTGTTCCGGACGACCCGCATGACCCGGCGCCGCGCGTGCAGGTCACCTCGCTTCGCGTGGGTGACCAGGCGCTCGGCGTAGGGGCGCAGCCGGCGCGCCTTGGCCTCGGTGGTCGTGATGCCGCCGTGCTCGAACAGCGCGGTGGCGAGGTTGGCCAGCAGCAGCCGCTCATGTGCGGGGCTGCCGCCGAGCCGGGCGCCCTTGGTTGGCGTGGGCATGATGGGTGCTCCTCGTTCCTTTCGCTGCTCTCCAGGCGCCGCCGGGAAGCACGGCTAGGCCCCCGGTGGACGTGTGCCCCGGCGCCCGGCTAACCGGGCGCCCGGGGACACGGTCAGATCAGTACTGTTCGGTCTCGACGAACTCGCGACCGTCATCGGACGGGTCGGAGAACGACGGGTTGTACGTGTCGGTGCCGTACGTGTCGACGGCCTGGCGCGGGTCGAACCCGGGCGGGGAGTCCTTGAGCTGCAGGCCCATGGCACCCAGCTTGGTCTTGACCTCGTCGATCGACTTCTGCCCGAAGTTGCGGATGTCGAGCAGGTCCGCCTCGCTGCGGGACACCAGCTCACCGATGGTGTGGATGCCCTCGCGCTTGAGGCAGTTGTACGAGCGGACGGTCAGGTCCATCTCCTCGATCGGCAGCGCCAGGTCGGCGGCCAGGGCAGCGTCCGCCGCGGACGGGCCGATGTCGACGCCCTCCGCCTCGGCGTTGAGCTCCTGGGCCAGCCCGAACAGGCCGACGAGGGTCTTGCCGGCGCTGGCCATCGCGTCCCGTGGGGAGATCGACTGCTTCGTCTCCACGTCGACGATGAGCCGGTCGAAGTCCGTGCGCTGCTCCACACGGGTCGCCTCGACCTTGTAGGTGACCTTCAGCACCGGGGAGTAGATGGAGTCGATCGGAATGCGACCGATCTCCTGGCCCGGCTGCTTGTTCTGGGCGGCGCTGACATAGCCACGGCCCCGCTCGACGGTCAGCTCGATCTCGAGCTTGCCCTTGTCGTTGAGGGTGGCCAGGTGCAGGTCGGGGTTGTGCACCTCGACGCCGGCCGGGGGGGCGATGTCGGCCGCGGTGACCTCACCGGGGCCCTGCTTGCGCAGGTACATCACGGTCGGCTCGTCGTTGTCGGAGCTGACGACCAGTTCCTTGAGGTTCAGGATCAGGTCGGTCACGTCCTCCTTGACCCCGGGAACGGTGGAGAACTCGTGGAGGACGCCGTCCACCCGGATACTCGTCACGGCCGCGCCCGGGATGGAGGACAGCAGGGTGCGGCGCAGCGAGTTGCCGAGGGTGTAGCCGAAGCCCGGCTCGAGCGGCTCGATCACGAAGCGCGACCGGAACTCGGAGATCGGGTCCTCGGCGAGCGAGGGACGCTGAGCGATCAGCATGAGAGAACTTCCTTCCGAACACGGCGACCGCCATATGACGCCGTGGAAGCCCCTGAAGAGGAGCCGGCACGGGGGCATCGGTCCGCCCCCGCACCACACAACAGTACGCCTGGGCCTCCGCGGCCCACCGTGATCCCCTTGGATCCCCGTGTGCCGCCACCATGCCCAGGCCCCGGGCCGAGCGGGAATGATCCGTGGCCCGGTCGCCGCCCGGCCCCGGCACGAGACCGGGGGCCGACGCGGACCCGGCGCCGGCACGAGACCGGCGCCGGACGGCGGCGACTACTTCGAGTAGAGCTCGACGATCAGCTGCTCCTGCACCTGGGTGTCGATCACCTGGCGCGCGGGCAGCGAGTGGACGAGCAGGCGCATCTGGCTGGGGATGGCCTCGATCCACGGCGGGACGGTGCGGCCGGTCCCCGCGGTCTCGCGGGCCACGATGAACGGGGTGAGCTCGCGCGACTTCGGCGCGATCTCCACGATGTCGTTCTCGGTGACCCGGTAGCTCGGGATGTCGACCTTGCGGCCGTTGACCTGCACGTGACCGTGCCGGACGGCCTGGCGGGCGGCGTCACGGGACGGCGCGAAGCCACCCCGGTAGACCACGTTGTCCAGGCGCGACTCGAGGATCTTCAGCAGCTCGTCACCGGTCTTGCCGGCGCGGCGGTTCGCCTCGTCGTAGTAGCCCCGGAACTGCTTCTCCAGAATGCCGTAGATGCGCGCGCACTTCTGCTTCTCGCGCTTCTGCAGCAGGTACTCGGAGTCCTTCGTGCGGCCGCGGCCATGCTCGCCCGGCGGGTACGGCCGGATCTCGATCGGGCACTTCGGGGTCTCGCACTTGCTGCCCTTGAGGAACAGCTTCGTCTTCTCGCGGCGGCAACGCTTGCAGTCCGCGCCGGTGTAACGGGCCATGCTTGTCCTTCTCTCTCGTATCCCTGGCGCGGACTTCAGACCCGGCGACGCTTCGGCGGGCGGCAGCCGTTGTGCGGGGTGGGGGTGACGTCCTGGATCGCCCCGACCTCCAGGCCGGCGGCCTGCAGCGAGCGGATCGCCGTCTCCCGGCCGGAGCCGGGACCCTTGACGAAGACGTCGACCTTGCGCATCCCGTGCTCCTGCGCCTTGCGGGCCGCGTTCTCGGCGGCCATCTGCGCGGCGAACGGGGTGGACTTGCGGGAGCCCTTGAAGCCGACGTGGCCGGCCGACGCCCACGAGATCACGTTCCCACTGGGGTCGGTGATCGAGACGATCGTGTTGTTGAACGTGCTCTTGATGTGAGCGTGCCCGTGGGCGACGTTCTTCTTTTCTTTCCGCCGGACCTTCTTGACGCCGGCGGCGCGTGTCTTGGGAGGCATAACCCGTGGTCTCCGTCTACGAGGTCGTCGATCAGCGGTCGTGGAGCCCGGACTCCGAGGCCCGGGAGGGACCGGTGACTACTTCTTGCCGGCCTTCTTCTTCCCGGCGATGGCGCGGCGCGGGCCCTTGCGGGTACGCGCGTTGGTGTGCGTGCGCTGGCCGTGGACGGGAAGGTTGCGGCGGTGACGGAGACCCTGGTAGCAGCCGATCTCCATCTTGCGGCGAATGTCCTGCTTGATCTCACGGTTGAGATCGCCCTCGACGCGGTAGTTCGCGTCGATCCACTCCCGAAGCTTCTGGACCTCGTCGTCGGTGAGGTCACGGACCCGGGTGTCCGGGTTGACCCCGGTTGCGGCGAGGGTGTCCCGGGAGCGGCTGCGACCGATCCCGAAGATGTAGGTCAGCGCGATCTCAACCCGCTTCTCGCGGGGAAGGTCGACGCCGGAAAGGCGTGCCATGACGCGGTGGTTCCTTCCTGAACCCGGAGGTCTCGGGCGACACCGCCCCCGCCTCGGCCCGGACGCCGACGCCGCCCTGACGGGTGGCACCGGTCCGTGAAACCGACGAGGCCCCGGCCTCCGACCGGGGGTGGGAACCGCGTGACGCGGCCTGGTGTCGCTTCTGGCGGCGGGCCTGGTGCCCGCCAGATGTCACCGGCGGGCCTGGTGCCCGCCGGTGATGGTCGGCGGGCCGGTGGCCCACCGACCGTCATCAGCCCTGACGCTGCTTGTGGCGCAGGTTGTCGCAGATGACCATGACACGCCCGTGACGGCGGATCACCTTGCACTTGTCGCAGATCTTCTTCACGCTCGGCTTGACCTTCACGGCCGCACGAACCTCCACACGCAGCCGTGGGCCGCGCTCGCTGGTGAGATGACGACTACTTGTAGCGGTAGACGATGCGACCGCGGGACAGGTCGTATGGCGAGAGCTCCACCACCACCCGGTCCTCGGGAAGGATCCGGATGTAGTGCTGACGCATCTTGCCACTGATGTGGGCGAGAACACGATGACCGTTCTGGAGCTCCACCCGGAACATGGCGTTCGGGAGCGGCTCCACCACTCGGCCTTCGATCTCGATGGCCCCGTCCTTCTTCGGCATGTCCTCCGCTGTCCTGACGTCGACGCTGGGATGACGGCCCGGACGCGCATTGGGCGAGCGATCGAGCACCCGAGAGTGCGCTCACGCGAGGTCACCGCGCGGGGTCACCGTACGAAACGATGGGCACCGACAACGCTGTAGACCGTCGACTCATGAGTGTACGTGCCGCATCCGTCAAGGGCCAACACGGGCCCCACACGACCCCGATCGGACCGACGGGCGGGGCTGATCGCTCAGCCTGTGGGTGCGTCGGCGGGCTGCCCACAGGCCACACCCAGCTCCGCGAACCTCGCCACGCCGCCGTCGGGCTCGGTGAGCACCCACGGACCACGTGGGGTGACAGCGACGGAGTGCTCGGTGTGGGCGGCGAGCGAGCCGTCCTTGGTCGCGACCGTCCACTCGTCCTCGAGGACGACGGTGTCCGGCGAGCCAAGAGTGATCATCGGCTCGATCGCGAGCGCGACGCCCTCGACCAGCTTCATCCCCCGGCCGGCCCGGCCGTAGTTCAGCACATGCGGCGGCTGGTGCATCTCCGACCCGATGCCGTGACCGCCGTAGTGGTCGACGATGCCGTAGCCGTGAGGGACGATGTGCCGTTCGACCACGTTGCTGATGTCCGTCAGCCGGCCGCCGAGCTGCGCGGCGGCAAGGCCGCGCCACAGGGCCTCGTCGCAGACCCGGAGCATGTCCAGGACCTCGGAGGGCACCTCGCCGACCGGGACGGTGATCGCGGCGTCGCCGTGCCAGCCGTCGACGATCGCGCCGCAGTCGATGGAGATGATGTCCCCCTCGCGCAGCACCCGGCGCCGGCTGGGGATCGCGTGGACCACCTCGTTGTTCACCGAGCTACAGATCGAGGCCGGGTACGGAGGGTGCGCGTAGCCCTTGAAGGACGGGATGCCCCCGTCGGCACGGATCGTCTTCTCCGCGAGGGCATCGAGATCCTCCGTGGTGACGCCCGGAGCCACCGCCGCGCGCAAGGCCGCCAGGGTCTTCGCGACGAGCAGCCCGGCCACCCGCATCTTGGCGATCTCGGATGCCGTCTTGATCTGGACGTGCTCTCGTCGTGCCACGCTCTACCCGGTCCCGTCCCTCAGTAGTGTTCGCGACGTACAGGTGCCCGTCGCCTCGTCTGAGCCCGGCCGGGGTCCGAACCCCGCCGACGCTGCCGCCCCGGCACGGGCCTGCCGCGCCCATATCCCCTGTCGGCGCGCTCCCGCGTCCGCTCCCCTACCGACGATAACCGTCCGCGGTGACCGAGATGAGGGCTCGTTCGTCGAGAGCGGATGTCCCCGGCGAAAAACGTGCGCGCATGGCGCCTGCGAGCCGCAGGACCTCAACCGCCCGGGGCCCCCGTAGGCCGGGCCCCGCCGGCCTACCTGCGAGGCCCCCAGGGGCCGCACGGCGCCAGGCCACGGGCAGCCCCGCCGCCTGGCCTCGGACCACCGCAGCCGTGTCCGTGCCCGGGACCGCCGCGCTCCGGAACGCAGGGCCTCGGGCCACCGAGCCCGCGTTCCGTGCGGGAACCGCCGGAGACGCGAGGTATGGCGGAGTCACGGCGCGGCGAGCGGGGCGGCCTCGGTCAGTCGCCGTAGTGGCGCAGCGCGTCCAGGGCACGATCGGTTACGTTGTCGACCGGGCCGGTCGCATCGATGCCGATGAGCACGCCCTTGGCCGCGTAGTAGGCGACAAGCGGGGAGGTCTGCTCCGCATACACCTCGAGGCGGTGGCGCACCGTCTCAGGACGGTCGTCATCGCGCTGGAACAGCTCCCCCGAGCACCGGTCACAGATTCCCTCGACCCGGGACGGGTCGAAGTCGAGGTGCCAGATGTGCCCGCAGTTCCGGCAGGTCCGCCGGCCGGAGAGCCGCCGCACCACCTCGTCGTCGTCGACGACCAACTCGAGGACCACATCGAGACGCGTACCCATCGCGTCCAGCATTCCGCCGAGCACCTCGGCCTGCGGGACGTTGCGCGGGAAGCCGTCCAGGAGGAAGCCCTTGACCGCGTCGTCCTCGGCGAGACGGTTGCGCACCATGCCGATGGTGATCTCGTCGGGGACGAGGTCGCCGGAGTCCATGAACGCCTTCGCCTGGACACCGAGTTCGGTTCCCTCGCGGACGTTCGCCCGGAAGATGTCGCCGGTCGAGATCTTCGGAATGGATCTCGCCTGCGCGATGAAGGCAGCCTGCGTCCCCTTGCCGGCGCCTGGCGGTCCGACCAGTACGAGGCGCACTACCGGAGGAATCCTTCGTAGTTGCGCAGCATGAGCTGGCTTTCAATCTGTTTCACGGTCTCCAGCCCCACTCCCACCATGATCAGAACCGAGGTACCAGCAAACGGGAAGGGCTGGTCCTTCGTCAGGTTGAGAAGCGCCAACGGCAACACCGTGATGACCCCCAGGAACAGCGAGCCAGGGAGGGTGATGCGGGACAGCACGTGATCCAGGTATTCGGCCGTGGGCCGGCCGGGTCGGATCCCGGGGATGAACCCGCCGTACTTCCTCATGTTGTCGGCGACCTCCGTCGGGTTGAAGGTGATCGCGACATAGAAGTACGTGAAGAAGATGATCAGCGCACCGTAGGCCACGAGGTAGAGCGGGTGGTCCCCGCGCGACAGGTAGCGCTGCTCGAAGTCCTGGAAGGTCTGGTTGCTCCACACCTGGCCCACGAGCTGTGGGAGCTGGAGCAGCGAGGAGGCGAAGATGACCGGGATGATGCCGGCCTGGTTCACCTTGATCGGGAGGTAGGTCGACGTTCCGCCATACATCCGGCGCCCGATCAGCCGCTTCGCGTACTGCACCGGGATGCGGCGCTGCGACTGTTCGACGAACACTACGAACACGACGATGGCCAGACCGAGCAGGATCACGAGACCGAACACGACGCCACCGGCGACCTGGAGGATCCGTCCGCCCTGGGAGGGCAGGGCCGCCGCGATCGAGGTGAAGATCAGCAGGGACATGCCGTTGCCCACGCCGCGGGCGGTGATCAGCTCACCCATCCACATGATGACCGCGGTTCCAGCGGTCATAGTGATCACGATGGTGACGATGCGGAAGAGGCTCGTGTCCGGGATGATCTGGGCGCTGCAGCCAGGGAAGAGCCGGCCGCTGCGGGCGAGCGCCACGATGCCGGTGGCCTGGAGGATGCCCAGGGCGACCGTCAGGTAACGGGTGTACTGGGTGAGCTTCTGCTCACCCGAGCTGCCTTCCTTCTTGAGCTGCTCGAGCCGCGGAATCACCACCACCAGAAGCTGGATGATGATGCTGGAGGTGATGTACGGCATGATGCCGAGCGCGAACACCGAGAGCTGAAGGAGAGCGCCACCGCTGAAGAGGTTGATCAGCGAGTACACGTTGTTGCTTTCGGCGCTGGCCGAGTCCAGACACGCGTTCACCGCCGCCGTGGAGACGCCGGGCGACGGCATGACGCTGCCGAACCGGAACAGGACGACGACGCCGAGGGTGAAGAGCAGTTTCTTCCGCAGGTCGGGCGTGCGGAAGGCCCGCGTGAAGGCGGTGAGCACGACTCCTCCTGCTGATCCTTACGGCTGACGGGACGGACTCGATGTCCGGTACGGATCGCCGCTGGCCGCCGAAGCCGACCGTACGCGGTGAGGCGACTCTAACAGCACCCGAGGCCCACCCGTCCGGACATCACTCGTGGTAGGCACCGGTGTACTCGAGACTCAGAGCGAGGAGGCACCTGTTGCAGCGTTACCGGCGAGCCCTTACACCGCCTGCCGGCCTCCTCCGCACCCCACAGCGGCCACTACGCGGCGTCACGATTCAGGGCCCCGTACTCGGGTCATCCGACGGCCACCAGGCTCGCGGTGACACCGGCGACCGACTGCGGCGCGCTGACCGGAGAACGCACGAACGCCTCGGGACGGGTAGGTCACCCCACCCGTCCCGAGGCACTCTCACGCCTGGGTGACACTGCCCCCGGCGGCTTCGATCTTCTGCTTCGCCGAACCGGAGAAGGCATGCGCCGTCACCTGGACGGCCACGCCGATCTCACCGTCGCCGAGCACCTTCACCAGCGACTTGCCCCGGACCGCGCCGGCGGCGACCAGCTCGTCGACGCCGATCGTGCCGCCGTCGGGGAACAGCTCCACCAGGGTGGCGACGTTCACCACCTGGTACTCGGTACGGAACCGGTTGCGGAAGCCCTTGAGCTTGGGAACCCGCATGTGCAGGGGCATCTGGCCGCCCTCGAAGCGCGCCGGCACCTGCTTGCGTGCCTTCGAGCCCTTGGTGCCACGGCCGGCCGTCTTGCCCTTGGAGCCCTCACCGCGGCCCACGCGCTGCTTCTTCTTGTGGGCGCCCGGCGCCGGGCGAAGGTGGTGGACCTTCAGCCCGCGGCCGCGCTCCTGCGCGGTGGCGGAGTCCGCCTTCTCCAGCGTCTTCTCGGCCATCAGGAGTCCACCTCCTCGACCCGGACGAGATGGGTCACGGTCGCGATCATCCCGAGAACCTCGGGACGGTCGTCACGGACGGTGCTCGCGTTGATCTTACGCAGCCCCAGCGTCCTCAGCGTCTCGCGCTGGTTGCGGGTACCGCCGATCCCGGAGCGGATCTGGGTGATACGCAGCTTGGCCACTACGCACCGACCCCGGCCGCCCGCGCTCGCAGCATCGCCGGCGGAGCGACATCCTCCAACGGGAGCCCACGGCGGGCGGCGATCTCCTCGGGGCGCATCAACCCGCGCAGCGCGGCGACGGTCGCGTGCACGATGTTGATCGGGTTCGACGACCCGAGCGACTTCGACAGTACGTCGTGCACCCCGGCGCACTCCAGCACGGCGCGCACCGGACCACCGGCGATGACGCCGGTACCCGGCGAGGCGGGCTTGAGCAGCACGACCCCAGCGGCCTCCTCACCCTGCACCGGGTGCGGGATGGTGGAGCCGATGCGCGGGACCTTGAAGAAATGCTTCTTGGCCTCCTCGACCCCCTTGGCGATCGCCGCGGGGACCTCCTTGGCCTTCCCGTAGCCGACGCCGACGGTGCCGTCCGCGTCGCCCACCACGACGAGCGCCGTGAAGCTGAACCGACGCCCGCCCTTCACGACCTTCGCCACGCGGTTGATGGCGACGACCCGCTCGACATAAGCGGTCTTCTCCTGCGCCGGGCCACCGCCCGAACGGTCGCGGCGCTCGCGGCGGTCGGAACCGCCGGAGCCGCCTCCGCGGCGCTGCTGGCCTGGCATCTAGAACATCTCCCTAGTGGATGTGGTCATCAGAAGTTCAGCCCGCCCTCGCGGGCCGCGTCCGCCAGCGCGGCGATCCGGCCGTGGTAGGTGCGACCACCCCGGTCGAACACCACGGCGTCGATCCCGGCGGCGCGGGCGCGCTCGGCGACGAGCCGACCGACCTCGCGGGCCTTGGCGCTCTTGTCCCCGTCGGAGGCGCGCAGCCCGTCCTCCAACGTGGAAGCAGAGGCCAGCGTGTGCCCGGCGACGTCGTCGATGACCTGGGCGTAGATGTGCCGCGAGGACCGGGTGACGACGAGACGCGGCCGGATCGGGGTGCCCGACACCTTCTTGCGCACGCGGACGTGGCGGCGGAGCTTGGCCGTCCGCCGGCGCGCACTGGCGCTGAGGCTCACTGCCATGTCTGTCTACCTACTTCCCGGTCTTCCCGACCTTGCGGCGAACGACCTCGCCCTGGTACCGCACACCCTTGCCCTTGTAGGGGTCGGGCTTGCGCAGTCCGCGGATCTTGGCGGCGACCTCGCCCACCTGCTGCTTGTCGATGCCGTGCACGACGAAGCGGGTGGGGGTCTGCACCTCGAACCGGATCCCATCAGGGGCCTTCACCGGTACCGGGTGGCTGTAGCCGAGGGCGAACTCGAGGTCCGAGCCGCGGGCCTGGACCCGGTATCCGACTCCGACGATCTCCAGAGTCTTCGAGTACCCGGCGGTGACCCCGACGACCATGTTGGACACCAGGGTGCGGGTGAGGCCGTGCAGCGCGCGGCTACGCCGCTCGTCGTTCGGCCGGTTGACGATGAGCTGACCGTCCTCGCGGACGACCTCGATCGGCTCCGCGACCGTGTGGCTCAGCGAGCCCTTGGGGCCCTTGATCGTGACCTTGGGGCCGTCGAGAGAGATCTCCACGCCGGTGGGAACACTGATGGGCTGGCGCCCGATCCGTGACATCGTTCGCCTTCCTTACCAGACGTAGGCGAGGACTTCCCCGCCCACGCGCCGCTTGCCGGCCTGCCTGTCGGTCAGAAGACCCGACGAGGTGGAGATGATCGCGACGCCCAGGCCACCGAGGACCTTCGGCAGGTTCGTCGACTTCGCGTACACACGCAGACCCGGCTTGCTGATCCGCTTCACACCCGCGATCGACCGCTCCCGGTTGGGGCCGTACTTCAGGTCGACGATCAGCGTGCGGCCGACCGCGCCTTCGGCGGGGTCCTCGACGTGCCAGCCGAGGATGTAGCCCTCCTGCTGGAGGATCTCGGCGATGTGCGTCTTGATCTTGCTGTGCGGCATCACCACCCGGTCGTGATAAGCCCGGTTGGCGTTGCGGACACGGGTGAGCATGTCCGCGATCGGATCGGTCATCGTCATGGCTTGACGCCTTTCTCACGGGGGTTCCCGCCGCTCGCGCACGAGGTGCGCGGGCCTACCGCGATCGTGTGTTGAACTACCAGGAGCTCTTGGTCACGCCGGGCAGCTCGCCGCGGTGGGCCATCTGCCGCAGGCACACCCGGCACAGGCCGAACACCCGGTAGACGGAGCGCGGACGGCCACACCGCTGGCAGCGGGTGTAGCCGCGGACGGCGTACTTGGGCTTGCGGGCGGCCTTTTCGACCAGCGCCTTCTTCGCCATTTCTCAGCTCTCCCGGAACGGGAAGCCCAGCGCCCTCAGCAGCGCCCGGCCCTCGTCGTCGTTGGTCGCGGTGGTCACGACCGTGATGTCCATGCCCCGGACCCGGTCGATCCGGTCGATGTCGATCTCGTGGAAGATCGACTGCTCGATGACGCCGAACGTGTAGTTCCCGGCGCCGTCGAACTGCTTCGGCGAGAGCCCGCGGAAGTCGCGGATGCGGGGAAGCGCGATCGTGACCAGACGGTCCAGGAACTCCCACATCCGGTCACCGCGCAGGGTCACCTTCGCCCCGATGGGCTGGCCCTCTCGCAGCTTGAACTGGGCGATGGACTTCTTCGCCCGGCGCACCGCCGGCTTCTGGCCGGTAATGGCCGCCAGGTCCCTGGTCGCGCCGTCGATCAGCTTCGCGTCCCGGGCCGCGTCGCCGACGCCCATGTTGACGACGACCTTCACCACGCCGGGGATCTGCATGACGTTGCCGTAGGAGAACTCCTCCCGCAGCGCCGGGGCGATCTCCTCGCGGTACCGCTGCTTCAGCCGCGGGACCGGCCGGGCTTCCGTGGTCACACTCATGTCTCGTTTCCTAGCCTTGCGCCGGGGGCCTAGAGCTCGGCACCGGTGCGGCGCGAGATCCGGACCTTGGTGCCGTCGTCGTTGAAGCGGTAACCGACGCGGGTCGGACGGCCGTCGGACGGGTCGACGATCATCACGTTGCTGACGTGGATCGGCGCCTCCTGGGTGACGATCCCGCCGGACTGCGATCCACGCGAGCTCTGCTGGACGCGGGTGTGCCGGGTGACCCGGTTGGCGCCCTCGACCACGACCTTGTTCTGGTCGGGGATGGCCCGGATGACCTTGCCCTTCAGGCCGCGGTCCTTGCCCGTGACGATCTGGACCGTGTCACCCTTCTTGATCTTCATACCGGCCACGGTCTACAGCACCTCCGGCGCCAGCGAAATAATCTTCATGAAACGCTTGTCCCGCAGCTCGCGGCCGACCGGCCCGAAGATGCGGGTACCACGGGGGTCTCCCCCGTCCCGGATGAGCACCGCGGCGTTCTCGTCGAAACGGATGTAGGAGCCGTCCGGGCGCCGCCGTTCCTTCTTCGTGCGCACCACGACCGCCTTGACCACGTCGCCGCGCTTCACGCCGGCGCCGGGCAGGGCGTCCTTCACCGTACCGACGATGATGTCGCCGATCCCCGCGTAACGACGCCCAGAGCCGCCGAGCACCCGGATGCACAGAATTTCCCTGGCTCCGGTGTTGTCGGCGACCCGAAGTCGCGACTCCTGCTGAATCACTTTCCGCTCCTGATCACCCGTTGCCGCCCGACCGCCGCCGACCGGCTCTGCTCTCTGCCACCGGTGACGACCGCGAGGTCTCCGCGCCCGGCCGGTGGCGGGCCCGCGTCACGCGAGCCCGCCACCGCCGATCCGCCGCGATCCCTCCAGAGGGACCTACTTCGCCTTCTCGAGGATCTGGACGACCCGCCAGCGCTTGGTGGCCGACAGCGGCCGCGTCTCCATCAGCAGGACGCGGTCGCCGACACCGACGGTGCCGTTCTCGTCGTGCGCCTTGACCCTCTTGGTACGGCGGATCGTCTTGCCGTAGAGCGGGTGCTGGACCCGGTCCTCGACAGCGACGACCACCGTCTTCTGCATCTTGCCGCTGATCACCAGACCCTCACGCACCTTGCGGAAGCCGCGCTCGGAAGGCGCCTCCGCGGTGCTGGGGGTGGGGGTGCTGTCCGTGCTGACTTCGCTCACGTCTTCTCCGCTCACTGCGCTCACGCCCGATCCGACTCGGCGGCGTCCACCGCGACGGCCGGATCGCCGCTCATCCCGAGCTCGCGCTCGCGCATGACCGTGTAGATCCGGGCGATGTCCCGGCGGACGTCACGCAGCCGGCGGTTGTTGCGAAGCTGCCCGGTCGCGGCCTGGAAGCGGAGGTTGAACAGCTCCTCCTTGGCCTCGCGCAGCTTGTCGACCAACTCGGTGGCGGGCAGGCTGCGCAGGTCGTCCGTTGTCGTGACGGCCATCAGGCACCACCCTCACGGGTCACGAAACGGCACTTCATCGGCAGCTTGTGGATGGCGCGCCGCATCGCCTCACGGGCGACCGGCTCGGCCACGCCGGAAAGCTCGAACATGATGCGTCCGGGCTTCACGTTCGCGACCCACCACTCCGGCGAGCCCTTGCCGGAACCCATCCGGGTCTCGGCGGGCTTCTTCGTCAGCGGGCGGTCCGGATAGATGTTGATCCAGACCTTTCCACCACGCCGGATGTGCCGGGTCATCGCGATACGCGCCGACTCGATCTGCCGGTTCGTCACGTAGGCCGACTCCAGCGACTGGATCGCGTACTCACCGAAGGCGATCCTGGTGCCGCCCTTGGCCGCGCCCGTCCGCTTCGGGTGGTGCTGCTTGCGGTGCGCGACCTTCCGGGGAATAAGCATGTTTTCCTAACCCTCCGCCTTCTCCGGCGCGCCCTGGGCCTCGGCGGTCGTCACTGCGGCCGGGGCCGCGGTGGTCTCAGGCGTGACCGCCGGGGTCTCCACCGGCGTGCCCTCGACCGCGGCCGACTCGGTCGCCGGCTTCTCCGCCGGGGCCTTCTCGGCGGCGGAAGCCTTCTCCGCCGAGCCGCCACCGCCACCGCTGCCACCACGGCCGCGGCGGTCGCCAGCGCGGGCCGCGGCCCGACCGGCGTCCGTCCCGCCCTGCGTGGTGCCGGACGAGCCCGAGCGCGGCCCGCGGCGCGGGCGCTCCCGGCGCTGCTGACGCAGCAGGGCCTCCTGGGCCTCCCGCTCCGCGCGGCTCTGGACGATGTCGCCCTTGTAGATCCAGACCTTCACGCCGATCCGGCCGAAGTTCGTCCGGGCCTCGTAGAAGCCGTAGTCGATGTCCGCGCGCAGCGTGTGCAGCGGCACCCGGCCCTCGCGGTAGAACTCCGACCGGCTCATCTCGGCGCCGCCGAGGCGGCCCGAGCACTGGACCCGGATTCCCTTGGCGCCGCTCTTCATCGCGGACTGCATCGCCTTACGCATCGCGCGGCGGAAGCTGACCCGGCTGGAGAGCTGCTCGGCGACGCCCTGTGCCACGAGCTGCGCGTCGATCTCGGGGTTCTTCACCTCGAGGATGTTGAGCTGCACCTGCTTGCCGGTCAGCTTCTCGAGGTCACCGCGGATGCGGTCGGCTTCGGCGCCACGCCGGCCGATCACGATGCCCGGGCGGGCGGTGTGGATGTCCACCCGCAGCCGGCCCTGGGTGCGCTCGATGTCGACCCGGCTGATGCCTGCCCGCTCCATGCCCTTGGACATCATCTTGCGGATCTTGACGTCCTCACCGACGTACGCCTTGTACTGCTTGTCGGCGTACCAGCGGGAGGTGAACTCCGACGTGATGCCAAGTCGGAACCCGTGCGGGTTTACCTTCTGCCCCACTACCGGGCCCTCCTTGTAGTCCTGGCGCCGGCGCCAGTGGACACCGGTTCCCGGCTCTCCACCACGACCGTGATGTGGCTGGTGCGCTTGCGGATCCGGTAGGCCCGGCCCTGCGCGCGCGGCCGGATGCGCTTGAGCGTCGGCCCCTCGTCCACGTAGGCGGCGCCGATCCAGAGCGTCGCCGGGTCGAGGTTGTGGTTGTTCTCCGCGTTCGCCACCGCGCTCGCCACGACCTTGTAGACATCCGTGCTCGCCGCCTGTGGGGCGAACCGGAGGATGTCGAGCGCCTCGCTCGCGGACCGGCCGCGGACCAGGTCGACGACCCGACGGGCCTTGGTCGGCGAGGTGTGCACGTAGCGAGCGGTCGCCTTCGCGCCGGGCAGGCCGGCGCGGGTCAGGCCGTCGACGAGGTCGTCAGCCACGGCGTGACCTCCGGTCCTCCTTGACGTGCCCGCGGAAGGTGCGCGTGGGCGCGAACTCGCCGAGCTTGTGCCCGACCATTCCCTCGGTGATGAACACGGGGACGTGCTTGCGCCCGTCGTGCACGGCGATCGTGTGGCCCAGCATGTCGGGGATCACGGTCGAACGACGAGACCAGGTCCGGATGACGTGCTTGGTGCCCTTCTCGTTCTGTACGTCCACCTTCTTGAGCAGGTGGTCGTCGACGAACGGGCCCTTTTTAAGACTGCGTGGCATGGCTGTGTCTCCTCCTTCCTGCTCAGTGGTGGGTGTGGCTCGGGCTGGCCGGCGGCCGGGCGAGCAGAGTCATGACTAGCGCCGCCTGTTCTGCTTGCGGCGCCGGACGATCAGCGCGTCGCTGGACTTCTTGGTGCGGCGGGTGCGGCCCTCCGGACGGCCCTTCGGGTTGACCGGGTGGCGGCCACCGGAGGTCTTGCCCTCACCACCACCGTGCGGGTGGTCGACCGGGTTCATCGCGACACCACGCACGGTGGGCCGACGGCCCTTCCAGCGCATGCGGCCGGCCTTGCCCCAGTTGATGTTGCTCTGCTCGGCGTTGCCGACCTCGCCGACGGTGGCGCGGCAGCGCACGTCGACGTTGCGGATCTCACCGGAGGGCATCCGGAGCTGGGCGTACGGGCCGTCCTTCGCGACGAGCTGCACACTGGCGCCGGCGCTGCGGGCGATCTTGGCGCCGCCGCCGGGACGCAGCTCGATGGCGTGCACCACGGTGCCGGTCGGGATGTTGCGCAGCGGCAGGGCGTTGCCCGGCTTGATGTCCGCGCCGACACCCGAGCTGACCATGTCGCCCTGGTGCAGCTTCACCGGGGCGAGGATGTAGCGCTTCTCGCCGTCGACGTAGTGCAGCAGGGCGATCCGCGCGGTGCGGTTCGGGTCGTACTCGATGTGCGCGACCTTGGCCGGCACGCCGTCCTTGTCCCGCCGGAAGTCGATGATCCGGTAGGCGCGCTTGTGACCGCCGCCCTGGTGCCGGGTCGTGATCCGCCCGTGGACGTTGCGGCCGCCCTTGGAGTGCAGCGGGCGGACGAGCGACTTCTCCGGGTGATCACGCGTGATCTCGACGAAGTCCGCGACGCTCGAGCCACGACGCCCCGGCGTCGTCGGCTTGTACCTACGAATACCCATGCTCTACTTCCGATCCGACGCCGGGCCGAGCGGCACCCGGGTACGCCCCACGCGGGTGTCAGGCACCGGGGCCTCCGAAGATCTCAATGCTGTCACCGGGCGCGAGGCTGACGAGCGCCCGCTTGGTGGCCGAGCGGTGTCCCCAGCCGTGCTTGGTCCGCTTGCGCTTGCCCGCCCGGTTGATCGTGTTGACCCGGGTGACCCGCACGTTGAAGATCTTCTGCACGGCGAGCTTGATCTGGGTCTTGTTCGCGTCGGGGCGAACGATGAACGTGTAGACGTTCTCGTCGAGCAGGCCGTAGCTCTTCTCGGAGACGACCGGCCGGAGAATGATGTCTCGCGGGTCGGGGATCACTTGTCCTCCTCCTCGCCGGCCGGGCTGCCGGCCAGGCTGCCGGTGTCAGCCGCCGGACGGGAGGCGCGACCGAGGTACGCGGCGAGCGCGCCCTCGGTGAACACCACATCGTCACTCACCAGCACGTCGTAGGTGTTGAGCTGGCCCGGGTCGAGCAGGTGGACCTCGGCCACGTTGCGCAGGCTGAGCCAGGTCAGCTCGTCCGAGCGGAGGGCCACGACCAGGACACGGCGCGCGTCCACCAGGCTGGTCAGCGCGGCCACAGCCGACTTGGTCGACGGGGTGTCACCGGCGACCAGCGATGAGACCACGTGCAGCCGGTTGTTGCGGGCCCGGTCCGACAGGGCCCCGCGCAGCGCGGCGGCCTTCATCTTCTTGGGTGTCCGCTGGTCGTAGTTGCGCGGCGTCGGGCCGTGGACGATGCCACCGCCGGTGAACTGCGGCGCGCGCAGCGAGCCCTGCCGTGCCCGGCCGGTGCCCTTCTGGCGGTACGGCTTGCGCCCACCGCCACGGACCTCGCCGCGGGTCTTGGTGGAGTGCGTGCCCTGCCGGGCCGCGGCGAGCTGCGCCACGACGACCTGGTGGATCAGCGGCACGTTCACCGGCACGTCGAACACCGCGCCGGGCAGCTCGACGCTGCCGGCGTCGCCGCCCGCGGGGGCGTGCACCGGGACCGTGCGGTCCACCGGCGCGTCCGCCTCGGCGGGGGCTTCCTTCGTCATCGTTGCCGTCGGGCTCATGCCGAGGCCTCCTCACCGGTGCCGGCGGCCGCGGCCGCCACCGGAGCGGCCGGCTCCGGAGCGGGGCGCTTGGCCGCGCTGCGAACGAAGACCAGACCGCCGTCGGGGCCGGGAATCGCACCCTTGATCAGCAGGAAGCCGCGCTCGGTGTCGACGGCGTGGATGGTCAGCCCGGCCACGGTCACACGGTCGTGCCCCATCCGGCCGGCCATCCGCAGGCCCTTGAAGACCCGCCCCGGAGTGGCGCAGCCGCCGACGGAACCCGGCGAGCGGTGCTTGCGCTCGACGCCGTGACCGGCGCCCAGGCCCTTGAAGCCGTGCCGCTTCATGACACCGGCGAAGCCCTTGCCCTTGGAGGTGCCGGTGACGTCGACCACCTGGCCGGCGTCGAACACCTCACCGGTCAGCTGCTGGCCGGGCCGGTAGTTGCCGGCATCCGCGGTGCGCAGCTCGACGAGGTGCCGCCGGGGAGTGGCACCGGAGGTCTCGAAGTGGCCACGCATCGGCTTGTTGATCCGACGCGGGTCGATCTCGCCGTAGCCGAGCTGGACGGCCGAGTAGCCGTCGGAGTCGGGTGTCTTGACCTGGGTCACGACGTTGGGGCCGGCCTGGATGACGGTGACCGGCACGACGCGGTTGTTCGCGTCCCATACCTGGGTCATCCCGAGCTTGGTGCCCAGGAGCCCTCTGTAATTGCGGTTGAGCATGACTGGCGCCGGCCCCTCTTACAGCTTGATCTCGATGTCCACGCCGGCGGGCAGGTCGAGGCGCATCAGCGAGTCGACCGTCTTCGGCGTCGGGTCAAGAATGTCGATCAGCCGCTTGTGCGTCCGCATCTCGAAGTGCTCGCGGCTGTCCTTGTACTTGTGCGGCGACCGGATGACGCAGTAGACGTTCTTCTCCGTCGGCAGCGGCACCGGACCCGCGACCTGCGCACCGGTACGCGTCACGGTCTCGACGATCTTCCGCGCCGAGCTGTCGATGACCTCGTGGTCATAGGCCTTGAGCCGGATGCGGATCTTCTGTGCCGCCATGGTGGGCTTCGCCTGTCCTGTCTGTCTCGTCCGGCCGGTATCACTACCGGGTCCCCGTCGACCTCTCCCCGCTCCGCGGCGCGGGCCGCCGCCGAAGAGGGCGGGCGGCCCGGCGGGTGCGGGTTCGTGCCGGGTGTACCGCCTTGTCTGGTGCCTCGTCAGCCGCGCTGGGCGGCCTGCGGGCAGCTTCCGATCCTGGTCGCGACGCGGAGCGTTACGCCCCGGCGTGGCCGGCCAGCAACAGCGGGCGGCGGGCCCCCGTGGGGCACCCGCCGCCCGCCGCCACTACTTGATGACCTTCAGAACCTGACCCGCACCGACGGTCCGGCCACCCTCACGGATGGCGAACCGCAGGCCCTCCTCCATGGCGATCGGCTGGATGAGCTCGACCGTCATCTCGGTGTTGTCGCCCGGCATGACCATCTCGGTGCCCTCGGGGAGGGTCACGACGCCGGTCACGTCGGTGGTGCGGAAGTAGAACTGCGGCCGGTAGTTCTTGAAGAACGGCGTGTGCCGGCCACCCTCGTCCTTGTTGAGGATGTAGACGCGCGCCTCGAACACCGTGTGGGGGGTGATCGACTTCGG
This sequence comes from Parafrankia sp. EAN1pec, assembly GCF_000018005.1. Lineage (GTDB taxonomy): Bacteria > Actinomycetota > Actinomycetes > Frankiales > Frankiaceae > Parafrankia > Parafrankia soli. The sequence goes on from NC_009921.1 coordinate 7,362,925, forward strand.
CTTCACGATGACCTGGCCGCGCTCGACGTCCTCGCGCTTGATGCCACGGAGGAGGAGGCCGACGTTGTCACCGGCCTGGCCCTCGTCGAGCAGCTTGCGGAACATCTCGACGCCGGTCACGGTCGTCGTGGTGGTCTCCGGCTTGATGCCGACGATCTCCACGGTCTCGTTGACCTTGACGATTCCACGCTCGATACGACCCGTGACGACCGTGCCACGGCCCGTGATCGTGAACACGTCCTCGATCGGCATGAGGAACGGCCGGTCGATGTCACGCTCAGGCTCGGGGATGGACGCGTCCACCGCCGCCATGAGCTCGAGGAGCTTCTCGCCCCACTCCTTGTCGCCCTCCAGCGCCTTGAGCGCGGAGACGCGGATGACCGGGACGTCGTCGCCGGGGAACTCGTAGGTGTTCAGGAGCTCCCGGACCTCGAGCTCGACGAGCTCGAGGATCTCCTCGTCGTCGACCATGTCGGCCTTGTTCAGCGCCACGACGATGTACGGCACGCCGACCTGGCGGGCCAGGAGCACGTGCTCCTTCGTCTGCGGCATGGGGCCGTCGGTCGCCGAGACCACCAGGATCGCGCCGTCCATCTGCGCGGCACCCGTGATCATGTTCTTGATGTAGTCGGCGTGCCCGGGGCAGTCGACGTGCGCGTAGTGCCGCGCGTCGGTCTGGTACTCGACGTGCGCGATCGAGATCGTGATCCCGCGGGCCTTCTCCTCCGGCGCCTTGTCGATCTGGTCGAACGGCGTGAACGGGTTGAGGTCCGGGTGCGCGTCGTGCAGGACCTTCGTGATCGCGGCCGTCAGCGTCGTCTTGCCATGGTCGATGTGACCGATGGTCCCGATGTTGACGTGCGGCTTGGTCCGCTCGAACTTCTGCTTCGCCACTGGTGTCCCTCCAAGGACGGGTGGTGTCGTGCTGTGTTGTCGTCAGTGGTGCCGGCAGCCCGGCCCGGCGGGCCTGCTACTCGCCCCTCGCCTTCGCGATGATGTCCTTGGCGACGTTCTGCGGGACTTCGGCGTAGGAGTCGAACTGCATCGAGTAGCTCGCCCGCCCGGAGGTCTTCGACCGCAGGTCGCCGACGTACCCGAACATCTCCGAGAGCGGCACCAGGGCCTTGACGATCCGGGAACCGCCCCGCTCGTCCATGGCCTGGATCTGCCCACGCCGCGAGTTGAGGTCGCCGATCACGTCACCCATGTGGTCCTCGGGCGTCGTGACCTCGACCGACATCATCGGCTCGAGGATGACCGGGTCGGCCTTCCGGGCCGCGTCCTTGAAGGCCATGGAACCGGCGATCTTGAAGGCGAGCTCGGAGGAGTCGACCTCGTGGAACTGGCCGTCCCGCAGCGTGACCTTGACGTCGACGAGCGGGTAACCGGCCAGGACGCCGAACTCCATGGCCTCCTGGCAGCCGGCGTCCACCGACGGGATGAACTCCCGCGGGATGCGTCCGCCGGTCACCTTGTTCTCGAACTCGTAGCCGCCGCCGTCGCCGCCGGAGGGCTCCAGGTCGATGATCACACGGGCGTACTGCCCGGACCCACCCGTCTGCTTCTTGTGGGTGTAGTCGACCTTCTCCACCTTGCGGCGGATGGTCTCGCGGTAGGCCACCTGCGGCTTGCCGACGTTCGCCTCGACGCCGTACTCGCGGCGCATCCGGTCGACGAAGACCTCGAGGTGCAGCTCACCCATACCGGCGATGACCGTCTGACCGGTCTCCTCGTCGGTGCGGACCTGGAAGGTCGGGTCCTCTTCGGTGAGCCGCTGGATCGCGGTGCCCAGCTTCTGCTGGTCAGCCTTCGTCTTCGGCTCGATGGCAACGTCGATGACCGGGGCAGGGAAGATCATCGACTCGAGGATGACCGGCGAGTTCGGGTCACACAGCGTGTCGCCGGTGGTGGTGTTCTTCAGGCCCACCACGGCCACGATCTGACCCGCGCCCACGCCGTCCCGGTCCTCCCGGTGGTTGGCGTGCATCTGCAGGATGCGGCCGATGCGCTCCTTGCGGTCCTTGGTCGAGTTGAGCACCGCGGTACCGCTGGTGATCCTGCCGGAGTACACCCGGATGTAGGTCAGCTTGCCGACGTACGGGTCCGACATGATCTTGAAGGCCAGCGCCGAGAACGGCTCGTCCTCGTCGGCCCTGCGGACGACCTCGGTGTCCTCCTTGCCGACCGAGTGACCGGTCACCGAGCCGATGTCCGTCGGCGAGGGGAGGAAGTCCACGACCGCGTCGAGCATGGGCTGCACGCCCTTGTTCTTGAACGCGGAACCACAGAGCACCGGGTTGATCTTGCTGGCCACCGTGGCCCGCCGCAGAGCCGCCATGAGCTGCTCCTCGGTGGGCTCGACACCCTCGAGGTAGAGCTCCATGAGCTCGTCGTCGTTCTCGGCGACGGTCTCGACCAGCTTCTCCCGCCATTCCTGCGCGGCCTCAGCGTGGTCGGTCGGGATGTCGACGGTCTCGAACGAGGCGCCCTTGTCCTCGGTGTGCCAGAGCAGGCCCTTCATGCGGATCAGATCGATCACGCCGCGGAAGTCCGCCTCGACGCCCCAGGGAAGCTGGATGACGGCGGGCGTCGCGTCCAGCCGGTCGACCATCATGTCGACGCAGCGGTGGAACTCGGCGCCGACCCGGTCCATCTTGTTGACGAACGCGATCCGCGGGACGTCGTAGCGGTCGGCCTGCTTCCACACCGTCTCGCTCTGCGGCTCGACGCCGGCGACGGCGTCGAACACCGCGACCGCCCCGTCGAGGACGCGCAGCGACCGCTCCACCTCGACGGTGAAGTCGACGTGGCCCGGGGTGTCGATGATGTTGATGGTGTGGTCACGCCACGAGCAGGTGGTGGCGGCGGAGGTGATGGTGATCCCCCGCTCCTGCTCCTGCTCCATCCAGTCCATCGTGGCGCCACCCTCGTGGACTTCACCGATCTTGTAGTTCACACCGGTGTAGAAGAGGATGCGCTCGGTGGTCGTGGTCTTGCCTGCGTCGATGTGGGCCATGATCCCGATGTTCCGGGTCGCGGCCAGTGCGGCATGTGCGTCAGCAGCCATGATGAGTTACCAGCGGTAGTGGGCGAAGGCCTTGTTGGACTCCGCCATCTTGTGGGTGTCCTCCCGGCGCTTCACGCTCGCGCCGAGGCCGTTGCTCGCGTCGATCAGCTCGTTCATCAGGCGCTCGGTCATCGTCTTCTCACGACGGCCGCGGGAGTACCCGACGATCCAGCGCAGCGCGAGCGTGGTGCTGCGGCCCGCGCGGACCTCGACCGGCACCTGGTAGGTGGCGCCACCTACTCGGCGGCTGCGCACCTCCAGCGTGGGCTTGACGTTGTCCAGCGCACGCTTGAGCGTGACGACCGGGTCGTTGCCGGTCTTGTTCTTGGCGCCCTCGAGCGCGCCGTACACGATGCGCTCCGCGACCGACTTCTTGCCGCTCAGCAGCACCTTGTTGACCAGAGCGGTCACCAGCGGCGAGCCGTAGACCGGATCGACGACGACGGGGTGCTTGGGCGCGGGCCCCTTGCGCGGCATTAGCCCTTCTCCTTCTTCGCGCCGTAGCGGCTGCGAGCCTGCTTCCGGTTACGGACGCCCTGCGTGTCGAGAGCGCCCCGGACAATCTTGTAGCGAACGCCCGGGAGGTCCTTCACACGGCCACCACGCACCAGGACGATCGAGTGCTCCTGCAGGTTGTGACCGACCCCGGGGATGTAGGCCGTGACCTCGATCCCGCTGTTCAGCCGGACGCGTGCCACCTTGCGCAGCGCCGAGTTCGGCTTCTTGGGGGTGGTCGTGTAGACGCGGGTGCACACGCCACGACGCTGCGGGCTCCCCTTGAGTGCCGGGGTCTTGGTCTTCTCGACCTTGTCCTGCCGGCCCTTGCGGACCAGCTGCTGGATCGTGGGCAACGCCGCTCCCGTTCCTTCGTGCCTCGTCGTACTCGCCGGCAGCCATCCCGGATGGCCGGCCTGTCTGCCTGCTGTGTCGCGGTGCCGCTCCTCGCCTGGATGGCACGGAGCGTGAGCGCCGGAGTATCCGTTCCCGACCCACGCGGTCGGGCGTGTCGCGCCCTCTGTAAGTACCGGAAGTCCGATACGTCCCAGAAGGAGCGCGCCTACCCGCCCGACTCTGCTCGTCTAACCCTGAGCCGGACCGAACCCGACTGTCACCGACGGCGGCCTGAGTACCTGACCTGAGCGGTCGGTTCTCGGCGCCACGGCGCCACGTCTGGGCGCAGGACACACGCCAGAGCCACGTGGACTCCGGCCACAGGCGCCAACACTACTCCACGCCCACGTCAAGTGTCGAACGGGGTATCACCCGACGACCACGACAGGCGCGACCGGACGACGGACGTCCTGCCTGCGCCTGGCCGTTGCGCGCTCCACGGACGGACCGGTATCCGCCAACCCGCCGGACCGGTACCGACACAACCATCCTCCCACCGGGAGAACAGCCACTGCGAACCCTACCGCCGACCCCTCCGGCCTCCACGAACGCCCGGCCGAAAGGCATCCACCAATTCCTCCGCCCAAGGCCCCGAGACCGGGAAGCCAGGCACCGAGGACCAAACCCAGGGCCCAGGACGGGGACCGGGACTCAGGACGCGGAGCTGGGGCCGGGGCTCGACCCGAGACGGCATCGACCACCTGGCCGCCGCCTCGGCCCCGCCACACATCTCGCGGGCCGGCGCGGAGCGCCCTGATCTACGGCGGGCTGCCGCCAGCAATGGGATTCGGGTGGGGGTGGATGATTCGCAGGGGCGGCGACAAACGAGGATGCCAGGATGGCCAGCACCAGACCGCCCAGCCAGGGCACCGCGCCGGACCAGCCGTCCCCGGCCGACCAGACACCAGAAGACACGCTGCCGCAGACACTCACCCTGTCGACGGGCCCCACGCTGCCATCAGAAGCTGCGACGCCGGGAATGGAAGCCGCGCCGGCGCAAGAAGCCGCCCCCGCGCAGGAAGCCACGGACAGGCCCGTAGCCGCCCCGGCACCGGAGGCCGCCGACACGCCTGTAGCCGGGCCGGCGGCGCTGAGGTCACCGAAGCCGCCGCGGCGGCCCCGACCGGACCGCGCGGAGCTTCTCGCGGCCTACGGGAAGACCGTTCCGGACCTCGTCGGTCCGGAGACCCGGGTGCTGCTGTGCGGTATCAATCCGTCCCTGGAGTCCGGCGCCACCGGATTCCATTTCGGGACGCCCAGCAATCGGCTCTGGCCGGTCCTGCACTTCGCCGGGTTCACCGGGCGCCGGCTGCATCCGTCCGAGACCGAGCACCTACGCGCCCGGGGCATCGGAATCACGAATCTGGTGCACCGCTCGACCGCTCGCGCCGATGAGATCGCTGACGACGAAATCAGGGCCGGTGTGCCGGTACTCATCGAGCTTGTCGAACGGATCCGCCCGGAATGGGTCGCCTTTCTCGGGCTCGCCGCGTACCGCATCGGCTTCGGGCGGCGGACGGCGAAGGTCGGTCGACAGCCGGAGCGCATCGGTCCCGCCGGGGTGTGGCTGCTACCGAACCCCAGTGGGCTGAACGCGCACTACCAGCTACCCGACCTTGTCCGGGTCTACGGCGAACTGCGCGAGGCCGCCTTCGGGCCTGTCACGGCCACCACGCCGGCAGCGGGCCCGACCGCGGGTCCCGGACTCAGGTCCGGGCACGGCGGCGGCTGACGGCGGCTGACGGCGGTCGGTGGCGCCGGCCGCCGCAAACGCCGAACGGCCCGGTGAACCGCGTACCTGCACGGTTCACCGGGCCGTCCCGGTCACAGAGTCGGACGCCCGAGCCGACACCCGACACCGGGCGCCTGACGCCAGGCGACGAGCGCCCGGCCGTCAGACACCAGGCCTGGCACCGAGTGCCGGACGAGCGCGGTCACTGCCGCGGTCGCCCGGCACCGGAGTCAGGCGCGCTGGCTCAGCGGTAGTCGCCCGAGCTGCGGTAGTCGAACTCGTCCAGCGGGACGGCCTGGCCGGATCCGGCACCGAAGGCGCCGTACTCGACCGAGGCGCCGTCCTCGTAGCCGCTGACCGAGTACATCGCCGCGCGCGCCTCGTCGGTCGGCTCCACCCGGATGTTGCGGTACCGGGAGATGCCGGTACCCGCCGGGATGAGCTTTCCGATGATGACGTTCTCCTTGAGGCCGACCAGCGAGTCCGAGCGGGCGTTGATCGCCGCGTCGGTGAGCACCCGGGTGGTCTCCTGGAAGGACGCCGCCGACAGCCACGACTCGGTGGCCAGCGAGGCCTTGGTGATGCCCATGAGCACCGGGCGGGCCGAGGCCGGCTGGCCGCCGATCTCCACCACGCGCCGGTTCTCGCCCTCGAAGCGGGCGCGCTCGACGAGCTCACCCGGCAGCAGTGTGGTCTCCCCCGACTCGAGCACGTTCACCCGCTTGAGCATCTGGCGGATGATGATCTCGATGTGCTTGTCGTGGATCGACACACCCTGCGACCGGTACACCTCCTGGACCTGGTCGACCAGGTGGAGCTGGACCTGGCGCGGGCCGAGGATGCGCAGCACCTCGTGCGGGTCGACGGCGCCGTCGATCAGCTGGGCGCCGACCTCGACCCGCTCGCCCTCGCGGACCCGCAGCCGGGAGCGGCGGGAGACCGGGTAGGCGATCTCCTCGCTGCCGTCGTCGGGGACGATGACGACCTTGAAGGTCTTCTCCGTCTCCTCGATCTTGACCCGGCCGGTCACCTCGCTGATCGGGGCCTTGCCCTTGGGGCTACGGGCCTCGAACAGCTCGACGACACGCGGCAGACCCTGGGTGATGTCGTCACCGGCGACGCCACCGCTGTGGAAGGTACGCATCGTGAGCTGGGTTCCCGGCTCACCGATGGACTGGGCGGCGACGATGCCGACGGCCTCACCGACGTCCACCAGCTTGCCGGTGGCCAGCGAGCGGCCGTAGCAGTGCGCGCAGACACCCATCCGCGACTCGCAGGTGAGCGCCGAGCGCACCCGCACCGACTCGATCCCGGCCTCGATGATCTGGCCGATGACCACGTCGCCGGCGTCGGCGCCGGCCGGGACGACGACCTCACCCTGGGCGTCCACGGCGTCGGAGGCGAGCGAGCGGGCGTACGCGGAGGTCTCCGCGTAGCGGTCGCGCACCAGCACCCCGTCCGGTCCCTTGCGGGCGATCCGGGTCAGGATGCCGCGCTCGGTGCCGCAGTCCTCCTCGCGGACGATGACGTCCTGGCTGACGTCCACCAGACGACGGGTCAGGTAGCCCGAGTCGGCGGTCCGCAGGGCGGTGTCGGCGAGACCCTTACGGGCACCGTGCGTGGAGATGAAGTACTCGACGACGGTGAGGCCCTCGCGGAAGTTCGCCTTGATCGGCCGCGGGATGATCTCACCCTTGGGGTTGGAGACCAGTCCGCGCATGCCGGCGAGCTGCCGGATCTGCATCATGTTTCCGGCGGCCCCGGAGTTGACCAGCGTGTAGACCGGGTTGGTCTCCGGGAAGTTCGCCTCCATGGCCTCGGCGATCTTGTTCGTCGCCTCGGTCCAGATCTGCACCAGCTCGCTGCGGCGCTCCTCGTCGGAGAGGAAACCGCGGCCGAACTGCTTCTCGACCCGCTCGGCCCGCTGCTCGTACTCGTCGAGGATCTGGGCCTTGTTCGGCGGAGCCACGACGTCCTCGATCGCGACCGTCACACCGGACCGGGTGGCCCAGTAGAAACCGGCGCTCTTGAGGGCGTCCAGCGTCGCCGCGACCTGGATCTTCGGGTACCGCTCGGCGAGGTCGTTGACGATCGCCGCCTGCGCCTTCTTGTTCAGCTGGGCGTTGATGAAGGGGTAGCCCTCCGGCAGCGCCTCGTTGAGCAGGCAGCGCCCGAACGTGGTCTCCAGGGTGAACGGGTCACCCGGCAGCCAGTCGGCGGGCGGCGCCCACTCGGCGGGGGGCGTGCTCTCCCGCAGCCGCACCTGGATGCGGGCCTGCAGGTGGATCTCCCGCGCGTCGAAGGCCATCTGGGCCTCGGCGACACTGGAGAAGAACCGGCCCTCGCCGATCGCACCCTCGGACACCCGGGACAGGTGGAACACCCCGGTGACCATGTCGAGGCTGGGCATGGCCAGCGGACGGCCCGACGCCGGCGACAGGATGTTGTTGCTCGACAGCATCAGGATCCGGGCCTCGGCCTGCGCCTCGGCGGACAGCGGCAGGTGCACCGCCATCTGGTCGCCGTCGAAGTCCGCGTTGAACGCGGTGCAGACCAGCGGGTGGATCTGGATGGCCTTGCCCTCGACCAGCTGCGGCTCGAAGGCCTGGATGCCGAGGCGGTGCAGGGTCGGCGCCCGGTTGAGCAGCACGGGGTGCTCGGTGATGACCTCTTCGAGGACGTCCCACACGACCGGGCGGGCCCGCTCTACCATGCGCTTGGCCGACTTGATGTTCTGCGCGTGGTTGAGGTCGACCAGGCGCTTCATCACGAACGGCTTGAACAGCTCGAGCGCCATCTGCTTGGGCAGGCCGCACTGGTGCAGCTTGAGCTGCGGGCCGACCACGATGACCGAACGGCCCGAGTAGTCGACGCGCTTGCCGAGCAGGTTCTGGCGGAACCGGCCCTGCTTGCCCTTGAGCATGTCGGACAGCGACTTGAGCGGACGGTTGCCGGGCCCGGTGACGGGCCGGCCGCGGCGGCCGTTGTCGAACAACGCGTCGACGGCCTCCTGCAGCATCCGCTTCTCGTTGTTGACGATGATCTCGGGCGCGCCGAGGTCGAGCAGCCGCTTGAGCCGGTTGTTCCGGTTGATCACCCGGCGGTACAGGTCGTTCAGGTCGGAGGTGGCGAACCGGCCACCGTCGAGCTGGACCATCGGCCGCAGGTCCGGCGGGATCACCGGAACGCAGTCGAGCACCATCCCCATCGGGGAGTTGCGGGTGTTCAGGAACGCCGACACGACCTTGAGCCGCTTGAGCGCGCGGGCCTTCTTCTGCCCCTTGCCGCTGCGGATGGTCTCGCGCAGCGACTCCGCCTCGGCGGCCAGATCGAAGTCGGCGAGCCGGTGCTGCAGCGCCTCGGCGCCCATGCCGCCCTCGAAGTACTGGCCGAACCGGTCGCGCAGCTCGCGGAAGAGCAGCTCATCCGGCTCGAGGTCCTGGACCTTCATGTTCTTGAACCGATCGAAGACCCGGTCGAGGTCGTCGATCTTGCGCTGGGAGCGGTCACGGATCTGGCGCATCTCGCGCTCGGCCGACTCGCGCACCTTGCGGCGGGCGTCGCCCTTGGCGCCTTCGGCCTCGAGCTGCGCGAGGTCCTCCTCCAGCTTGCGCTGGCGGGTCTCGACGTCGGCGTTCTTCTTGTCCTCGAGCTGCTGCTTCTCGACACCGATGCGGGCCTCGAGGGTCGGCAGGTCGCGGTGCCGGGAGTCGATGTCGACCTTTGTGATCATGTAGGCGGCGAAGTAGATGACCTTCTCGAGGTCCTTCGGCGCCAGATCGAGCAGGTAGCCGAGACGGCTCGGCACGCCCTTGAAGTACCAGATGTGGGTGACGGGGGCGGCGAGCTCGATGTGGCCCATCCGCTCGCGGCGCACCTTGGCGCGCGTGACCTCGACGCCACAGCGCTCACAGATGATGCCCTTGAACCGGACCCGCTTGTACTTCCCGCAGTAGCACTCCCAGTCCCGGGTCGGACCGAAGATCTTCTCGCAGAAGAGCCCGTCCTTTTCCGGCTTGAGGGTGCGGTAGTTGATCGTCTCCGGCTTCTTGACCTCACCGAACGACCACTGGCGGATGTCGTCCGCGGTGGCCAGGCCGATGCGCAGCTCGTCGAAGAAGTTGACGTCCAGCAAGACTGTCGCCTGCTCTCTCTTTCTCAGTCGGGACGCTGCCGGGGCCCCCGGGCCGGGGCCTGTGGGCTCCTACCCGGGTGGCACGAGTGGACGGGGGCGGGGGCCCGCCGTGACCGGCCGGAGCCGGTCGGCGCATCCGCCAGGCGGGCCCCCCGTCACGTCAGACCTCTTCGACGCTGCTGGGCTCGCGCCGTGACAGGTCGATTCCGAGCTCCTCCGCCGCGCGGAAGACGTCCTCGTCGGTGTCCCGCATCTCGATCGAGACACCGTCGCTGGAGAGCACCTCGACGTTGAGGCACAGCGACTGCATCTCCTTGATGAGGACCTTGAACGACTCCGGGATACCGGGTTCCGGGATGTTCTCGCCCTTGACGATCGCCTCATAGACCTTCACTCGGCCGACAACGTCGTCCGACTTGATCGTGAGGAGTTCCTGCAGGGCGTAGGCGGCGCCGTACGCCTCGAGCGCCCACACCTCCATCTCACCGAACCGCTGGCCACCGAACTGGGCCTTGCCACCGAGCGGCTGCTGCGTGATCATCGAGTAGGGGCCGGTCGACCGGGCGTGGATCTTGTCGTCGACCAGGTGCAGGAGCTTGAGGATGTAGATGTAGCCAACCGCCACGGGGTACGGGTACGGCTCTCCGGTGCGGCCGTCGTACAGCTCGGCCTTGCCGGAGGAACCGATCATCTGCTGACCGTCCCGGTTGGGCAGGGTGGCGTCGAGCAGGCCGGTGATCTCCTCCTCGCGGGCACCGTCGAACACCGGCGTCGCCACGTTGGTCCCGGGCGGGGCCGCGTCGGCGCCGATGCCG